>CAYYSX010000481.1:0-3065 GCA_964474315.1 uncultured Verrucomicrobiota bacterium | reverse complement strand
GAGTTTAACCCCCATTCCTATGTCCACCCAACTCCATACCGCCAACGCCAAAGACGGTTTGACGGTCAAAACCCACCAGGGAGGCGGATCAGCCCACCGGTTCTACAATAGGTTCGCGCCGTCCCCGGACGAGCGTGTAAGGAAACCGAATGGGGGTGGCCATTCAGCTTCCCGGGTAGAAGACGGAGGGGAGGGCGGCGGCCATCTCCTCGGCCGGCTTCTATTGCGGCCTGAAAGGCCGGGAGACTCCAGCCCGGGGCCGCGCCCGCTAGGCGCGGCCCCGGGTCTGGACCGGCGAAGAGGTTATGCGCCCTGGAGGGGCGCCAGAGCCTCTAGCGCCCCTCCAGGGCGCACCTTGGTGGAGGACCGTGGCCCAGGGCATCGCCGGGCTCAGCCCTGGGCTAGGGTCTGTGGCCCCGCCAGGGCCAGGAGTGAATTTGCTCGGCCGGAGATTCTGCCACTCATTACACGTCCAAAGGGGTGGGTTGCTCCACCGATATCCAGTTGGTCCGTCCTGGACGCCATTAGCTTCCTCCATGGGCAATTGGAAAGGGCCAATCCTTTGGAGTGCGGTGGTTCCCGCCGCTTTGGATGGAACGCGACCCAGACGTCCGAATGTCCCACCCCCTTCGACCTCTTCCCCGGGGCCGCCTCCAAAGCGGTGCGCAGCACCGCAAACCAATCGCAAATCAAGAATGACCCCTCCGCTTCTCGATCGGATTCGGGCGGACGAGCCGTCCGCGCTCCCGGACGAGGCGCTCGCCCGCTTTGGAGGCAACGCTACTTCTATCACCCATATTGTCAACTATGATATAGATAATGAAAGGAGATATTCATGAAACTAAAGCAATACACACCCACGTTCCTGTTATTCGGTTTATGCCTATCCCTGCCTAGCGGGGCCGCGGCCCAATCCGTGCCCGGCATTCCCGAGCCGGGCCTATTGGTCTATGGGCAGATCCTGGACCGGGATACTCGGACGCCGGTCGCCGTGACCTCGGTCGTCCTTCAAGCCCAAGGGGGCGGCGATTCGGTTTCGCTTCCCGCCACCTTGATAGGCATCAATGGGCAGACTTTTTATCTGGTCCGCCTCCCCTTCGAGACTCGTTCGGCAGGTGGCCAGACGTTTGACGCGACTGCCAATACGTTGGGGCTGGCGACCGTGAGCCGCACCTATTCCCGCGCGGCCACCTGTGATGGACAGGCCGCCACCTTTTCCGATCCTAGCAAGGCGCAGTTCAATTTTGGACTCACCGACCGCGGTCGGGTCGAGCGAGCCGACCTGCTGGTTGTTGGTAAGCCGCCCGTGGATCGCCATGACAGCGACGGCGATGGCGTCCCCGATGCGGTGGAGCGTGCCTACGGAACCAATCCGCTCGACGCCAGTGATTATCCGCTCTGGCTGTCCTCGGACCTTGAGCTCACCGGTGCGGGTTTGGTCATCAAGTGGGCCAGCAAGGCGGGGAAGAGCTACACGGTAAGCCGCGCCACCGCGCTGGCCGAGCCGGCAGCGAGTTTCGAGGACCGGCCCGACGGTGTTGCGATCCCCTCGGAGGGAAACCAGACCACGTACCTGGATAAGGATGCCTTCGGACCCGGTCCTTATTTTTATCGGATCATGGAGGACTGATTCCGTGGTAAGGTGACCCATCGCAAGACATGGCTGACTTACCCCCCAGCTGCCCCCGCTGCGGCGCGCAGCTCCTGACGGCAGACGCCACCTGCGTGGCGTGTGCATTGGGGTTCGGGTTGGCCCCGGCGTCGGATCCAACGGCGGAGCAGGTGGTGCGTTATCTCGGCGACTATGAATTGCTGGAGAAGATCGCCGCCGGTGGCGCGGCGACGGTGTGGCGCGCCCGGCAGCGAAGCCTGAAGCGCGAGGTGGCGGTCAAGGTGTTGCATGGTGGCGCGCTCGCCGGCCCGGTGGCCCATGCCCGCCTGCGGCTCGAGGCCGAGTCGGTCGCGCGATTGGCGCACCTGGGCATTGTTCCCATTTACGAAGTCGGCGAGCACGAGGGCAGTCCGTACTTCTCGATGCGTTATCTGCCGGGCGGCAGCCTGGCCCAGGCGCGGGGTCGCGTTGCCGGGGATCCGCGCGCGGCGGCCACGTTGGTGCAGAAGGTGGCCCGGGCGGTGCATCACGCCCATCAGCGCGGCGTGATTCACCGCGACCTCAAGCCCGGCAACATTCTGCTGGATGCCGCGGGCGAACCGTTGGTGGGGGATTTTGGCCTGGCGCGCTGGTTGACCTCGGAGGCCAACCTGACGGCCACGGAGCAAATCGTGGGCACCCCGGCTTACATGTCACCTGAACAGGCACGGGGCGAGGAGGTGTTTGTGGCCACGGATGTGTGGAGTCTGGGAGTCATCCTGTACGAGTTGTTGGCTGGCCGGCCGCCCTTCACCGGCACGCCGCTGGAAATTCTGGAGAAGGTGCGGAACGCCGAGCCGCCGCCGTTGCCCGCCACCATGCCCAGCGGGGCGAGCATCCCGCGTAACCTCGCTCAGATCGTCCTCAAGTGCCTGCGCAAGGAACCCTCAGCCCGGTACGACAGCGCGAAGGAACTGGCGGAGGACCTGGAGAATTGGCTCGACGGTCGGCCGGTGCAGGCCCGGCCGGTGTCGCCGTTGGTGCAGGCAATCATGTGGATGCGGCGGCATCCCTGGCAGTTGGGAGTGTTTGCGCTGCTGCCGATCCCCTTCGTGGTGGCCGGGGTCTATGTGGTGTTGGTGAATTGGCTCTCCGGTACTCATGAAACGGAGAGGTGGATTGGCGACGTGTTGACGTTGGCGATCCGGGATGAGTCGGGCACCCGATGCACACTCAACTTCGAAGCGACTCTCCTGTGGGGACGGACCACTTCCCTTGGCTTGGAGATTACGAATGCACCGGCCGAACTGGCGGACGAGGTCCGGGTCCGGATCTTCGGAGATTGGGGCGGTTGGCCGGACAGTTCGCGCAGCAGCGTTCTTACCAATGGACAAGTCTTTGAACTCTCCTTGCCACCGCGTAACAAGTATTGGTCCGAACGAAGTCTCTACTTTCAGGAAGCCGACGGCTGGCG
>CAYYSX010000480.1:0-3068 GCA_964474315.1 uncultured Verrucomicrobiota bacterium | reverse complement strand
GATGCTGGCCGGGGTGTCCTTTGACATTCGTGGTCTCATCCTGTGCGGCGATCTGGAGACCCCCAGCCGCGAACCCTATCCGCACCAGGTGTCCGGCATCGCCGTCGGCCTGCCCGTCCGCCGTCTCCATTTCCTCCACGCCGCCATCAGGACGGATCAACACCTAGGTCGAGGTCGGGGCCTGACGATCGGCCGCTATGTCGTTCGCCACGCCGATGGCCGGACGCACGAGATTCCCCTGCGCATCGGCCACGAGGTCACCGACTGGAGGGGGTGGGCCCATCCCGGCGAGGACGTGAGCCGAATGGAAGTAGCCTGGACGGGTCAGAACGCCGACAGACAAACGATCCGTCTCTTCAAGACGACCTGGGAAAACCCGCAGCCCGGCGAGATCGTGCAAAGCTTCGACCTGATCTCAACCATCGAGCATGCCTGTCTCATCCTGGTCGCGGTGACGGCGGAGTAATCTCCCGCCCTACTTTCCAGCCCGGAGATGCGCTTTGACAGTCAGGACGGTCCCGGCCGTGCGAAGGCTCGGCTCAGACGGAGTGCCATGGACGGTCTCTTCCCGACGAACACTAATATAGTCACAGAACATACCATGAATTCCAATCCTCCTGACGGGCCCGCTGCGGCGGTCCGGGCCGCACAGTTACACCGACTCGCGCGAGCCTACGTCATCGACGCTCTCGGCAAGGGTGATTTCGAGGCCATTCCTTATTCCGAAGCGGTGGTACTCCGGGCGCCGCTGTGCCCCGGAGGCTCGGGCGTGCCGCTCGCCGGGCGCGCGAACTTGCGGGAGAAGTGGTGGGCGCCGCTGCCGACCCTGGTCGCTGGGGTGGAGGTGGTGGACACCTATGTGAACCGCGACCTGACGGGGGTAGCGGTCGAGTTCCTCTGCCACCTCCGCCAGCCCGCCTGCATGTTGCGGGTAGTGGACCGCTTCCAGGTGGATGCCGCAGGCCGGATCACGGGCCAGGAGAATTTCTTCGATCCGCGGGATGCGACCGACCCGGAGTGGCGGAACAGAGAAAGATGAACCCGCTCCAGCCCTGCTCTTGATCTGGAAGTACGGCCAGGAAGTCGAAAGCGTTAAAAACGCAATCTTCGTAAGGAAGGTCGAATCAGACTAACCTACTTTTCGGGCGGCCAGTGCGCTTAAGGAGGACAGAAGCAAGTCCGGTGGAGGGAGTCCTCGGCACCGGGCGAACCAGGAACCAGCCAATCCATGCCGCCATGAAAACAACCCTTTCCGCCGCGCTCACTGGGCTTTGCCTGCTGACCCCGGCGGACCTCTTCGGCAATGAAACTCAATCCGTCCGGCAGCGCACGGGGCCGGCTGCGTCCGCCGCGGTCCACGAAGGGCCGGCCACTGTGTCGCTGGGCATCGAAGTGCAACCCGAGGCGCCGCCACCGCCCGCAAGGGAATCCCCTGCCGCGCCAGAGATCGATTCGATTGACGTGCGCGATGCCGGCTTCCGAACGCCTGTGTCCGTGACCTGGGACAAAGCTGCCGATGTGTATCTCGTGGCGAACGTCCATGGCCATCTGCTCGACCCGGATGACAACGGCTTCATCAGTCGCGTACGGCCCGACGGCACGGTGGACGCGCTCAAATGGATTGATGGCGCCGCCGAGGGGGTGACCTTGCACGCGCCCAAGGGCATGGCGGTGTTGGGCGACAGTCTGTGGGTGGCGGATATGGATGTGGTCCGACGGTTCGATCGTGTGACTGGGAAGGCCCGGGGTGAGATCGCGGTGGAAGGGGCGTCGTATCTGAAGGACCTCACCCCCGTCCTGTTTCCCGGCGGGGACGGCACGCACCTGCTGCTCACGGACAGCGGTCTCGCGCGCGACGGCATTACCGGACTGAAACCGAACGGCCGACCGCGCTTGGTGGCGTTGGACACCACCACGGGGGAGGTGAAACAGCACACGATGCCGGAGCTAAGAGACGTTTTTCGGGAGCTCCGCTTTGGCGCGCGGCCTGAACCCGCAAACGAACCGGCCATGGCCGAAGCGCGGCGCCGTTATTTCAGCGACGACCCTTTTGGTCCGCCGGTGAGTATCGCGTTCGTCGGCGCGGGTTACGCGCTAACCGGGGGTGACCTGCCGTGCCTCTACGTGATGCAGGCCAACGACAGAGGCGGCTTCACCAGCCTGGAGATGCTGCCCGCGGGGCGGCTGGACGGGGTGGTGGCGGTGTTCTGGGAGCAGATGCTCCACGGTGATCGGCCGACGCCCCACGACGGACCGGGCGGCTTCCTGGTGTCCAGCGGCGAGGGCCGGTGCGTTTACCATCTCGACGGAAATCGAATCACCAGGTTGGTCAGCGACCTCCACGCCCCGGCTGATCTGGGGTACGATGTAAAACGCAACCGGGTGCTCATCCCGCTCTCCTCGGATGACACGCTGCTGATCCGCCCCGGACCGAAGTCCAGCAATTGATCAAGGGGCGGCGGCGACGGCCGGAAATCCGAGGAGATTCCGCGGGCGGGTGGGACGCTTCCCGACCTTCCAACCACCTTCGCTGAATTTGCCCCATACTTTGTGCCGAGCTTTTGCGTTGGAGGAGGATGAGACCTCACTTCAACAACGATCTTGGTTCGACGTCGTGGGAACGACCGTGAAAGACTAACGGAAGCACCCCTACCAGAACCCGGGATATGAATCCTTCACGCGAAGAGATGCTCTTCAAAGACGCGCTGACCCAGCCGGCGGCCAAGCGCTCCGCGTGGCTGGACCGCGAGTGTGCGGGCGATGAGCCGCTCCGAAAGCGTTTGGAAGCGTTGCTGGCGGCGCACGACGCCCAGGACTCGCTGCTGGCCACCCAGCCCGACGCCGACCGACCCGCTCTCAAGCTGGACCTCACTAACGCACCCGATGAACCCCTCGGCCGGATCTTGGGCCGCTACAAGCTGCTGGAGAAGGTCGGCGAAGGCGGTTGTGGCGTCGTGTACGTCGCCGAGCAAACCGAACCCCTCCGCCGCCGCGTCGCCCTGAAAGTCATCAAGCTGGGCATGGACACCAAGGAGGTCATTGCCCGCTTCGAAGCCGAGCGTCAGGCC
>CAYYSX010000479.1:0-3068 GCA_964474315.1 uncultured Verrucomicrobiota bacterium | reverse complement strand
TTTCCTCCCAGCGCCGCCGGTTGAAGGCGAGCTGTTCCTCACGGGGCGGAAGCTCAATGGCGAGTGGCATGGCGGAAGAGATTATCACGGGAAACCCCGTGGTTCAAGGGGGCGGTGGGTGGCGGGCCGCAGGCAGTGCGCAGGGATCAGAGGTCAGAGGTCAGAGGTCGGAGGTCAGGGATCAGAGGGCCGATGGGCAGGTCTGAAGACAGGGGCTGGTTCTGGCTTCTGGTTTCCAGGCGGAACCTCAGGACTCTTGAGCCGTCACGGCTTTTGTCGAGCCATGTCGGTGATGAACCGGCCGAACAAGGCTTCCAGGCGGTCAACGCGGTCTTCGATGGTGACGAAATCCATGAGGCAAGAACGCCACAGCAGATTCAGCGAGAACAGGCCCCCCGATTATTAGCAAGCTTGAAAGGCCGTGGTTTCCCGCGGAGCTCCCAGGCAGGGCTGGCGCTGGCCACCAGCCGCTTCCCATTTCCGCGACAAAACAACACGTTCAGAATTGAACCCGCAGCATGAAAAGCATGCGTGTCCCTTTTAAGCATAACTCCTCAGCGCTCCTTCGTGGACGAGCCGCTCCAGGATGTCGCAGACTTCCTGCATGTCTGTTTGATGATTTCCAGGCGGCGGGTTTCGTTTCAGCTCTCCGGTTTCCCTCTCCACGGAGAGGGCGAAAACTTGATGCCTTGACATCAAAATCCAAGGTGTCATGATGTGCTCATGAGAACCACCCTGACCATTGACGACGACCTGGCGGGACTTCTGGAGCGCCGGTGCCGGGAACTGGGCCAGCCTTTCAAGCAGGTGGTCAACGCGGCCTTGCGCAAGGGTTTGATGGAGAACGAGGAGAGGACCGTGACGAAAGTGGTCACGCGTCCAGCCCCGCTCGGCCTGAGGCCTGGAATTGATCCGAATCGCCTGAACCAACTCTGCGACGATCTGGAAGTGGATGCTTATCTCGAAAAGGAGGCGCGGCCATGATTCTACCGGACGTGAATCTGTTGCTTTACGCCCACAACACCCTGGATTCCAATCACGAGGCGGCACGGAAATGGTGGGATCAGTGTCTGGCCGGGCCTATGGGGGTCAAACTGGCGTGGGTGGTCATCCTGGGATTCATTCGGCTGAGCACGCATCCGAGGATCTTCACCCATCCGTTCCTGCCGGATGAAGCCCTGGAAAGGGTTCAGGAATGGCTCACTCTCCCGCATGTGGCGATCATTCATCCTTCGGAAGCGCATCTTGAAAAGCTCTCAGGGTTGATCCGCCAGGCCGGAACCGCGGGCAATCTGACCACGGACGCGCATCTGGCGACGCTCGCGATCGAGCGCGGGCTGGTCCTGCATACCACAGACGTGGATTTCAGCCGGTTCTCCGGGCTGCGCTGGAAGAATCCGCTCGCAAAAAAAATCGGGTGAAAAGAGCGGAAATGGGGAAATCGGAAAGTTGAAATGATGCATTGCCGCCGGCTCGGCGGATCATGGTGGTCATGATCACGGTCGATCCGTCGGCTTGCTGTTGCGGATCGCTTCGACGGCGGCTGCTCACGATTCGCCAGCCTGCCTGCGGATGAGGTCAAGATGCGCCGGGGTGATGAAGAGACCGGCAGAGGAAACCGCGTCCAGACAGGGACCGACAGCGGATATGAGCCCGGCATTAGAGGGAGAGGAGGCCGGCGGGCAGAGGTCAGAGGGCGCTTTGGGGAAAGTGGATGCCTACTTCTCCCGCTTGATCGTGTGCTTGAACGTGAGAACTGCAAAATTGAGTTCGATGCTCGTTTCGGATCCTCGGGTTTGACATGCCTTATTGGTTTAGCTGGTGATTCCTGCCGGCGCCGTTGTGGCCGACGAGGGCGAGGCACTCGCAGCGGCGGAGTTCGAAGGAGACGTCTCGGACGGCGTAGAAATCTTTGGGGCTCAGGTCGTGGTCACTGGCGGGGGTTAGTGGACGGTTGTTTGTTGGTGATTGGCGGCTGGGTTCCCGGCAGCGAGCAACCAGCAACCATCATCCATGCAAAGGGAGCAGGCGGATTCGATGACGCCTAGAATCAAGAGAAATCAGACAGCCGGCGAGAAGTTGCTCCTGATGGTCTTGCAGAATCCGGACCACTGCGGGCCCTGTCAATTCCGGTGTCGGACACGACACGCGAAGCTGAATGACACTGGGCAAACGGGTTCCGCGCAACGCAAGCATTCTCGTGAAATCCAGATCCTGGGTGACAATGATGGCCTGGTGCTCGCAAGCGTAGTCGAAGATGGCATCATCAGGATCTCCGATATTTCCGATATCTTTCCAATGAACGGCGGCGATCCCGAAGGGAGCAAGATAATCCCGCCAGCGCGGCGGAAGGTTTTCGTCGAGAATCAGCTTCACGAAGCCAGCAACTCGTATGTTTCCACCGCGGAGATATCGGCAGCGAATTCAAGCGCGGCCCGGATCGCTTCGGGAGGAAGGTAAGGATAATCACGGAGAATTTCATCTGGGGTTCGCCCCGCCGCGATCTGCCGGACGATATTGGCAACCGTGACGCGGGTGCCTTTGATGCAAGGCATGCCGGTCATGACCCCGGGGTCGGCGGCAATATGAGGATGGTTGTTCATCAGGCTAGGAATCTGTGCGGAGTGACAGAATAAGGGGAAAGGCATTGAAGATCAAGGTCACGGCATGGATGCGAGCGTGGCGAGCTCATCCTCGACTCCTTGAAAAGGAGTGACGCCCAACCTGGACATTTGAAGAAGGAAGTCCTGGCGGGAGCTTCCGGCCAGCTCGGCAGCGCGCTCCTGGCTGAGATGGCCGATCTCGTAGAGCTTGACGGCTGCCATGAGCCGGAGACAGGCTGCGAGTTCACTCGGCGCTTGACGAAGGGCGGACAGGGCGGAATCCGGAATATCGAGTTCGACTTTCATGAGGTTATTCCAGCACAAGGGAGCGAAAGTGAAAGAGGGGAGCAAAGCGAAAAGCAGAAAGTTGCAATTCCTGATTCTTCAACCGATGGGTGTCTGGAATGGCACTCACGGGGCGCAAGCTCGATGACGAGTGGCATGGCGGAAGAGATTATCGCGGGA
>CAYYSX010000478.1:0-3075 GCA_964474315.1 uncultured Verrucomicrobiota bacterium | reverse complement strand
CCAGGCCGGCGGCAAATCCCGGCAGGGAAAGCGCGGTCACGAACCGCGGTTGGGCGGGCGTGGAAACATCGAACACCAGCAACCCGGCTTCGCCCGCGGCGAGATAGGCGTGGTCATGGCTCGCCACGATGGCCTCGGCAGAGGCACGGTCATAGGGCGGCCAGGCCCCCTTGAGCCGGATGTCCAAATCCGGCAGGGGAAGGGCGGCCATCGCATCCAGAGTGAGCGTGAACAGGCCCAGGAGCAGCGGAATGGCGCGGCGACGGTGATGGAGGAAGAAGTGGCTGAGGTTCATCGGATTCGTGGAGGAATAGCGCTTCCACCTCTTTCCAAAGAATTTCCGCGTCGAGGTTACCGAAAATGCGGAAATAAATTCGGGACACGCCGAACGCGACGGGAGGGGTCAACCACCAGGAACGCGGAGAGCCCCAAGAAGAGAAACGATCAAGCGGGACCAGGACCGGTGACCTGGCGCTTGGTCTTCGTACCGCAGACCTTCCGGTCTGCTGTTCCGCCGGTTTTCAACCGGCCGATCTGGGGAGCGCGCCCGCCCCGGGTGCCGTGGCGGGGAAGTTGGAACTGAAACGATGACGGATCGCTTCGCGATCAGCCTCGCCCGCCACCCCGCGGCGGGTCGAAAGAGCTGGGGTGTGAGTCCGCTCGGCGGTGTGGGACAGAAGGGGAACCTCGCCAGGGGGAGAAAACCCCACGGGCGGGGGCGCCCGGAGCCCTCGACGGGGCGTCGAGGGCGGCACCCGGGGCGGGCGCGCTCCCCTTCGCGCCGAGGACCAGTGGCTTGGCGCTTGGTCCTGCTACAGTGAAAACTCAGCTCGCGTTTTTAAGTTTCAATAACTCCGAAGGCGGAAACACTCGATCAGCTTGCGGCTGATCTGAATTTGCCGGTCGGGACTCACCCGGCCGCGGAATTCCTTGAACCGGTCACGCGCCAGGAGATGGATCAAATCGCAGCGCACCGCCGTTTCCCAATCCAGACCCTCCGCACGGTCGAGTAGGACCTCGTGCAATCCCAGGGACCGCCCTCTGAGCGTGACGCAAAGCAGGCCGTTGATGTGTTTGCGTGCCGCTGCTCGCTCATCAATCGAGAGGATGACGACGGGATGGGGCAGTTCCTCGGTGAACGGGAACTGGTAGATGTCCCACTGCCTCATGGCTCAACGACGACGGCTGAATCGCGACAAATCCGCTCCTCGAACGCGGCGTCCTCGGCCTCACGGTAACACTCCTCAAAATAACCCGGGGGCCGCACGAGAGGTTCGGCGAGCAGACGAAGGGTTTCGCTGCCGACGGTGATCAACACCGGTTCGCCCTGCAGGGCCCGCCGGGCAGCGTCGGCCAACGTTTTTGCCGCTTGATCGAGTGTCAGTGTCATTACGCACGTCTAAATACCGAGCCGCGGGTCTCCGGGCAAGCACACCCAGCGTCTCCACGCCCAACCTTTCGACTACTCGCGACTCATCCCGGCTTCGGCCACACCTCCAGCCCGGCTCGAACTGTCCGAGCTGACAGTGGCCGTGAAACAATTTTTCCGAACCGTAGATCCTGTCCGGATACCTGGCCCGTGTCTCCTCGGCGATCGCGATTGACCGCGCATAGTCGCCCTCGACAAACGCCGCGGCGGCGGAATGGTTGCGAACCATCCGGTCTCTTTGGTCCAGTCCCTTGACTTTCTCCTGTTCAAAAGGGGTTCCCGTGTCAGGGCCGGCGGGCGGGACAAATCAATAGGGCAGGGTTGGGGACAGGACATCTGTTGGTTGTTTTGGATAGATGTCCTGTCCCCGGTGCCCCACTGCGCCGCATGGTTCTGTTCATTTCCACTGCCGCACTTAGGTTCCATCGGCCGATCTGGGGAGCGCGCCCGCCCCGGGTGCCGTGGCGGGGAAGTTGGAACTGAAACGACGACGGACCGCTTCGCGATCAGCCTCGCCCGCCACCCCGCGGCGGGTCGAAAGAGCTGGGATGTGAGTCCGTTCGGCGGTGGGGGGAGCAAGGGGAACCTCACCAGGGGGAGTACCCCACGGGCGGGGGCGCCCGGAGCCCTCGACGAGGCGTCGAGGGCAGCACCCGGGGCGGGCGCGCTCCCCGTTGTGCAGAGGACCAGTGGCCTGACGATTTGTCGTTACAGAAGGAAACGAAGGAAACGAAGAGTCAAAGGGGGGCGAGGACGCCGGTCGGGTGAACTTCTGCCGGGGGGAGAATCCCCGGTATTGGCTCAAGTCAGCCCACGTCTCATTCCTTCGTTGTCTTCGTTGCCTTCTGTTCATTTCCACTGCCGCGAAAAGGTTACTGGAAAATCGAAGCGCCTGACGACTGAGGAGCCAGGGGACCACCACGCCTGAACTCCGTGTAACCTTGGTCCGGGATTTCTTTGGAAGAGGGTGACGATGAAGAATGCCCTCACCCATCCGAAGCTCCCACCCACGCGCATGGCCCCCTGGGCGCGGCGCCTCTGCTCCTGCCTGCTGCTCCTCGCCGCCATCATTCCCAGCCACCTGTTGGCCGCCGAGAACTGGATGTTCTCCACGCCCGAACCACTCCCCAGTCCGATCAACCTCCCGAATTCCTGGCAAGCCACGCCCTGGCTTTCCGCCGACGGACTGACCTTGTACTTCGGCTCAGACCGGCCGGGAGGAATGGGAGAAATCGACCTCTGGGTCTCGGAAAGGAGTTCAGTCAACGATCCCTGGGGTGCCCCCACCAATCTGGGCCCTCCCATCAACACCTCGCGGACGGACGTGGGTCCGTCGCTCTCGGCGGATGGATTGACGCTCTATTTCATGGACGGCAATCCCTATGGCGTGAGCCCCCGCGCGGGCGGACCGGGCAATTACCAAATCTGGACCTCGACGCGGGCCTCGAAGCAAAGCCCCTGGGAGACGCCGGTGGACCTCAAGGCGCCAGTGGGCAGTCCGGTGATCGAATCCTACCCTTTTGTGACCGCGGACGGCCTTGCTTTGTACTTCACTTCCAGCCGGTCCACGCCGGCCGGCCTGTTTGTCTCCCAGCGCGCGACGGTGGATGACCCTTGGCTCACGCCGGTCAACCTGGGCCCGCGGG
>CAYYSX010000477.1:1897-3080 GCA_964474315.1 uncultured Verrucomicrobiota bacterium | reverse complement strand
TCGATTCACGTCCGGATTTTGGAGGTCCAGCCTTCTTTGGAGCTTGGAGCTTGGACCTTGGTTTTTGGAGCTTGGGGAAGGGGATGGGCCGTTCGTTGGCTTCGGACCGCCTCTCAAGGATTAAATCAAGAGGCACCCACCCCCTGTTCCCTCCAAACTCAGGGCTCGCCATTCCTCCCGCCTTGGGTAGAGTTCCGACGTGAACGCAAGTCCGCGTGCGTCCAAACCAGCGACGTTCACGGAATCCCAGCTCAGGGCCATGCTGACCCTGCTCGGGGATGACGATCCGGCAATTTTCCGGACGATGCGCGCCCAGTTGGTGGCGGCCGGTGAGCCGGCGTTCCAAATCCTTGAGCAAAACCGCTTGCACCCGGAGCCGACCATTCGCCGTCGGGTGCGGGAGTTACTCAACGAGCGGGCCGCCAACCGATATGATTCCGAGTTTCTGGCGTTCATCCTATCCCAAGGCGAGCACTTCGACCTGGAGGAAGGCGTATGGAAATTCACCCTGACCACCTATCCGGACATCAATGTCGCGGCTTTTCAGGCGCAGTTGGATGAATGGGCGGCGATGGTGCGCTTCCAGCTCGGACCGGTGTACGGTCCGGGGGTCGCGGTGGATGCCCTCAATGACGTGTTGTTCAAGCAGCTCGGATTCCGCGGCAACACCGAACGATATTTCGATCCGGCCAACAGTTACCTGAACCGGGTCATGGACCGGCGCCTGGGCAATACGATCTCCCTGAGCGCCCTCTATCTGTTCCTGGGCCGGCGCATGGGTTTTCCCGTAGTAGGGATCGGCATGCCCCGTCACTTCATCTGCCGGTATCAAACCGCGACGGAGGAAATCTACATCGACGCGTTCCACGGCGGTATGTTGTTGAGCCGGTTGGACTGTCGGAAACGGATCCAGGACCAGGCCGAAGAGTTTGACGAACGGCATCTGGCGCCGGTGAGCAACCGCCGCACCCTGCAGCGGATGATCGCGAACCTGCACGCCATCTACAAAGAACGGAAGCAACGGGACGTGGCTGACCGGCTGCAACGCTACCTGGTTGCCCTGTCGCGGTAAACGGCTGCCGGAACGCGGGTCTGCGACCCGCAGCAGCGTCTCGGCTGCTGAGGCTCCCGTTCATTCTCCTTGTCCTTGGTGGGCTCGGCGGCGGGCTCATTCCGCATTCCG
>CAYYSX010000477.1:0-1797 GCA_964474315.1 uncultured Verrucomicrobiota bacterium | reverse complement strand
CTCCGTCAGCGGGCTCACAGGAGCGTTCCTTGCGGACCGTCCTTGGTGCCGAGTCCGAGTCGTCGGTAGGCGAGTTCTGTCACCACTCGTCCTTGCGGCGTGCGGTGAAGGTAGCCTTCCATGATCAGGTAAGGCTCATAAACTTCCTCCAACGTGTCGGATTCCTCCCCGACCACCACGGCCAGTGAATTCAATCCTACCGGTCCGCCGCCAAACTTCGTGATCACCGCCTGCAAGATCCGTTTGTCCATTTCATCCAGCCCGTGCTGGTCAATCTCCAGGATGGCCAGGGCGCGGTCGGCCAGTTCCCGGGTGATGCGGCCATCGGCCCGTACCTCGGCGTAATCCCGCACGCGGCGCAGCAGGTTGTTGGCGATACGGGGTGTGCCACGGCTGCGCCGGGCGATCTCCAAGGCCCCTTGTTCGTCCAGGCTGACCCGCAGCAGTCCCGCGGCCCGCTGGATGATCTGTTGCAGTTGGTCGGCCGGATAATAATCGAGTCGCTCCCGAATCCCGAAGCGCGTGAGCAGCGGGGCGCTCAGCAGACCAGCCCGGGTGGTGGCGCCAATCAAGGTGAAGCGCGGAAGGTTCAGCCGAACACTCCGGGCGTTCGGCCCCTGGTCGATGATGATGTCGAGCTTGAAGTCCTCCATCGCCGGATAGAGGTATTCCTCGATGGTTTTCTGGAGGCGGTGGATTTCATCGATGAACAGGACATCGCCCGCTTCCAGGTTGGTGAGCAGACCGGCCAGGTCTCCGGCCTTTTCGATGGTGGGTCCGCTGGTGGAGCGAAGATTGGCGCCCATGGCCTTGGCCAGAATGTTCGCCAAGGTCGTCTTGCCGAGCCCGGGTGGCCCGCTCAACAGGACGTGATCCAGCGATTCACCCCGTCGGCGGGCAGCCTCGACGCCGATCTCCAGTCGTTCCCGGGTCTTGGCTTGCCCGGTAAATTCAGCGAAGGCCGCGGGACGCAGGGTCGCTTCCAGCGCGGCATCGGGTTTCGTCAGCACATCTGTCACCAACCGGTCGGCCATGAACCGTGAGCGTGGAGCGGCCGGAGAGGGGAGAAAAGCGGGAACCAGACTCGTTCTTATTCGGGCCGCACCCGGTAGAACCAAGTCTGATCGCTGTCGGCCAACTGGGGATCGGTGACGGAATTGGTTCCCTCCACCCCCGGCAACCGCCGAAGGACGGCCTGAAATGCTCCGTCCAGACTTGCCGCCCGTTCCAGCGTGTACGTACGACTGGCGACGCCAATCCAGCGCAGCACGCCCGCTTCGGCGGAGGGGAGCATGCGGGTATCGAGCGGATTGGTGCCGGCCGCCAATTCTGCCGCGTTGTTGTGACCGTCCCGGTCCGGATCCCCCGTCCCGTTGTCCGCCAGATCTCCCAAGTACTCCAGCTCCCAGGCATCGGGAAGACCATCGGCATCCGCGTCGTCCGTAGCCAGATCCAGCGTCACGACTTCCACCTGGTTCCCGGCGACACCGTGCTGGTGCAGCACGAGGGCTTGGAGGGGATTGGCACTGCTGAATCCGGCGGCGGACGCGGCCGGACGATCCACGTTGAACCGCGGCGAACTGCCTTCGTCAAACAACGGAGAATTCTGAAGCCCATACGGGGTGGGATCGATCACCGGCGCGGCGACATCGAAATCGATCCAACCGGAATCGGCCTGCCAGCCGCTGAGGTTGTCGGTAATGATGACCTGATACTTGATCCACGTGTGGTCCGGGGAGAGACCGAGGACGGAGGCATCCAGGGAGTGCAGGAGAACCCGGTTATGAAAGGCGGCGG
>CAYYSX010000476.1:0-3108 GCA_964474315.1 uncultured Verrucomicrobiota bacterium | reverse complement strand
CGGCGGCGGACGAGCCGCCCGCGCTCCCGACGTCCGCTAGATGCTCAATGGCCTCACGGGGCGCCGGGATTGGCCGCAGCTCCGAACTTCCGTCCGCTGGATTCCAAATAAGCGAGCAGGTCCAGGATTTCGTCCCGCGTCAGGATGTTTACCAGTCCTTCAGGCATGGGTGAGAGGCGCGCCGTCTCGAGGTCGCGGATGTCCCGCCGCGCGATTTCCTCCCGGCCGCCCCCGAAGGGATTGGTTTCCACAATGATTTGGTCGTCGCTCTCCGACACAACCCGGCCGGTGATTTCGTCGCCGTTGGCGAGCCGGAGGGTCTGATTCAGGTATTGCTCGTTGAGCACCTTGGAGGGTTCCAGGATGGATTCGAGCAACGAGCGGCGGTCGTACTTGCTGCCGGCACTATTGAGTTCGGGACCAAGAGAGCCCCCATCGTTGCCCAGCCGGTGGCAGGCCAGGCATTGGGCATCGACGAAGGCCTGCCGGCCCCGCTCGTAATCGCGATCGCCTGCCTCCGATGACAGATGCGGCAACAGGTCGTCCATCGTCCACGCGCGGACAAAAGACCGGGGATGCGACGGTACCAGTCGGGCTTGCTGCATGGGCGTGTCGAGCAACGCAGCAAGCTCGCTGCGTTCCGGTCCGCTCAAGGTTGCCAGAGCGTCGCGGCGAAAGGTGCTGAGGAAGCGGTCCATCCAGGCGCCGTCCACGTAGTCGCGGTCCACCTCGGCGAACCACTGCCGCAATTCGGGCGGATGGCCGAGGTTCTCGCGCGGACGGGTCCACCAGCGGAAATAACGGCGCCGGTCTTCCAGCGACCAACCGGAAGCGACGTGGCGCAGTTGCTCCACATAATGCAATTGCTGTTCCTGAGTCGGCGCGCTTTCCAGCAGAGCGAGCGTTGAGGGAACCACGTCCGGCGCCTTCAGCCACGTCAGCAATCGCACCAGTTCCCGATTCTGCGGCCAGGTGGAAGCGGGATAGTGGCGGCTTAGTGTTTTGCTGACCTGATCAGCTAAGTCCGCGTTCGGACGGCCCTGACGCAGGAAACTCAGGGCGAGGACGCGGTAGTAGATCAGGCGGTCAGACTCCTCGATCGTCTCCAAGGAAAATCGGCTGAGCGCGTCGAGCAACAGCGCCTGAGATTCCGGCGGTCCGGTCCGCGCGAGCGCCAGCAGGGCGGTGAGGGCGGCAGTGGCCTTCGTCTCGGTCAATGCGCGCTCGCGCCACTGTTCGACCGGTTGATGTTCGAGCGCGACGCGTGCGGCATGGCGGATGAACCGGTCCCGACTGCCCAGATGCGGCCAGAGGACCTCGACCGCGCGCGGATCGATGCGTCCGTGGAATCGTTCCAACTCCCGGCGCAGCGCCCGCGCCGAAGCGGCGGAGTCGGTGGCGGACAGAACCGTGTCCGCCGGCGGATTGCCCTTCCAGCTTACGCGGTACAATCCTGCCTGCGTGCCGCGTCCGCCGGTCGTGAAATACAAGGCGCCGTCCGGCCCGAAGGCGAGATCCGTGACATTGAGCGGACGGCCGCGCAGAAAGGGCTCGAGGGTCCCGCGGTAGGACGCGCCCTCCGGTTCGAGATGCGCCGTGAGGATGCGGCCGTAAGACCAATCCTGGAGGAAAAGCGCGCGCCGGTACTTCTCCGGAAAACGGCTGCGCGTGCCGAACTCGACGCCGGTGGGCGAGCCCAGACCAACGTTGACCGCCGCCGGGAGGCTGTCTTCGTAATGGTCCGACCAGACGCGTCGTTCTTCGCGCCAGCCAAAATCTGCTCCGGAGACGCAATGCACAATTCGCGTGGGCCGGTACCATGGCGCGCCCCAGTCCCATTCCATATCGCTGTCGAACGCGAACAACTCGCCGTCCGGGTTGAAGTCGAAGTCGTAAGGATTGCGCAGGCCGCCCAGCCACAGTTCCCATTCCTTCCCCTCGGGATCGCCGCGCAGGATATAGCCTTCCGGCCGGGGCATCTGGTTCCCATCCATACCCAGGGCCAGCCCATCCTGTGCGTAGTTTCGATGGGCCGACTTCGGTGAAAGATCCGCCGGCAACTGGGTACCGTTTCCGTTCAGGATATAAATCTTCCCGTCGGATCCGAGCCGGACAGCGTGATAGCCGTGTTCTCCGCCGCCCCGGTAGCCGACCAGAAGCTGGATCTCGTCATCGGTGAAGCGGTCGTCGCCGTTCGCATCTTGCAGACGGTAAAGACCAGTCCCCTGCGGTCCCTTGCCGTTGATAAAAAGGCTGTCCAACGCCCAGAGGAACCCCATCGCCTGCCGAATCGCTTCGGCGACGGGTTCGACGCGCTCCACCCGGCCCTCGCGGAGCGTCAGGCGCAGCAGGGGGCGGTCCTCCTCCTGCGGCGAGAGAAGAATCCGCCCCTGAGCGTCAAACGCCAGACACACCCACGAGCCTTCACCGGGTTGGGCGGAACGGAGCAGCTCCACCTGGAATCCAGGCGGGACGGTAATGTCCTCGACCGAAGTGGCCGCGGCGGCCAATAGGACATCACCCCACGGGGCCATGCCGTGCGGGCCGAGGGTCTTGGCGGTGGACCAATGGGCCGCATTGAAAGCGAGCGTCGTCCAGCCGGGTTCCTCCGTAGGGCTGGCCAGCCACGATCCGTCGCTGGCCAAGGTCTGCTCGCCGCCCAGATTCAGATGAACCAACAGGCCGGCGGATCCGGCGCGATTACGGGCGCGCACCGCAATGACGTTGTCACCTTGATTCAGGCGCACCGTGACCTCCGTGCGCACCGGACGATCCCAACGCTCACAGCGCGCGATCGACACCCCGTTGAGAAATACCTCCGCCGCGTCGTCGGCTGACACGGTGAGTCGGGAGTTCCAAAGATAGGGCGGCGTGCGGAAAGATTTGCGGAAATGGCCAATGTCTTCGCTGCCCACCTCACCCTCGGGCGCGGCGTGCCAGATCCATTCTGGCGTCTGGGCGGGGAGCGGGATGGGGAACGCGGCGGCCCAGAGCGCGTAACACAGCAGCACGCCCCAAGGCCTGCCTGAAACCGGGATCTTCACGATTCCTTTCCATGACGTTTCCCTCATTCAAAAACAAGCGCGGACTCCGGATTAACAGGACGCG
>CAYYSX010000475.1:0-3118 GCA_964474315.1 uncultured Verrucomicrobiota bacterium | reverse complement strand
GGGTCTCGGCGGGACGCCGAGACCCACACGCGGGACGCGTGTGCCATCCAAAAAACGGAGATGCGCCCAACCTCCAAAGGGGTCCGCTGGCCTGAACGCCCATGCCGGACCGGGCCGGACCTCCCGTTCACGAAGGGAGCGTCGAAAACAGCAATTGAATGGCCGAAAACAGGGAGCCGGCGAGGTTTGTTTCCCCTATTAAGGATCAAATCACACAACACGACCGCCCGGTCGCACCGACACCTGATGTGTCCTCGGCGCGGTAGCTACCAGTCAAGTAGGTCCCCTCATTAAACTTATGAATGACTCCGGCTCAAACGTCCTCCGAACGATCTCCCCTGTGGCCGTGGGCCTGCTGATGGCCAGCGGGATGCTCCCGAGTCAGGCCCAGGCGCTCTTGGAAGATGGCGACTTCGAAGCCCAGGTCCTCGGGGCCGCCGTGGGTGCCCCATGGGGACCCGTCGGTGGCGGCAACACGGTTACCGCGACTGCGCAAAGTCCTTACTTGAATGTCTATCAAGACAACGGGAAAGGGGCGAACTTTCCCGCCAGCGCGGGCAATCCCTACATCGTGGGCGGCTTCGAACCGGTGCTCCCGGGCTCCGACACCACGCTCTACTTCAACGTCGATTTTCGCAACAACAGCGCCGACCCAGGCGACTATTCCATCGTCATCACCGCCAATGCCCAGGGCGCCGTGCGGTCCGTGGCGTTCTACGTGACCGGCGACACCCTCTACGCCGAAAGCTCGGCCGACGGAGCCCCCACTCGGGAGGCCATCCTGTCCTTGCAGACGGACGTATGGTACAACCTCCAGGCGACACTTGACATTCCGTCCCAGACTTACACCGCGGTCATCGCCTCGCCCGTGGATGGGGCCAGTGTCTCCGGCCGGCCGTTCGTGTTCGCCAGCCAGGAGATCAATTGTGTCTATAGCGACGGCGGCACGAGCTTCATCGCGGGCACGGCGCCGGACCATGACTTGGACAACTGGGCGGTGTCCACCACACCCCTGGCGTCGGTCCTGGGTGCGCCGTTGCTTCTCTCCGCCTCGCCCAGCGGACCGAACGCCTCCGCCTCTGCGTCCGTGGAAATCTCCTTGAAAGACGGGGTGACCCAGGTGAACGAAGATTCGATTCAACTTCAACTCAATGGCCAGGGGGTGACCCCGGTGGTCTCCAAGCCTGCCGGTTCGGAAGTGACCACCATCACTTATACCCCGGCGGCGCCGTTCTATCCCGACGTTTACCACGTGAGCCTGATTTACGCCGACAACGACACCCCGCCGGTTATCCGTACCAATCAGTTCAGCTTCACGGTGAAAGGAGTGGAGGTCCTGTCCCTCGCTCCAACGGGACCGGACCAGCCGGTGGAGGTCCAGGTACAGGTGCAACTGGCGGAACACAATTCCCAGTTAGTTACCGATTCGGTGAGACTGCTTCTGGATGGCGAAACCGTTACACCGGTGATCGCCACCTCGCCGGCGGACCAGGTCATCACCATCAGTTACGCGCCGGCCGGTGGCTTCGTCTCGGCTTCCTCTCACACGGTTGAACTGACTTTCAGCGACAATTCCGTTCCGCCCCTTTTGGTCACTAACAGCTTCAGTTTTGACATCCTTAACGTGGCCCAGGCGGCGACCGTGGTGAACATCGACTTCAATGGAGTTCGCAACGTGCCGGGACCCGATGTGCCTGGTCCCACCTACAGCGGTCGGGGTGCAGGGGGCGGGGGGCCTACGTGGAATGGGATTCTCGTGGACTCCCGCCTGGAAGACGGAACGGACGAGGACAACCTGGCAGTCACTGGTAGCAACTTCGTCAACTCGCTTGGCGTGGCGACCGCCCTTGGTTTCCACGTTGAGCCGATGGGAGGTGACGTCGGTGGAGCACCGACCACGGACGCCACGGACGCAGCCGCGTTGTTCAGCGACTATATTTTCAACAATTCGGCGGGGAACTTGGCCGGTACTTCGCCCTTCACCCTCACCGGGCTGGGCGAGGCGCCCATGGTGGACCTGTATTTCTATAAGGGACCGGGGACGGTGAGCATCCCGGGATCCACCGCCAGCCCCTTTCTCCCGACCGGCATCTACACCACGGCCAATACGGTTTATTTCAAGGCGGTGCCGGTGGTAGATGGAACCGTTACCGGCGAGTTCGGCCCGGGTACCACGGTCATCAACGGCCTGAGCATCATCAGCCCGCTGCCGCAACCTTTCGTAACACATACTTCGCCCACGGGGAACGCCGTTCCTGCCGGCACGGCCATTCAAATCGAACTGCAGGATTACGTGACGCAGGTGGACACCAACTCCGTTACCCTCTCGCTCAACGGACAACCCGTGGCATTCGAAGTCACGAAGACGGGCGAGGCGACCACGATCAGTCACGTGCCGGCCGATCTCGCACCCGATTCGACCAACGTGGTGACGGTGGTCTTCGCAGATACTGCGACCCCACCCGTGACGCAGACTCATCAGTTCGCTTTCGTTGTGCTGAACGAAGTCACCGCCGCCAACATCATCAACATCGACTTCAAAGGAGCGCGCAACGTCCCCAGTCCGCAGGATGAGATTGGGCCGATTTACGCGGGCGGCGAAGGTGCGGCGGGCGGCGGGGCCGTCTGGAATGGCATCGAGGCGGACTCGCGGCTGGAAGACGGCACGGATGAGGACAACCTCACCATCGGCGGGACCGACCTGGTCAACTCCCTGGGCGCCGCCACCACGGTCAGCTTCACGGTCTCACCGGTGGGCGGCGACGCCAGCGGCACACCCACGACCGATCCCAACTCCCCGGCGGCGCTGTTCGGAGATTACTTTTTCAACAACTCGGCCGGGAACGTCGCCGAACAGTCGCCGTTCACCCTCAGTGGCCTGGGCGACGTGGCGACGGTCAACCTCTACTTCTACCGGGGAGGTGGAAACGTCACGGTCCACGGCGCGACCAGCAGCGCCACCACGCTGTCGGGTATCTTCACCGCGGCCAACACCGTGTATTTCGAGAACGTACCGGTGAGCGACGGCACGGTGACCGGAGAATTCGGACCGGGAACGACCATAATTTACGGCATGAGCATCGATGCCAACCCGGCCGCGGCCGTCCCGCCGGGTCCG
>CAYYSX010000474.1:0-3119 GCA_964474315.1 uncultured Verrucomicrobiota bacterium | reverse complement strand
CCACGCGTTTCCGGCTCCACACCGGCGTGCGGCCCGGTTAGAAGGGGTTGATGGCAAAGCCTTCCAGCAAGACCCGGCGCGTACCCTCACCGATGATTCCCGGGTTGGGCACCGACCTGCCTGGGTTGCGCCAGGCACGGGCGCTGTGGCAGCTCAACCGTTTTGACGAGGCGCTTCAGTTGTTCGAAGAGACCGCCCGCCGCCATCCCCAGAACCTGGTCGCGCTCATCGATGGAAGCCGCGCCCTGGGAGCCCGATTCGAGATCGCTCGGGCCGAGGCCTTGCTGGACCGCCTGATGACGTTGGGGCGAGGTCGGCCCGAGATCCTGCATCTGGCCGGGCAAAGTTACCGGATGATCTTTCGTCCGGACAAAGCGATGGACTGCTTCCAGCAGGTGTTAGCCATCACCCGCGACATCCCTGATGCCTTCCTCGAACTCGCGGTCCTTTACGATCGGCGACACCGGATCGAGGAAGCCTATTCCCTGATCGAACAGTGCCTGGCCACGGCTCCCGATTATCTCGAGGCGGAATTGTTCAAGTCGAGGTTGTTGCGTCGAATGAAGGACGAAGGCGGTGCCGATGCGCTCCTGCGCCGGCTGACCACCGATCCCGGAGCCCAACCACTGGTACGGGCGCAGGCGTGGGCCGAACTGGCTCAGAATCACGATCGGCGGGACGAATTCGATGCCGCCATGGAATCGATGCTGCGGTGCAAGGCCATCCTCCTGGAGCGGGAAGGACCGGCCAAACGGGAATCGGACGCAACGCTGCGCCATCTCCAGGGGTTGGGGCAGTCGTTGACCGCGACGCACTTCCAGCGCTGGACCGCCGAAGGCCGCAGGTTTCCTGCCCACCGTACCGCCGTCCTCGCGAGCTTTCCCCGGTCGGGCACGACCCTGCTCGAACAAGTGCTCGACAGCCACCCGGGCTTGGTCAGTTCGGATGAGCGTGAGGCCTTTGCGCGGGATATTTTTCCGGCTTTGTGGCTGACTCCGGCCACCCCGCTGCCGACGGCGGACGCCTTCGACGCGATTCCCCCGGAACGCCTGCTGACCTTGCGCCGGCGATACTTGGATTACCTGGCCGCTGCGCTCAACGAGCCAATCGGTGATCGGATGCATTTGGATAAGAACCCCACGCTGACCCTGGTCCTGCCGGGATTCTTGCGACTTTTTCCCGAGACGCACACGTTGATTGCGCTGCGTGATCCGCGTGATGTGGTGATCAGTTGTTTCATGCAATACCTTCCCATGAACACCAACAGTGTCTGCTTTCTAACACTGGAACGAACCGCCCGGCGCTATGCGAACGATCTCGGTTTCTGGAGACAGTTGCGCACCATCATGGCGTCGCCCTGGCTGGAAATCCGCTATGAGGACACGGTGGCGGATTTGGAAAAACAAACCCGGCGCGCCCTGGAGTTCCTGGGCCTTCCTTGGGAGCCACAAGTATTGAACTACCGGGAACGATTGGCGCGCAAAGCCGTCGGATCTCCCACCTACGAAGCGGTCAGTCAGCCTCTGTACACGCGGGCCATCGGCCGCTGGAAGAACTACCGGAAATACCTCGAACCCGTTGTGCCGATTCTTCAACCGTCCATCGACGCCTTCGGTTATTGAGGCGAGATCCGGCGCACTTTCTGATCGATCCACGCCTGAAGCGACGCGGTCACATTGAAGTTATACATGGGAGCTCCGATCACCAGGTCACTGGCCGCAATCAGTTCATCGTCCAGTGAAAGTAAAGATGGCCTTCAAGGCACGACCAATGGGCTGTCCCTCGGTTCCTCTCGACGCTTAGTAAACGCCTTCCACGATGTTTTTCTCCATCGCGCCAAACGGACGCACGTCACCCACGCCGTCCCAGGCGTACGGCGGACGAGGCGCGCGACGGATCGCTTCGTCACGCTCGAGGAATCGGGGCATGAAAAATTCCTTGGTCAACGTGGTCAGCTCCACCCGACCGAATTCGCCGTAGTTCACCAGCTCGTTCGTGGCATTCGGCTTCACGACCCGCAGTACGGCCCGGGGTTGGGGCGCGTAATAGGTCACGCTGAAGTTGTCCTCCGGCTGCAACGGCACGCTCGCCGCCAGACCCATCAGGGTATTGCCGTAAGTCGGATAGAATCCAATACGGCCCTCCAGCAGTTCTTCCACCAGGAAGCGGACTTCCTGCGGTTTCATCGAGGTGCCGCCGCAGAACACCCCGCGAATCCCGGCGTCCCACAGGTTCACTTTCTCGGCCAGCGCCTCCAGGAGCTTGGGCGTCGTGAACAGCCCGGAAACCTTGCGATGCTTCAGGATGGTCGCCGCCTGGTCCACCACGTGCGCCATATACTGCTTGGCCACCTCAAACTGTTTGTTCGCGAGCAGTTTCTTCACGAAGCGCGGATCCAGGTCGATAAAGTAGCAGGAGCTACCGCGAACGTTGGCCAGATGCTCGATGGCGAGCCGCAGTCGGCGCGGGCCCGTCGGCCCCATCATTAGCCAGGCGCCGCCACGCGGAAAATGGGCGTCCGAGATTTTGTCGCTGAACTCCGAATAATCGACCTTGTAGTCGTTCCAGCCGATGCGCTGTTTCGGCATCCCGGTCGTGCCGCCGGTTTCAAAAATGTTGAAAGGCTTCCCTTTGAACGCCGCCGGAACCCAAACCTCCGGCTGCAGGTCACGCAGGAACTCGTCCTGAAAAGGGGGGAACTTCAACAGGTCGGCGAAGGACTGGATTTCCTTCCGCGGATCCCAGTTCTTGGCGGCCCACTCGAGCCAGAACGGGGAACCGGTCTCGGGGCTGAAGTGCCACTGGATGATCTCGAGCAGATGAGCGTCGAGCTGTTGGCGGGCTTGGGCAATGTCTTCGGGAGCAGCGGTAGGAATGGGCATGGGAGAGAAGGTAACGTTTGTCGCGACGGTCAGTTCGGCGGAAACCAAGGAATCAATCGATCATTGGACCCGCCGAAGGTGAGGTTCCGGGAGGAATCTGCCAAGTGGGCTGTACGGCGTAGCGCAGACCTCTGGGTCGGCAGTACAACCGTCCCTGTAACGCAGGCCTCCCGGCCTGCTGTGCCGCGGGTTTTTAACCTGCCCGTCTTGGTCCACTGGCAGGCTGAAAGACCTGCG
>CAYYSX010000473.1:1455-3123 GCA_964474315.1 uncultured Verrucomicrobiota bacterium | reverse complement strand
GATTTCCATTTTGCCGAGCGCCCCGTTGACTCCGCCGCGTGTTGCCCCGGAAGGACTGGCGCCCCGAGAATGTCGTGCGCGCAACCACACTAGTCATGATGTCCTGGATGTTGGCCCTGGTCATCGGATCGGTGTGGGCAGCGACGCGGCGGGAGCAGGGAGCAGAACTGCCGCCGCTGGTGCTGCTGGCCGTGGCCGCCGCCGGCTTTCACGGGGCGGGCCTGGCCGCCGTCACCTGGGTGGTCCGCAGCGAACGCCGGACTTGGCGGGCGGCCTTTGGCTTGGACCAGGCCCCAGGGCGGGCAGCGCTCACGGCCACCGCGGGCGTGGTGGTGGTGGCCCCAGTGGTGTACGGACTGCATGCGGCGTTGGCGGCCTTGATGCAGTGGATGGGCTGGGAGGCGTCGCCGCAGTCGTCCATCGAACTGCTGTTGCAGTCGAGCCAGGGCGCCCGGATCGCGATCGGCTTCTTTGCGGTGATTCTGGCGCCGGTCGTGGAGGAGCTGTTGTTTCGCGGGTTGTTCTTTCCCTTGTTGCGGGATGCCGGCCTGCCGCGCTTGGCGTGGTTCGGAACGGCGCTCTTGTTCGGCTTGATCCACGCCAACGCGGCGGCGTTTGTGCCGCTGTCGTTGTTGGGGTTGTTCCTGGCTTGGCTTTATCAGCGGACCGGGAACCTGCTGGCACCGATGACGGCCCACGCGCTGTTCAACCTCATCCCGTTCGTCCTGGTTTCGCTGGGAATGAACCTGGAAGGATGATCGGCGGCGGAAACGACTCAGGGAACCACCACCCGTAGCGCCTGCGGTTGCACGGTGAGGGTCGCCGGCAGTTGGCCCACCACGTCGCCGTCGAGGTGGAATGGCAGGGGTGCGCCGGATTCTAGTGTCAGCGCCGTCGCGGGACGAAGCAGGGCGAGCGGGGAATGGAGAAGGCGGCGGGTAAGCACTTGAAGGAAGATTCGGGCAAGAATCAGCCAGTTCAGGCGGGGTAGAAGGGTGACGTTGAGCTGGCCGTCATCCAGAACGGCGCCGGGGAACAACACGAAGCGTCCGCCGTAAAATTCGCCGTTCCCGATCTCCACCCACGGACTGGTGAATCGCTCGACCCCGATGGTGACCGTGGCTTCCGGCCGGGGCGGACGCATCGCCTCGACCCCGGCCCAGATATAGGCCGCCGGCCCCCACCGTTTCTTGAGGTTCCAGTCCACCCGTTCGATGGCCCGCGCGGACAGTCCGGTTCCGGCCATCAGGATGAACTTCCGACGCTCGCGTTCGCCCGAGGGACGAGTGAATTCGGCTTCCGGCAAATCGAGGACCCGTTCCGCACCCTGTTGGATCACTTCCCACGCGCGCTCGAAGCGTCCCGGCAAGGCGATCTGTTTGGCGAAGACATTGACGGTACCCAGCGGAATGACTGCGAGGCGCGCCTGGACCAATCCATCCGGGGCGTCCGCCAAGCCGTTCAAGACTTCGTTGACCGTGCCGTCCCCGCCGGCGGCGACCACGGTTCGGCACCCGGTGACGACGAGTTCGCGGGCGAGGATGCGGGCATCGCCCGGGCCGCGGGTGGGGAGGACGCGGATGTCTTTTCCGAGTTGCGCGAGGTGTCGTTGAAACGAACGGGCTTTCTCGCCCCGGGCGGAAGGGTTGAAGATAATGCCCGTCACGG
>CAYYSX010000473.1:0-1355 GCA_964474315.1 uncultured Verrucomicrobiota bacterium | reverse complement strand
CCCGCCCAGAAACCGGGACCCGTGGGCTGCGCGGGAGTCTTGCGTGGGCCGGTCAGGTTCCGGAGTTTCGGGCGTGGTCGTGAATCCTCGTCAACAGTGGTTCGATTTGGTCACGCGCGCAGCCGAGGAGGGCACGCTGGTCCGGGTATCGTTGGCAGCGCCGATCGAGAAAGAACCGACCGCGCGACGGCTGCGGGTGCGTCCGGTGATGTTGCAGGCGGGACCGAGACTGCAGTTGGTCTGGGAGTACGCCACGCAGGACGTAACGAAGAATTTCACGGTGTTGGAGGGATTGGCGCGCCTGACGGAACTGGTGGGTGGATCGTTCCGCACCGCTTTCGCCGCGACCACGACCCAAACCGCCCAACTCGACCTGCGGCGGAAGGGAGCCCCACGACTCGATCTCCGGAACACTCCAAGCCCACCGGCCGAAGGACAACACGACCGTGTCAAAACACGACGCGTCGAGGCGCGTCAGCCGTGGCTGCGGGCGTTGGGGATCACGACGGCGGAGGGAGCGGTCAGCCGGGGAATGGAAGCCAAGTTCCGGCAGATGCATCGGTTTGTGGAGTTGTTGGAACCGCTGTTCGAGGCGGCGGGGTTTCTGGACGAGGACGCCACGGCGGCAGGACCGCTGCGGATCGTGGATATGGGTTGTGGCAAAGGATACCTCACCTTCGCGGCCCATGAGCATTTTCGCCGGACGCTGGGGGAACGGGTGCAGACGCTGGGCGTGGAGGTGCGGGCCGGGTTGGTGGAGGAAGCGAACCGTCACGCGCGTGAGCACCACTGTGAAGGGCTCCAGTTCGTGGCGGGCTCCATCACGGAAACGCCGCTGAACGCGATGGAGGTGCTGGTCGCCCTGCATGCCTGTGACACGGCGACCGACGAGGCATTGGCGGTGGGAATCGCGGCGGGGGCGACCTTACTGGTGGTGGCGCCGTGTTGTCATCGGGAAGTTCGCCCGCAGTTGAAGCCTCCACCGGTACTGGAGGGGGCGTTGCGGCCGGGGATCTTTCGGGAGCGACAGGCGGAGTTTGTGACCGATGCCCTGCGGGCGGCTTTGCTGGAGATGGCCGGTTATGAGACCCGGGTGTTCGAGTTCATTTCGCCGGAACACACCGCGAAGAACCTAATGATTGCTGCGGTGCGCCGACGCCAGCCGACCGACCGGGACCAGGCGCTGCGGCCGATCCGTAACTTGGCGGCCTTCTATGGGGTCACTCATCAGCGGTTGGCCGAACGACTCGGGGTGACCCTGGGCGTATCCCGCAGAGACACGCGATAATAGCCCACCGTTTCAACGGTGGGCCGACACGCCAAAATATCTCCAGCCCCGCAGGGGCGAAAGAACT
>CAYYSX010000472.1:0-3133 GCA_964474315.1 uncultured Verrucomicrobiota bacterium | reverse complement strand
TCAACACGTTCAGATACTCGATCTTGGCTTTCTCCAGCTCGCGCGCCTCATAGTATTGATGCGCGCGGGCCAAATGGGTCTCGGCATTCCGGCTGCGGGAACAACCCGAGCCCGTCAACAGCAGAAACGCTCCGAAAACTGTCAGTGTGACTAACAATCGTTGCGAAAGTAGGTGCGTGTAGCGTGCGGTGTCCTCACCGCACCATCCGCATGCCTGCATCAAGCAGTTTGAAGGTACTTTCGCAACGATTGATAAGACAGACCTCATTCTAAAGCAGGACGGGATGCCTCTGGGGCGGAGAGCTGTCGTTCAGAACGACGCAACATCCATAGGAGCAATCCGAGGGGCAGGAGGGAGAGCAGGAAAAATACGGGCCCCCCCTGATGGTGCAGAGGCGACTTGATGATGGAGGGGTCCACCTCAACGGACAAGGCGGCGAGGACATAGATACGAAAGGCGTTGCGAACGATGCCGAGCGGAATGATCACGCTCACCAACAGGATCCGCTTCCACGCGCGGCGTAGGAACAGACGGGCCGCCAGCACCGCCACGATGAACAGCACCAGCGTGGAACGGACGCCGCTGCATTCCTGGGCCACCTCGATTGACAGACCCGGAAGGCGGAAGAACTGCCCGTCGCGAATGGAAGGCAGTCCGGTCGTGACGAATATCCATTCGGCGACGTCGGCGGAAGCCCGTTGGAGAAGCGTTTCGAACCCTTGGATAAGGAACTCCGGCACCGGAACCATGAACAGGAGGAACCCCAAAGGGAACGCCAGGAAGCGGAGAATTCCGGCGCCGAGAAAAACGCTGACGGCCAGACCAATACCGCTCAGGTAAGCCAGGATCTTCAGCGCGAGCCGTTGGTCCACCGAAGCCGGACCCAAAGAAGTCAGGCCGGCCACGGCACAACCAACAACGCCCAGCGCCAACAGCCCCGTCCAAGCCAGGTTGGCAGGGCCAGGCGGCGGACAAGTGCGGCGTTCGCTCCAGACCAAATAGGCGGAAACCAACGGAATCAGCAGAATATGGGAATGCAGATCAACCTGGAACGCGAGCTGAAGAAGAGTCCACAACGGAACACTCCACAGCGCAGTCCAAACGATGATGGCTAGCCCAAACTGCCGCCAGGGACGTCCAGACCACCGCACCCCGTTGGCAGGGAGCCGGGTTTCACGGCGGGTGGGTTCTGTAGCCGACAGCGGCTTTGTCAGGTCAGATGTCACCAAACACTTTGGATATTCTCAGTTCTGCGACCCATCCTCCGAGCAGGAACCTTGCTGGGCCGCAACAAGGCAACGGAAAGGTATGGAGTTCCGCCTTTAGGCGGTGGAGCGTCAAGTTTCTCCACCGGGCCTGTTCATTCTCAAGCGCGTCGTCTCAAGGGACGCTCCGCGGGGGGCATCCCCGTTTTGGCGAGGTGGTAAGGGACGGTCTTCGGAGGGACCGTGTAGCGTCGGCTGTCCTCAGCCGCCCCTTGGCCACCGAGAGCACGAGGCGGACTCTTCCGCGGGTGCCCCAATGGGGCCTCGGGTTGGAAGGCACCCTTTGGCGGAGGCGCCAAGGGCCGTCGGCGAGGCGCCGCCGACGGCACCCGAGGCGGGCGCGCTCCCCAGAATCGTTGGGCGTGGCCACGAGGAACGGAATAGTGGACGCGCCAACCCAAACAGCATTGACAGAAGAAAACGAAGGAAACGAAGTTGTCCGAAGTCTTCGTTACCTTTGTTACCTTCTGTAAGATAAAAATCTTTGCGCGTAAAAGTTAACGCTTATGGAAGAAAGGGGCACTCTTGGCGGGGCGCCAAGGGCCGTTGGCGAGGCGTCAACGGCTGCACCCGGAGGCGGGCGTGGCCACGGGGAACGGAATAGTGTACGCGCCAACCCAAACCGCATTGACAGAAGAAAACGAAAAGAACGAAGTTGTCCGAAGTCTTCGTTACCTTTGTTACCTTCTGTAAAATAAGAACGCTTGCACGTCAAAGCTAGTGGAAGGAAAGGCACCCTTGGCGTGGGCGCCAAGGGCCGTCGGCGGGGCGTCGACGGCTGCACCCGAGGCGGGCGCGCTCCCCAGAGTCGTTGGGCGTGGCCACGGGGAACGGAACAGTGTGCGCGCTAACCTAAACAGCATTCACAGAAGAAAACGAAGGTAACGAAGTTGTCCGAAGTCTTCGTTACCTTCGTTACCTTCTGTAAGATGAAAATCTTTGTGCGTTAAAGTTAACGCTTATGGAAGAAAGGGGCACCCATGGCGGGGGCGCCAAGGGCCGTTGGAGAGGCGCTGCCGACTGCACCCGAGGCGGGTGCGCTCCCCAGAGTCGGCGGTTAGTAGCCGCCGAGGGAATGGGGCGCCATCTGGTAGTCCTCAGTACGCCACTCCTCTACCACCCATAGCCCAGTTGCAGCCCTACCTGGTTGCTGGAACCGGAAAGTCCCTCCCGATCGGAATCGTTGTCGCTCCACTGGTAGAAAATGGACGCCGATCCACGTCGCCAAATGCGGCTGCTCACGCTCACCCGAACAAACGCGTATTCCTCTGTCTGTACGACTTCATCAGGGTTTAGCGTACTGTCGTAGTCAGTCCACCGATATCCTCCGGAAAGGCTCAGATTCAAGCGGCCCAAAAGACGCTGATTGATGCCCCCCCCAGCCGAGGCCGATTCGGTAAATTCGTCGGTGTAAAATGAAGGACTGGTTTGCCGGCTGTAGAAGAGATTCAGCCTGGTCTTTTCCGTGATTTGATAATTCAGGTTCGCGCTGATGATGGGCGAAATGTGCATCTCCACGTCAGTGTCCAGGAACTGCCGGAATTGCACCCCACCCGCCAAACTGTAGCTCAGCTTGTCACCAAGACTGCCGTCCACCATTCCCTGCAAGGTCTGGTTGGTCATGTCGGTTCCGGTCTCGGCCATGTCGTATCCCAGTCCTCCGACGATGCCGACCGACAGTTGGTCCTGGAGGCGGTAGTTGAGGGAATTTAGCGTGTTCCAGGAAAATGTATCGTTGAATTCCTCGGTCCAGTTCAGGGCCTGGGACAATCCCAGGTTCAAGAACAAGACCGGAGTGATCGGACGGGAGGCGCCGAATGCGGTGGTGTTCACAGTTTGCTTGGTCTGCGTCCCCGTTTCGACCAGC
>CAYYSX010000471.1:0-3152 GCA_964474315.1 uncultured Verrucomicrobiota bacterium | reverse complement strand
TTGCCCGCCCGCCGGGCGGCGCGGGTGGACCCGATGGTGGCGTTGAGGGCGGAGTGATCAGTGATCAGTGATCAGTAGTAAATAGTCAGTAGTCAGTGATGAGATTTTAGATTTGCGATTTGTGATTGGGGGAAGCGGCTGCGCCGACCGGAAATCCAATCGCAAATCGGCAATCGCAAATCGCAAATGTTATGAGTGATCTCAAATTCGCCTTCCGCCAACTGCTCAAAAACCCCGGCTTCACCGCCGTGGCCGTGCTCACCCTCGCACTGGGCATCGGGGCGAACACCGCGATCTTCAGCCTGATCCACTCCGTGTTGATCGAGCCGCTGCCCTATCCGGAGCCCGAACGGTTGGTGGATGTGTGGGAAACCGTGCCCGGCGGTGGGCGGAACTCGGTGTCTGGCGGGGTCTTCAAGGACTGGCGGGAGCAGGGCTCAACGTTCTCGCACGTCGCCCTTTTCAAGGGAGTGCAGTTGAACCTGACCGGCTCAGGAACCCCAGAGCATGTGGCCGGATTGTGGGTTTCCAGCGAGTATCTTCAGGTGCTCGGCGTCCAGCCGCTGTTGGGACGCGGTTTCGCACCCGGCGAAGACGCACGCGGCGGCAACAATGGCGTCGTCGTCCTGGCACACCCGTTTTGGCAGCGGCGCTATGGCGGCGATCCCGATATCATCGGGAGAAGCATCACGCTGAACCAGACGCCCTACACGGTGATCGGGGTGCTGCCCCCTGGCGCGCTGCTGGAGGACGAGGCTATGTTTCTGGTGCCCTTTGTCTTCGATGTGGATACCGACACGGTTAAATGGGACCGCGGCTATCATTGCTGCGGCGCCATCGGGCGGATGAACCCGGGCGTGACTGCGGCGGAAGCCCAGACGGAGTTGCGGGGCGTGAAGCAACGGCTCACGTCGGAGTATCCGGCCTGGAAGAACGACTGGAGCGTGGACGTTGTTCCGCTGCGTCAGGATTTGACGGGAGACATTCGTCCGACCCTCGTGATCCTGCTGGGAACGGTCGGTCTGGTGCTGCTGATCGCCTGCGCGAATGTCTCCAATCTGCTGCTGGCGCGGGGCAATGCCCGCTCCCGGGAGATGGCGATTCGAGCGGCCCTCGGCGCGAGTTCGGCCCGGTTGGTTCGCCAACTGTTGATCGAGAGCCTGCTGCTGGCGTTCGCCGGCTGTGCATTGGGCCTGTTGCTGGCAACGTTCGCCATCGGACTGCTCCCCAGGATGCTGGCCGGCCTGGTGCCACAAATGTTGCACCCGTTGCTGGATTCCAACGTCACTGTGTTTTCGATCCTGGTCGCGGGCGGCTGTGGCATTCTGTTCGGGCTTCTTCCGGCACTTCGCGCGAGCCGGCCCGACGTCAATCACCTGCTCAAGGAGACCGACCGCGGGGCACAGTCCACCTCCCGGCGCCGGTCGCAGTCGGCTCTCATCGTGGCTGAATTCGCGTTGACGCTGGTCCTGCTGATCGGTGCCGGCCTGTTTCTGCGCAGCTTTGCGCGGCTGTTGGCGGTCGATCCCGGATTCAACCCGCGCCAGACGTTGGCCTTCGATCTCTCGCTTTCGAAGTCGAAGTACCCGACGTCCGCGGATCAGCAACGCTTCCTTCGGGAACTCACGGAACGGATTGAAGCGCTGCCCGGAGTCGCTTCCGCCGGCGCGGCCACGACGTTGCCGCTCAGCAACCGTGGGCGGGGAAGTTCCGTCCAACGGGCCGACCAGCCCGAACGTCAGGCTTATGGCGTGCAGGACGACTTCGTGAGCGGCGACTATTTTTCCGCCCTGCAGATTCCCTTGCTGCGTGGTCGCCTGTTCACCGAGGCCGACAATTTGCCGACGGCTCCCCCGGTCTTGGTCATCGATGCCAAGGTCGCACGCGAGCTGTATCCTGATGAGGATCCCATCGGCAAAACCGCCAACTATGGACCCCTGTCCTGGGAGATCGTGGGGGTGGTCGCCTCCATCCACCATTCGGGCCTGAGCCAGGAACCGCGCTCTCGGATTTTCGGCCCCCGCGTGCATTTTCCGTATCCGACGGCCGGGATGGTGGTGCGCTCCGGGCTGCCTCCATCGGTCCTGGTGGAGACCGTGCGAACGACCGTGCTCGCCGTCGATCCGGACCAGCCGATCGCCAACGTCCGGACGCTGGAGGAAGCCGTGCAACGCTCGCTGGCCCGCCAGCGGACGACGCTCGTCCTGCTGGGTCTGTTTGCCCTGGTCGCCATTGCGCTCGCCTGCATCGGGATTTACGGCGTGATCTCCTATTCCGTCGGGCAACGCGCCCGTGAACTGGGCATCCGTGCCGCGCTGGGAGCCCGACGCGTGGACATCATCCAGTTGGTGCTGCTGGGAGGCGCCAAGCTCTCGTTGCTGGGAATCGTAATCGGGCTGGTCGCGGCCATTTTGCTGTCGAGGCTGGTGGAGAATCTGCTCTTTGAGGTCCGCGCCCACGATCCCTTCGTCTTCCTGTCATCCGTGTGCCTGCTCGGATTCGTGGCCGCGTTTTCGATCTATCTTCCCGCCCGTCGTGCCGCGCGCGTGGACCCGATGGTGGCGTTGAGGGCGGAGTAAGTAGTGATCAGTGATCAGTAATCAGTAATCAGTAATGAGTGATGAGTGATGAGTGATGAGATTTCTGATCGGCGATTGAATTCGAAGCAAGCCCGTCGCGTGGACAGAGGACATTTGGAGTGCGGCGGTTTCCGCCGCTTTGGATGAGGGGGACGGGGGGCGAAAGCGGCGGAACGTTCGGAGGCTTTCTCCGCGGGCGATCCAAAGCGCCGCACAGCGGCGCACTCCAAAGGTGAAGACTGCTCGTCCCAGAACCGGGATCGAGCCGTCCCAAAATCGGACCGCTGTGGAGGGGTGGGCTCCACGAATTGCCTTCATTTCCACCGTTTTCAATGAGTTCTCGTCGGTGGCATGCCGTATGCATCCGAAGGAGAAGGATGGATCACTCGGAAACGGCAACTGGGGATGAATCGTGAAATCCGAAGCAGTCCAGTGAGCCGACCCAGGACCACTGACTTATGAACGACCTTAAATTTGCCTTCCGCCAACTCCTCAAGAACCCCGGCTTCACCGCCGTAGCCGTGCTGACCATCGGCCTGTGTCTGGCGGCCAACCTCGCCCTCTTTGCGGTCA
>CAYYSX010000470.1:0-3163 GCA_964474315.1 uncultured Verrucomicrobiota bacterium | reverse complement strand
CCGGCCACCCCGCAAAACGCCCGCTCAAAGCCATTTCCCGACGCTCACTAGCAACCAGTTTCGCAAGACAACGGACTTAACAAGCGCCGAAATGTCCGGCCTGGAATAGCCGCAATCCTGCGCCAAGGTGGCAACAAGAACGGCCCGCGCGGTATCGCGAGCCTCGCCGGTCAGCCCTTCTAACTGCCGTTGCAGCCAGACCAGGATGTAATCCCCGGCTTCCAGCTTTGCTTCGGTGATCGTCAACTCAGTCTCCCCCACGCGAGCCAGCAGCTCTTGGTAGCTGTCGGATGCCCGGAGGGAATCGGCCGACCAGGTAGCGACTTGCGAAGCGGCAACAGTATTTGATACGGTAGTCGTCATGGTTCTTCACTCCTCTGTAGTGAACGGACCTAGGGCCGTGCCGGTGTTCTCGCACCAGCGCGGCCCGCTTTATGCGCCCCCTTGCACAATGCGAGGGGGAACGCAGACAGACCACCAGCACCATCCCCCTACGAGCTAACGCAGGGGGAGTAAAGCTAGGACTAACTTGCCAAAGATCAGAGGGGATACACAGACCCCGAGGGAGCCCCCATGCTATAGAGTTCTGCGCCTATGTCAATATAGATTCTCACAGTTTCTACGCGTAGAAATGGGTGGCGATTCTGACGGGGGGAGCGAGAGCGGAATGACGAGGGAGGGGGGGTACCCCAGGGGGTAGGCCCCCCAGAGGCCCATACGGGACTATTACCTACGGCCCCGGAAGATTTTCACCAAAATACACTCTGACATTTGTCACGGTCCCCTATCGGTTATAGACATATAATAGAGGTGATAGACTGTCATATAATTCAGGATCAAGAAACCATGCCTGCCCCCTCCGCCGTTCTTCGCGATGCTTTAGTTCACGCCCTTGGCAACCACTTTCACACGGTCAGCGACCTCAATCAGCAAGCCGGGATTCCCACCGGTAGCGTGCAGCGATTCCTCTCTGGCGAGCGAGGGCTCAGTCTGGATACGGTTGACAAGCTCGCGCCCCTGCTCGGCCTTGAGCTGGTGCAGAAGCCCCCTGTTGCCGGCAGCGATTCATAGGGTCGGCGCCAAAGCACGCGCCGCCAGTAACAGGATGAGCGGAAGAAGTAATGCCTTCATGGTTTCCTTTCTGGTTACCTCCGCCAAGTTGGCGGTGGTCTTTTGTAATTCGATGTGAGATATGGAGATATGACTACTGAAAGTTCTCGACCCAGCCTTCCGTCTCGCCATAGGCTGCCCGCAGGCAGAGATTGCGGAGGGTCATCGTGTTGTCGATGTACTCGTGAACCACCGCCATGCCGCTCAGGCTTGGGGGCAGCAAAGGCCGCCCTTCCTCTCCTGGCCAGCCTTCAGGTCAACCTCACACCCAAAGGTGAATACGCCCTGATTCGGATGAAGCTTGCATTTTAGTCTTTGGAATGTGACACTTCGGGCGTCTTGATGGATTGATCCTTCCTCATGGAATGAAAGGAAGTGCCATGAAGCCCAAGCCGATCCGCGTCAGGGTGATTGCCCGCAAGGACAAGGCCACGTTCGTTCTCCGCTGGCGTGACCCTGTTACGGGTCGCACAAGGGAGCAGGCGACCGACATTGAGAAGGCCCCTGAAAAGCGGCGATTGGCAGAGGAGGCCGCAGCAGCCAAAGCGGAGGAATTGAATGCTCTGGTTGCGATGGCTAGCGACGTGCCGGTGCTTACTGACGGCGACTCGCTCTCGCCTGATGGCGATTTGCTATGGACCGCTTTTGATGCAAAATACCGCGAGGAATACATCAGCAGCTTGGCTCCGAAGTCACTGGCATCCTGGCGAACGACCGTCAGTCGGGTGGTCGAGATCATCAATCCTAAATATGTCTCAGACATCAATGCGGCCGCCCTCAGTCGTTGGACGGCCGCTCTGCGGAATGGGACAAAGGAGTATCCTCCCGTACGCGAGGCGACGATCGCTTGCTATCTCCGCACTCTGCTTGGCGGCCTTCGGTGGGCGGAACGGATCGGCCTGATTGCCCAGGCGCCCAAGTGGCGACCGCCCAAGCGTGCCAAAGGTTTCTCCCAGATGATGCGCGGCCGTCCCATCACCCCAACGGAATTTGAAAGGATCATTAAAGCAGTTGAGCTTGTGCGCCCCAACGACCCGGAGAAGTGGCAGTTCCTCCTCAAGGGCCTCTGGTGGGGGGGGCTCCGAATTGGAGAGGCCGTCGCACTCACCTGGGACGAGGGGCCGTTGACGATTAACACCAGCGGCAAATACCCGGTTTTCCGCGTGTTGGCCGAAGCTGAGAAGGGGCATAAAGACAGGCTCCTTCCCATCGCCCCAGAATTTGTTCGACTGCTTGAAACTGTACCTCCAGCAGAGCGAGTTGGCCCCGTTTTCAAGCTAGGCGTTCTTAAGCTCGCAGTTGGCAAGGTGATATGCGATATCGGCAAGGCAGCACGCGTCAAGGTCAACGACCGCGGTAAATTCGCCTCAGCCCACGACTACCGCCGCAGCTTTGGCACGCGATGGGCGATGCGGTTACAGCCCATCGAACTGAAAGACCTCATGCGGCACGAAACAGTCGAGACGACCATGAAATTCTATGTGTCGCTCGACGCTCAAACGCTTGCCGAGAAGCTTTGGAAAGCCACCGATCAAGAAAGTGACCCGCTATGAGTGCGGCCTGAAGATCAGTGGCAAAGATTAACTCTACCATACCTACTATACTTTAAGTCCATGCAGGATACCCATTTGCTCACTTTCTGTTTCTGCCGGCACGACTCAAACAGGGGCTTGGCATAGAAAATCTTTTGGTATAGCCAGCGTGACAACCGTCAAGAGGCGTCTTCACGGATATAATGTAGTGGAGCTTGTAATCGCCACTATCGCCGCTGTCTCTTCATGTCTATCCCTAAGTTCACACCACAACAATTCGCCGCAGGCTTCTTTGGGGCAATTCCCAGTCGCCGCCCGCCCCAGCCCCCTGTAACCCCACTCGGCGGCCCCGCACCCAGCTACGACCCGATCTTTGAGGCGACCGCCCCGCCCTCGGACCCACGCGCCACTAGCGTTGGCTACTGGCTCAAGCCGTCCACGCAATCCGCAGCAGTGGAGCCTGGCCCTAGTCCTTAAATAAGCGTACCGTTCACGGCTTTTAGGCCAAGGTTGCCGCGCGC
>CAYYSX010000469.1:0-3165 GCA_964474315.1 uncultured Verrucomicrobiota bacterium | reverse complement strand
GATTCATTTCGATCGCCAGCACCGAGCCGTCGGAAAGGTTCGTGTAACCCGAACCGCCACTCGACACGATGTTGGTCAACGCGAGCGGGTGCCACACGGTGCCGCGCTGGGCCATCCGGGCTTCCCACGCAGCCTGTTCGGCCGGCAGCCGGGTCTCGGCGGCTGACAGCTCCCTCTGGGCGGTTTGGATCCGCGTCCGGAGTTCGGACAGCGGACGTTTCAGGTCGGGGGGTGGCACCTCGACGGTCGGCGCGAGTTTGTAGTTTCCGGCGTCGGCCGTGTTATTGAAGAACGCGTACAACTGGTAGTACTCGTCGTGCGAAATCGGGTCGTATTTGTGCGTGTGGCATTCCGCGCACATGAGGGTAAGCCCCAGCCAGGTGGTGCCCAAGGTGGCCACGCGATCCTTCACCGCTTTGGTGCGGTATTCTTCATCATCCCCGCCGCCTTCGTCATTGATCTTGGTGTTCCGGTTGAAGCCGGTGGCGATGCGCTGTTGCAGGGTGGCGTGGGGAAGGAGGTCGCCGGCGAGCTGCTCGATGGTGAACTGGTCGAACGGCTGGTTTCGGTTGAACGCGTCGATCACCCATTCGCGATAGGGCCAGATCGAACGCGCCAGATCGACCTGGTAGCCATTGGAATCGGCATAACGCGCCAAGTCCAACCAACCTCGTGCCATATGTTCGCCGTAGCGCGGCGAATCCAACAAACGGTCCACTGCCTGCTCATAGGCTTCCGGAGAGGTGTCGCGCACAAACGCCTCCACCTCGGACCAGGTAGGGGGCAGACCGGTGAGGTCCAGGCTGAGCCGACGGAGCAAGGTGGTGCGGTCCGCTTCGGGCCGGGGCGCCAAGCCCTCCTGCTCCAGCCGGGCCAGAATGAACCGATCCACTTCGTTCCGAATCCAGTTCGTGGTGTTGACGGCAGGCACTTCGGGCGGGGTCGGTAGGACAAAGGACCAGTGCTGCCGGATGTCGAATTCGGGCCAGACCGCGCCGGCCTGAATCCATTCCCGCAGCAGCGCCACCTCGGCGTCGGTCAGGCGGGCGCCCTTCGGGGGCATGACGTCGTCCGGATCGATGGTGGTGACCCGGCGCAAGAGTTCGCTCTGATCGGGCTCGCCGGGAACGAGCGCTAGGTTGCCGGACTTCGCCGCCTTGAACGCGTCCGTCCGTGTGTCGAGGCGCAGGCCGGCCTTTTGTTGGTCAGGTCCATGGCATTCCGAGCAGCGTTTGATCAGCAGCGGCTCGATGTCGCGGACAAAGTCCACCGCACCGACGGGCGTCAGCGGCACGAGCCATAGGCCCGCCCACCACCAGCGGGCGCCCAAGAAGAGCCGAGCGAAGAATGAAGACATGTCCGGGAGATCGACGGAGCCGACCGTGGGGAAATTCTGTCGGGCTGGAGAGACAAGTTCAAAGCTCAAAGCTCAAAGTTCAAAAAACGTCGGACCACGGACAAAACTCCCATTGAACTGCCTGGCCCGGGTCTTGGAACGTCCGGTGTGCCGCGTTCCCGGTTTCCTGATCCTGCCGACCTGGTTCCGCGGCTGCTCGACTGGTTTCGCCACCACGCACGTGATCTTCCCTGGCGCCGCACAACCGATCCTTACGCCGTCTGGATTTCCGAGATCATGCTGCAGCAAACGCAAGTGAAGACCGTGATCCCTTATTGGGAACGCTGGCTGCGCGAACTGCCGGACATCGCGGCCTTGGCCGACGCCAGCGAAGACCGCGTTCTCAAGCTTTGGGAAGGTCTCGGTTACTATTCTCGGGCGCGCAATCTGCGGTTGGCAGCGCGTGTGGTTCGGGAACGCCATGGCGGTCGGTTTCCGCGGGAGTTGACCGCCCTTCGTGAACTGCCGGGAATCGGTCCCTACACGGCCGGGGCCATCGCCAGCATCGCCTTCAACCAACCGGCCCCGATTCTGGATGGCAACGTGATCCGAATCCTGACCCGGTTGGGGGCCCTGCGGGGGAATCCGCGGGAGAAGCGGTTGAATCAGCGACTCTGGAAGATCGCGGAAGACGTGGTGGCCGAAGCAGCGCGGATCCCCGGCACCCGGCCTGGCCGGAATTGCTCGGATTTGAACCAGGCGTTGATGGAACTGGGCGCCACCGTCTGTTCACCGCAGACGCCGGCGTGTTCGGTTTGCTCGGTAGCCGATCATTGCGTTGCCCACCGGTTGCGGCAGGAAGAGAAATTCCCCCAGACGGCTTTGCGGCCAGCCGTCGAACTCCGGCGATTCGTGGTGGTGGTGTTGCTGCGGGATCGTCGTCTCCTGGTCCAGCAACGTCCGTCCGGCGTGGTCAATGCCGGTCTGTGGGAATTCCCCCAACTGGAACTGACTGACCCCACGGTCGAAGGCCGAAGCGCGGCCGCCGGTTGGCTCAAATTGAAGCCGGCCCGATTCGACCTCCTGCCCGCGATTCGGCACTCCATCACTCGTTATCGGATTCATCTGGAGGTGGTGCGGGCCCGGTTGGGCCGCCCACGAGTACCGGTGGAAGGGAAGGCGTCGAGGTGGGTGACACCGGCCGAGCTGGATCATCTGACGCTCACGGCCGCCCACCGGCGGATTGCCCGATGGGTGGCGCCGACCGCTGAGTCGGCTGTAGCGCAGGTTTTTAGCCTGCCCGTCGAACGGCCTTTCTCGTAGCGTCCTTCCATGTCCGATGACCACGCCACGCGCCGGGCCGAAGATCCCTGGCGCGTCTTCAAGATCATGGCCGAGTTTGTGGATTCGTTCGACACGTTGTCCCGGCTCGGACCGGCGGTCACCGTCTTCGGCAGCGCCCGGACCAAGGCGGATGATCCGAATTACAAGGCGACGGTGGCGGTGGCCGAAGGGCTGGCCCGGCACAAAATCGCCGTCATCACCGGTGGTGGTCCTGGCATCATGGAGGCGGCCAATCGCGGCGCCGCCCACGTCAAAGGGGTGCGTAGTGTGGGGTTGAACATCGAGTTGCCCTTTGAGCAAAAGGGCAACCGCTACGCCAACCTGGCCATCAACTTCCATTACTTCTTCACCCGCAAGGTCTGCCTGGTGAAGTACAGCATGGGGTTCGTGTTCATGCCGGGCGGATTCGGCACCTTGGACGAATTATTCGAAGTAGTGACGCTGGTCCAAACCCAGCGCATCCCAGAGTTTCCCGTCATTCTCTT
>CAYYSX010000468.1:0-3192 GCA_964474315.1 uncultured Verrucomicrobiota bacterium | reverse complement strand
TCCAGCAGCAGAACGCCAATGTGGCGGCCGGACAGATCGGCATGCCGCCCACGCCCGCCGGCCAGGCGTTTCAACTCACGGCCAACGTGCCTGGGGCACTGTCGGATGCCGATGCCTTCGGCGAAATCATCCTGAAGACCGGCGCCGATTCGGACGGCACGCTCACCCGGCTGCGCGACGTGGCGCGGGTGGAGTTGGGGGCGCGGAGCTACAGCCAGGTGTTCAAGGTGGATGGCCGTCCGGCGGGAGGCATCGCGATCTACCAGTTGCCGGGCGCCAATGCGCTGGAGACAGCCCGCGGCGTCCACGATTTGCTGGACCGCCTTCGCCCGGGATTTCCGCCCGGATTGGCCTGCGACGTGCCGTTCGACACCACGATCTTCGTCCGCCAGTCCGTCCGGGAGGTGTACGAGACACTGTTCGAGGCGGGAGTGCTGGTGCTCTTGGTGATCGTGATCTTCCTCCAGAACGCGCGCGCCACCCTGGTGCCGGCGACCACCGTACCGGTGACGCTCATCGGCGCGTTTGCGGCGATGGCGGTCCTGGGATTCAGCATCAACCTGCTGACGCTGTTCGCGGTGGTGCTGGCCATCGGCATCGTGGTGGACGACGCCATCGTGGTGGTGGAAGGGGTGTCGCAACAGGTCGAGCGCGGGGAAAGTCCGAAGGCGGCGAGCATCTCGGCCATGCAACGGCTGCTGGGGCCCATTGTCGGCATCACCCTGGTGCTCATGGCGGTGTTTCTGCCGCCGGCGTTCATGCCAGGAATCACCGGACTGATGTACCGGCAGTTCGCGCTGGTGATTGCCGCGACTGCGCTGATCAGCGCCGTCAACGCGGTGACGCTCAAACCCACTCAATGCGCGCTGTGGTTGCGTCCGGTGGATCCGAAGCGTCCCAAAGCAATTTTCTTCCGAGCCTTCAACGCCGCCTATGCCCGGCTGGAAGCGGCCTACTTGCGGACGGTGACGGCGCTGGTGCGGCACAGCGGCCTCGTGGTGGTGCTGGCGCTGGGACTGGTGGGGCTGGCGGTTTGGGGATTGACCCGGATTCCTGCCGGATTCCTGCCGGAGGAAGACCAGGGATACCTGTTGGTGGCCGTCCAGGTGCCCGATGGCGCCTCGCTGGAGCGCACGGAGCGAATCCTGGATGCGGTATCAGCGGCCGCCCAGGCGACGCCGGGTGTGGAGCGGGCCATCGCCATTGGCACCGGAGGACCTTCGCCGCTGGACGGCGATGTGTCGCTGGCCAATGCCGGCGTGGTGTATTTGATGCTGAAGGACTGGGAAGCACGGGGGCCGGGACAGACGCTGCCGGAGATCGTCGCCGACCTGAACGGACGCCTGCGCACCCTCACCGAGGCCGGGACTCGCGTGCTGGTGCCCCCGCCGATCCAGGGGCTCGGGGCTTCGAGCGGATTCCAGATGCAGATCGAGCTGACCGATGGGCGCGCGGACTACGCCGGCTTGCAGCGGGTGACGGACGAGATCGTGCGCGAGGCGGCGCGGGATCCGGCGTTGCGCGAGGTCTTCAGCGCCTTCCGCGCCTCGGTGCCGCAGGTGTCGCTGCAGGTGGACCGCACCCGGGCCGCGACGCGCAACGTGAACGTCGGGGACGTCTATGCCGCCCTGCAGTCCTACCTGGGTTCGACGTTTGTGAACCTCTTCACCCGGTTTGGGCACAACTACACGGTCTATGTGCAGGCCGATCCGAGCGCACGGGTGGCTCCCGAGGACATCCGGCAAATGGACGTGCGGAGCGTGTCCGGAGACATGGTGCCGATCGGCGCCCTGGCAGAGGTCCATCCGGCCTGGGGTCCGGATGTCATCTCGCTCTACAACCTGTATCCCTCGTCCACCATCAACGGTCGGGCGGCGCCGGGATTCAGTTCGGGTCAGGCACTGGACGCCATGGAAGCCATCGCGCGCCGGGTGCTGCCACCGGGGATGCGCTTTGAGTGGACGGGGCTCGCTTATCAGGAGCGGTTGGTCGGCGGCTCCGCTTATGCGCTCTTCGGGCTGGCGCTGCTGCTGGTCTATTTCGTGTTGGCGGGCCAGTACGAGAGCTGGATCACGCCGCTGGCCGTCATCCTGGGGGTTCCCCTGGCCTTGGTGGGGACCGTCGCAGCGCTGGGGATGCTCGGCATGGACAACAACCTGTACGTGCAGATCGGCCTGGTATTGCTCATCGCCCTCGCGGCCAAGAATGCGATTCTGATCGTGGAACAGGCGCGCGAGGGGCGCGCGGCCGGAATGGAGCTGCTGGAGGCCACCGTGGAGGCGTCGCGAACGCGGCTGCGTCCGATCCTCATGACCTCGCTCACCTTCATCCTGGGGGTGTTGCCGCTGGTGTTCGCGACCGGCGCCGGGGCCGGGGCGCGGCGTTCCCTCGGCGTGGCCGTGGCCAGCGGGATGGTGGCGTCCACCGGCCTGGCCGTGCTGTGCGTGCCCGCCTTCTTCGTGGTGTTGCAGCGATGGGCCGAGCGGCGATCCCCGGCACGCAAAGGAGGGCAAGGATGACCCATTTCATCCTTACCTCTTCCCTCTTTCCCCTTTTCTCCCATGTCCCGCTTCTTCATTGACCGGCCGGTGCTGGCCAATGTGATCGCGCTGGTCACCCTCCTGCTGGGGGGCATTGCCCTGATGGAATTGCCCGTCGCGCAATATCCGCCCATCACGCCGCCCACCATCCAGGTCACGGCGAACTATCCGGGAGCCAATGCGCGGACGCTGATGGAGACCGTGGCGCTGCCGATCGAGGAGCAGGTCAATGGCGTCGAGGGCATGCTGTACATGGCGTCCACCTCCACCGCGGACGGACACTACACGCTGACCCTCACCTTCCAGGTCGGCACGGATCTCGATCTCGCCCAGGTGCTGGTGCAGAACCGCGTCTCCGCCGCGCTCGCGCAACTGCCCGACGCAGTCCAGCAGCAGGGGGTGGTCACCAAGAAGAAGTCCACCGCCATCCTCCAGATCCTCACGCTGACTTCGACCAACGCGGCCCACGATGCGCTGTTCCTGGCGAACTACGCCACGCTGCACTTGAAGGACCGTCTGGCGCGGGTGCGCGGCGTTTCGGACGTCAACGTCTTTGGCATCGGCGAATACAGCCTGCGGGTGTGGCTGGATCCGGAGCGCATGCGCCAGCGCGGGCTCATGCCCCGGGACGTGCTGAATGCCATCCAACAGC
>CAYYSX010000467.1:0-3209 GCA_964474315.1 uncultured Verrucomicrobiota bacterium | reverse complement strand
GAGCGGAAGACGCATGCTGATCGGCATGGAACCGGTTGTCTTCATCGTTCAGTCTTCTGCATTGTAAGCACTACTGACAATGTAACTAGTGTCTTCATCTCTCCCTGTTCAAGTCAATTCGGTGGCGGACAGGCCGGTAGCCCGCCGAGGAACAGGTCGCGGCGATCGCGCGCGCCATGGGACGCCGTTACGTCTATTTTCCCGGTGGATACCCAGGGGCGGTGATCTCGAAACACGAGATCGTCGAGTCGGAGAACTGTCCGTTGGTGCAGGGTCCGCGGCCGCCGGAGCTTTTCACGCGGCACTGGGGCCGGGCGGAGCTGAAGGTGGGAGGCCATCGGCTGACGCTCTACAGTGCTCACCTGCATCCCAGCAACGACGAGGTTCGGGCACGGGAAGTCACAGCCGCTCTCGAGGCGATGGCCAAGGACATCGCCGGCCCCGACCTGATGCTCTTTCAGGGCGACCTCAACCACCGGCCGGCCGGCCCGGAATACGTGCGTTGGCGCGACGCCGGCCTCATCGACGCGTTCGACCGGTCGGGGGCGGCGTCCGAGTACACCTTCCCCAGCACTCTTCCCACTCAGTGCATCGACTACCTCTGGGCGAACCCGGCGTTGGCCCGCCGGCGGACCAGTGCCCGAGTGTTGTTCGAAGGCGGGTTCCGCACGAATCCGGCCGATGAACGATCGTTTGCCCTCAGCGATCATCTTCCGGTGATGGGGGACTTCAGCGGGTGAACGGCCCGGGAAGCCAAGAAAACCACTCCTGGGCGGGCGGCTCGTGTTCCACGCCGGCCCGTTTCCCCCTGCTTCACCCGCGTGGCCAAGCCTCGCGGTCGGCTGGGGACATCCGACGCTACATGCCTTCGGTCCGCTGCCTCCCCTCTCCTCGGCACCACCACCGCTAAAAACGGACAGGCGCCCTGGTCTCAGGAGCCGCTTGAATTTCGCCGGTCGATGCCCACGTTGAACGCCATGCATTTCCGCACCTTCCCGAGCGCCCGACGGTGTCTAACTCTGCTGCTGGCGGCGACTGCGTTGACGGTCCACGCGGCGGACCCGGTTCCGCTCGTTCCCCGTTTCTCCACCAACTACCTCGACCGGGCCCTCGACCCGACCGTGGATTTCTATGGATTTGCCACCGGCGTCTGGCGGAAGGAGAACCCGATTCCGGCGGACAAAGCTCGGTGGTCGGGGTTCGACGAATTACAGGAGCGCAATCTCGTCCTCGTCCGCGGGCTGCTGGAGGAGGCGGCCGCCCGTACCGAGGCCCCGGAGGGCCACCCGGTCCGCCTGGTCGGCACCTTCTATCGCTCGGCCATGGATACCAACCGGATTGAGCGCCTCGGCATCCAACCGCTGAAGCCGGACCTGGAACGCATCGCCGCCGTGGACAGTGCGGAGGAAGGCTTCCGCCTGTTGGCCGACTGGCACCGTCGCGGCGTGGGGGCGGTCTTCGACGCGCGGGTCGAGCCGGATCCCAAGAACAGCTCGGTGTACGCCCTGATGCTTTGGCAGGGCGGCCTGGGATTGCCGGACCGCGACTACTACCTGTCCGATGGCTTCCAGAAGGAGCGGGAAGCCTACCGGGCGCACATCGCCGCGATGCTCAAGTTCCTGGGCGATTCGGAGGAATCAGCCGCGACCGCCGCCCGACAGATTCTCGACCTGGAGACGGAGCTCGCCAAAGCCAGCCGGTCGCGGGTGGACCTGCGCGATGACGAGAAGAATTATCATCGGAAAACGCTGGCCGAGTTGCGGGCGCTTACGCCCGGGCTTCCCTGGTCCGCCTATTTCGACGAGCTGGGAGCCACCCGGCTCGACTACGTGGTGGTGGGGCAGCCCGAGTTTCTGCAAGCCCTCGACCGATTGGTCACCGATACCGATGGGGGTGTGTGGGCCTCCTATCTGCGCTGGCACCTGCTCCGCAGCACGGCCTCGCTCCTGACGGCGGAGATCGAAGATCGCAACTTTCAGTTCTATGGCACCACGCTGCGGGGCCAGCCGGAGAATGAACCCCGCTGGAAACGTTCCGCCCGCATGATCGACGGAAGCATCGGCGAAGCGCTCGGCCAACTGTACGTGGAACGGCATTTTCCGGCTGAGGCCCACAAGCGGATGGAGGAGCTGGTGGCCAATCTCAAAGAGGTCTTCCGCGACCGGCTCGCCCAACTGGAATGGATGAGCGAGCCGACCCGACAGGAAGCCCTCAAGAAGTTCGCCCGCTTTTCCACCAAGATCGGGCATCCCGAGACCTTTCGTGACTATGCCTCGATTTCCCTGAAGCCCGACGACTATCTCGGCAATGTCCAGCGTTCCGCCGCGTTTGAGACCCACCGCCAGGTCGCACGCATCGGTCAGCCGGTGGACCGGACGGAATGGGGCATGACCCCACAGACGGTGAACGCCTATTTCAACCCCTTGTATAACGAGATCGTGTTCCCCGCGGGGATTCTGCAACCGCCGTTCTTCGATCCCACCATGGACGATGCCATCAACTACGGCGCCATTGGAGTGGTGATCGGTCATGAAATCACCCACGGCTACGACGACCAGGGGCGCAAGTACGACGCCGAAGGCAACTTGCGTGATTGGTGGACGGAGGGTGACACACGCGAGTTCAAGGAGCGGACGGACAAGCTGGTAACTCAGTATAACCAATATGAGGCTCTGCCGGGCCAGTTTGTGAATGGCCAGCTTACCCTCGGCGAGAACATCGCGGATTTGGGCGGCACCAGCATCGCTTTCGAAGCATTGCAGCGGGTCCTGGCGAAGGATCCGTCCCGGCGTCAAGTGGTGGACGGACTGACCCCAGAACAGCGGTTTTTCCTGAGTCTGGCGCAGCTCTGGCGGGTGAACTGGCGGGAGGCCGAGCTGCGGCGCCGGCTGGTGGTCGATCCGCATTCGCCCGGCCAGTTCCGGGGCATCGGGCCGCATGTGAACCTGCCGGCTTTTTATGAGGCGTGGGGGATCACGGAGAAATCCCCGCTCTACCGCAAACCGGAAGATCGGGCGGTCATTTGGTAGTTACCGGCCGTAGTACCGCCGATCGTTCAGTCTGCCAGTGGACTCCGCGGGCCGGTTCAAAACCTGCGCCACAGCAGATCCAGCGCTCGGCGGGGGTGCATCTGGACACGGTCCTTACCGGGACAGGGGCGAAAGCTCCAAAAACCAAATCCCAAGCTCCAAGGAAGCTCCAAAGACCCA
>CAYYSX010000466.1:0-3216 GCA_964474315.1 uncultured Verrucomicrobiota bacterium | reverse complement strand
AAAGGACCAACTTTTGATCAGGAATCTTCGATTCTTAACTTAATGACATTGGGCTAACGCTGGGATTCCAGGAATCCGCGGTGCTGTCCAGCAGATCCGAAGTAAGGTGGTTGAGCGAGAAGCCGACTCGTTCGGAGAGGACGACACGAATGGAATCATACAAACCAGGGCCCGGATTGGTCCATGAGAAAACCGGCGCGTTGGGGTTGAGGGAGGAAGCGTTGTCATCAATGATAGTCGGAACGAGAAGGTCGAGAGCACCCGGGCCGCCGGACAGCGCGAACTGGTAAATGACTTCGTTGCTGAGATCCGGGGAATCCGAGAGGTCAGTGAAATCATGCACCCGCCAATTGCCGTTATTGAACAGTTCGTCTGTGAAGTTCGAACGGGTACTACCGAAGGAAGATGAAATCGTTCCGAATGGATGATTGTGGTATCCCGCGAAGCCTTGGAAACTTACGATGTCGCGGCTGGGTGACTTCACGGCGACCTGCTGAGCGAGCGAGTCATCGAGGTTCAAATGCGGATGTGCATAGTACCATGTGGTGGCTGGGGATCCGGCATACCGTGTGGTTGATGACTGGATGCGGAGATCCAACTCAAACAACTGCGCGTTGGCGAGCGGCGTCATCACGGTGAAGGCGAGGGTGGAAAGGCATAATTTCAAGTGGTTTTGAGTCATAGCATATAAATTGTCAGTGGAACCATGAGAGTCGTCAATCACCCCTGCGGGTGACGTCTTGACCTTCCCCGATCGGATGGACCGGGCGGAGAAGCAAGAAAGTCAAACCGCCGGCTTCAGCGGCGATTTCGTCGGTCAGAAGGACAACAGATGACCCGTCCCTCTGTGCGCCTTTCTGCCAAATCCGTTCGCGCCACTCAGTCAGCGCCTCGTTCCCTCGGCGTACGTCGAGGGATCGCTTCGGGAAGCGGCGGCTCGCAGGAACACCCCTGCGACCCCGTAGCTGGCGACGTTACGAGGCACTGACTTTCCCCCCCGGCGGACCAGGGAAAGCGCCCAATCCGCCTGCCCGACCCCGGATACGCATATCACCCCCAGGGAGGATTCCAGAACTCCTTCCTCGGCGTATATTGAGGAAATGCAAACTTGGCTCCCTTCGCGACGAGGTGACTCGAGGCTGAACCTGGCCTGCTGCGTTTTCACGGCAGGCCGTTCAGGAAGTCGTCTCGTGGAGGGGCGGTCCGCGCTGATTCAACTCGACCACTCGTTTCCCATGCAGAGAGCAACCACTATGAAAGTCATCCAACCTATCCGCAGTGTCGTCCATCTTACGATTCTCTTTCTTTTCCTGCTGGCGATCTTGTCCGGTTCATTCCGTGCCGACGCACAAGAGGCGCTGACCAACGGCGGCCAGCACACCGGCTCGATTACTGCTGGCAGCTCGGAAATCTGGACCTTCACCGCCAACACCAACGAGACCGTTTATCTCCGCGCCAGCCAAACCTCCGGCGGCAACGCCTTCGCCCCGCGCCTGAGCATCTTCGACAGCGAAGGTAATCTTGTAGGCCACGCCACCAGTTCCGAGTCCACCAGCACCGCCTCCGCACGGATCGACTTTGTGCCAGCTTCGTCCGGAGAATTCACGCTGGTCATCGATTCCAGCACGGCCAATGGGGCGGGCAATTACCGGATCCATTTCTTGCGCCTGCCCGATGAATTCATCATCCCTGGCGGCGACGAAGGCGGGCCGTTGAACAACGGCGGACGACATGAGGGCACTATCTCGGGGGGCGATCTGGATACCTGGACCTTGACCGTCGAGGCGGGCCACCATCTCGAACTACGCATAGCGCAGCTTTCTGGCGGCAACACCTTCGTCCCCCGTCTTCGCGTCTTCGACTCGGCGGGTGGGCTCATTGGCGAGGCCGCGGGCAGCGGCTCGTCCAGCTCGGCCGAGGCGCGGATCGCGCTCCAACCCGAGGCAGCAGACACCCTCACCGTCGTGGTGGATTCAGGTACGGACGAAGGCACCGGCAATTACCGTCTTCATTATCTAAATCTGTCCGTCCCTTACCTCATTCCGGCCGGCGACGACGGCGCGGAACTCGTCAGCGGCGACCGGCACGACGGTGCGACCAGCCTGACTGATCTGGATCCGTGGACCTTCGAGGCGGGGACGAACGACTTGGTTCTACTGCATGTTGCCCAGCTTTCCGGTGGCGCGGGCTACAGTCCGCGACTGCGGGTCTATGATGCGGCCGGTACATTGGTTGGATACGCCTCCGATACGATCTCTTCCTCGGCTTCCGAGGCCCGGCTCGAATACCTCCCGGCGGCTTCGGGCACCTACACCGTGGTGGTGGATTCCGACCTGCTGGAGGGCTCGGGCACCTATCGCCTGTTTTACTTGAGATTGCCCGGAACGCACATAACACCACCGGGGGATGACGGCGCGGAACTGGCCAGTGGCAACAACGACGGCGGCACCACGATCGGCGATCTGGACGTCTGGTCGTTCGCAGCCAGCGCCGGGGATCGGGTGACTTTCAACCTGAGCCAGTTGTCCGGCGGCGCGAGCTATGCTCCGCGTGCGCGCATCTACGATTCGGCCGGGAAGCTGGTCGGTTACGCCCATGATCCCGTGTCCTCCAGTTCTTCTTCGGCTGCGTTGGCCCTGATCGTTCCGGCCAGCGACACCTACCAGGTAGTGGTAGATTCCAGCCTGGAGCGTGGCGCAGGCACTTATCGGCTGAACTACGCGCACGAAGCGGGGCCGTTCATCCATCCCGCGCCGAATGGCACGCCGCTGACCAGCGGAGGAAGTTACGAAGGAACACTCGGCTTGAATGCGGAGAATCGATGGACCTTCGAGGCCCAAGCGGGCGAGCAGGTGTTTCTCCGCGCGGGAGTGCTCACCAGCGCGGGCAGTTGGGCCAGTCTGGGGCTGCAAATCTACGATCCGAGCGGTGTCCTGGTAGGGGAAGCCAGCCACAACGCGGACTCCGCGGTGTCCTTGGTTGCCGGAGTGGAGGGCACCCACACGGTTGTGGCTAGCTTCAACACGGGCGGCACCGGCACTTACCGCCTGCATTACCTCAAGCTGCCTGGCGAATTTGTCATCCCGGGCGGCGATGAAGGCGGGCCGCTAACCAACGGCGGCAACCATGAGGGCGTCATCGCCCGCGGCGACTTGGACCCTTGGACCTTCGAGGCCCAAGCGGGCGAGCAGGTGTTTCTCCGCGCGGGAGTGCTCA
>CAYYSX010000465.1:0-3217 GCA_964474315.1 uncultured Verrucomicrobiota bacterium | reverse complement strand
GAGCGGAGAAGGGAGTCCAGATGGCCGGATTCCTTCAGGACATCCAGCCGTCCGAGGGTGGAAAGAATGCGCTGACGCACCTTGCCCTCACTCCGGTAACTCTGGGCGAGCTGCAGGTAGTGGTAGGAACCGGCGGATTTGATGCGGAAAAACACGGGAACTGTTTGTCTCCACGAACAAATACGTTCCAGTCCGAACAAAAAGCATCACCATAATCAGTTCTCGATCACTATTTGGCACTACAAATCACCTTCGCTGAACTCTCGAACTCAAAAAATCCCAACAAAATCCCGACTTTCACCAAAAATTACCCGCAAGACTGTAGAAGGCGGGTCTGGGTGTCCCCCGTGGGGACCCGCACGAAGAACGCGTCCGCGCCCGGTTGGACAAGCAACGCGATCACCTCTTCACCTTTCTGGATCATGACGGGGTGGACGCCACCAACAACCTGGCCGAGCGCCAACTGCGCCCCGCCGTCATCGCCCGCAAACTCTCCTGCGGCAACAAGACCCCCGCCGGCGCCCACACTTGGCAGGTCCTCACCAGCCTGGCGGCTACCTGCCGCCAGCGTACCGAGTCCTTCCTCGACCTCGTCTCCCAATCCGTCCCGCTCCAAGCACACTAAACACATACCAGGCTTTCAGCCTGCGGTACAACTGGACCACAGGTTTTCACCTCGCCTCACCATTTTTCGTGAGACTGACGACCTTGCGGAGGTCGGGCAAGGGGCGGTAATCTGTTCGCCATGTCCGACGCTGAACTGAGAGCCATGATTGTCGAACTGGTCACCAGCCAGAGGGAGACGGACCGACAACTCCGGCTAAACGAGCGACAGATCGGCGAGTTGGGGCGGCAGATTGGAGGGTTGGGCAACAAGTTCGGCAGCTTTACCGAAGGTTTGGCTTACCAGTCCTGCCGGCGAATCCTACGCGATGATTTCCACATGGACACCGTCGCCCATGAACTTCTGGTCCGGCGTCCGGATGGCGAGAACGAAGAGTATGACATGCTGGGCGTGGCCAATGGAGATCGGAGGGAAGTTCTGGTGGTGGAAATGAAGAGCCACCTCAGCTTGCGCGACATCGAACAGTTGCAGCGGAAGTGCCGCGACCTGTCTCACTACCTGCCGGCTTATCGTGGTTGGAAGGTCCGGGGACTTTTTGCGGCGGTGCATGTGCCGCGGAGGTTGGACCAGGAAGTGGCCCGCGCCGGCTTTTACCTGGCCACCGGCGCCGACGAAAACTTCCACTTGCTCCCTCCGCCGGAGGGTTTTTGCGCGGCGACGTTTTGAGCGGGCAGAAGGTCGGCGGTTTCGGCGTACCGCAGATCTCTGGATCGGCCGCCGCGCCGGCTTCTTGAGCCGACTGTGGCGCAAGGTGTTGACCTGCCCGTGCCGCTCCACGGACAGGTTGACAAAACTACGGAACAGCCGACCGGAAAGGCCCGCAGTACCCGGGACCGTTACTGCGGAGTTATTTTGAGTGAGGCGCAGTCGAACCACGCTTCGCCCGCGTCGGACTCGAGTTCCACCACCAACTCCACCTCCCGTTCCTCGCTCAACGAAAAGTCAAACTGGGTCCGGCTCCAGTCGCGGTCTCCACTCAGGCCCGTTCGGCGCTGTTGTCCGCTAATGCGCAGGCCGGCGCCTTTTCCGCCATGAACGCCGCGGACCCGCAGGTTCCCGGAAAATTGATACTGACCCGCCGGCAGCCAGATCCGGGTACGGAAGGATCCGACGGTTCCTCGACGTCGCGAAACCAAATGCAGCGCCGGGCCGTCCGAATTCAATGCGGCCACTTCCAAAATGGATGCACCGCTTCTGGGTCGAGCCTCCCAGTCGTCCGGTCCAGGTTGCTTCGGTGGAACGGAGGCGACGGAAGCGGCCAGCCCCAATTGTCGTTCCACGCTTTGAATCCGACGGAAGATCTTCGCCTGCTGGGTGCGTTGAGCCCGCTCCAAAGAACGCCACTCGTTCTGAGAACGGCCCTGGAACGCGTTCTGGAGACGTCCGACGACTTGCTGCAACTGGTTGGAGATTTGGGGTGCGGTGAAGGAGTTGGTGGTCATCCAGGCGAGCTGCTGTCGATAGCGCTGACGAAATTCCGGCACCTCCATCACCTGTCGGGATACCAGAGCGTCCCAGCTCGGATTCACCGACGACCCCGACTCGCGGAACAATTGGTCCATACCGTGCGGGATAAACACCGCCCGTCCGTCGTCTGGGCGAAAATACAGGCGGTAATTGTTTCGGTTTCGCCCATATCCGTCCCAATCATCGGTTAACGTCTGACCCGCGAGAAAGAGGAGGAACTGGTCCACATCCAGCGCGGCCTCGAGCCGGCTGGGGCGTCTGGAGAGAGGCTCTTCCGCCGCTTTCACCAAGGAGTGCAAGTCCTGCCAATCGGAGGGTCCATCACCCGCGTCGTGTTCCAGGTCCTGGTCCACATCACGAAGGAATCCCCCATCGTACAAGTTGCCCAAGACCGAGGTGGCCGACGGGAAATTCCGGCGCAGGAACAGTGCATCGTAACCTTCCTTGAGGACATAGAGCCCGAGGTCACGACCGTTGAGCGTGACCAAGGCGTGGGTGGCCCGGGCGGTTTGGACTCCGGACCGGCGGTAGAGTTCCGAGGCCACGATTTCGTTAAGATACGAGTCGTCCTGGACGGAGTTGTTGAGATGCAGCTTGTCGAAGCCGAAGCCGTGCTGGCCGGATTTGAACTTGTCGAAGTTGAGGGTCAGTCCTGGCTTGTCATCAAAGCTCCGGCTGCTGCCCGCGGCGCCCTTGAGATGCAGTCCGACGCTTTCAAAACGGTGGTCGCCGACGATCACGGTGGCGGGGACATACTTCCTCGGTTCCCGACGCAACTGATGGGCAAATTCTTTGGGAACGGTGATTTCGAAGCGCCGCACGGGTCCGGCCAGGAACTGGTCGGCCTCTTGGTCAAGGGCGGCTCGGCGCGCTGCCTTGGTATCCGGAGGCGGAGGCGGGGGAGAGGGCGTGGCGGCCGGGTCGGATCGTCCACAGGCGAATCCGACCGTCAACAAGGCCAACCACAGGGCGAAACGGAACGAACCACGCACAGCGCAGTGGACGCCGGCCAGTGCTGGGTGTTCAAGGACACAAAGGAGTCCAAAGCCTTCGTCGCCTTCGGTCAAGTAATTCTAATTCGCTTTCAAGATGAGACGAATTGTGGAACAGTTTCGGCATGTCAAG
>CAYYSX010000464.1:0-3220 GCA_964474315.1 uncultured Verrucomicrobiota bacterium | reverse complement strand
CTTCGGAGAGGTTGTCGTTGAGGTCCTGCATTTCCACCGGGGCCAGGACACGGAAATCGAATCGTTTGACCTGGGTGGTGTTGCCCAGCATGTCCGTGCTGGATTGCACGAACAAATCCCGGTCGTCGTATTCGAGCCGCGTGACGTTGCCGAACGGGTCGGTGTATTTCTCCGGCAGGAAGAAGTGCTGGGCGGCATCGGGCGCAAAGCCGGCGATGCCGGAGCGAATCCAATATTGGCCGGCGGTGTCGATCCCGGGAAAGCGAGCGGCCAGCGGCGCTCCGCTGAGGTATCCGCTGACGGAGGCGTTGGACAGCCTGGCGCGTGCATCCGGATCCAGCTTGGCTCCGAAGATCTGGCCGAGCAGGTCCTCGGTCAGCGCCAGTTTGTAGGTCTCGAAAGGCAATCCCAAGCGGCCCAACTTGCGGAAGGGAAGCGGATCGTTGAGTGCCGGGGCATCCTCTTCGAAAAAGAGCATCCGCGCGTGTTCAACAAGACGCTTCTCCGGGGAAGTCCTTTTGGGCAACTGGTGATAAGCAATGTCGGGAACCGTGGTCAGCTCAACAGAGGCGGGCTGATGCACCAAACTGAGCCGGAAGCGGCGCAGTTCATTGAGCGTGAAGTAGCGGTTGTCTCGCGGGTCGGGACTGGCACGGTCGTCCGCATCTTCGGGGCTGAGACCGGTCAATTCGTAAGTCAAGACCTCGCACGGCACGCGCAGACGGTAATTGTCCGGTTGATTAACGTCGTTGGTGTACCGGTTTTCCGTGTAGGCCAGGTGCATTTCACGCTGCACCTGAGCAATCAGCGCTTCGGCGTCGAGCGGAAGGGACGGGTCTGCGTGTCGGCCAAGGCGTGGATAGACCACAGCGACGGCCTGCAGAACGTTGCCGAAGTCGTCAATGTTCAGGTTTTGCGTGTGGGCAATGCGGGGATCGGGTGTCAGCGTTTCCTGACGGAGATCCAGTTCGTAGTGGTAAGTGATGGCCTCGCTTTCGGTGACGAGGAAAACGGGATGTTGGTTAGGCCCCTTTCCTTGCAGGAGCTTGATGTGGCAATTGTGATAGGCGGTGGAGAACAATTTCACGGGGTGGTGTTCGCCGCGCTCCAGCGCATCGACGTCCAGCTCATATATTTCCTGGCGAAGCATCATCCCCTTGCAGGCCCGGAAGGCTTCGCGCCACTCTTCAGCGCTGAGGTTTTCCGCAGCCAAGTCCGGCTCCGGCAGGATGTTCTCCTGAAAGTCCCCCAGGACGTTGACGGCATCCGGACGCAAGTCCTCGAACCAGCGGGGGAAATATTCGTGCGCGAATTGGGAGAGGATGCGCTCGCAGTCCAAGAACGCACCAGTGTGAAACCAAGTCACGGTCTTCACCGGCGGCTGGTAGAGCGTCCTGTCGGCGGTGATGTAGGGACTGGCGGAATTACCCTGGGCGAACTCGCCGTAGGACTCGACATCCAACTGTTCGACGCGACCGAAGCCGCGGAACTCGCGTTCGGCGCCATCGAAATAGCCATGATGGTAGGAGTAAGTGCTGGAGAAAGTGGTCTTTCGCCACTTGTCAGTGACGGTGACTCGTTCGACGCAGTGGACGGGGAACGGGAGTTTCGTAATCCAGGGTTTTCCGGCCAGTTTGTCGGCGAGATAGAATCTGGTCGAAGGCGCGTAGGACACGGCTGTTTCCGCGCCGAGGTTGTTGATCGTTTTGACTAGCAGATGCGGCTTTTGCCCGCCCATCAGATCGAGGTAGCGCATGGGGCGGAGCCCGGCGCCGGGCAGGGCCGACGACCAGACCAGGCAGGCGGTGCCGTTCCCCAACAGATCGGCGACAGTGACGGAGGTCTGGCTGTCAATGCGCGGGAAGGCCGGCACCGTGGGCGACTGGCTCCAACTGTTGCCGGATTGATTGAAGTAAATGCGCACGCCATCGCCGTGGAGGTAAAGAATGTCGGTGAGGCCCGAGCCATCCACGTCGGCCAGCCGGATGCGCTTCTGGTCGAATTGATCGAGAAAGTCGAACCACGGCGAGTTGTCCATCGTCACCTTGGCGCCGAAACGGCCGTAGCCGAGGTTCGGCCAGTAACAGACTTCGCCGTTGCCGATGCGGACGAGGTCGGTGAGGCCGTCGCCGCTCATGTCGGCGAGATAGATGGATTGCGTGCCGTCGGCGAAAACGAGCCGCGGGCCGGTTTCTTCGTCGCGGGATTGGCGGGTGGTTTCCTGCGGCCCAAAGCCCTCCTCGGCGAGCGAGGGATGCCAGCGAAAGACGTCGTCCTCGGTGATGAGGAGGTCCGCGTGGCCGTCGCCGGTGAGGTCCACGAATCTCAGGTTTGGGTCGTCCCAGTCGAGCACGGGCAAGGAAGTGAACGGCGTGAAGGGTTCCCAGCTTCCCGCGTCCGGGGTGCGTTCGTAGAAGCCGGGAGTCGGTCCGCGAAACGTGACCAGGTCGGTCTGGCCATCGCCGGCGAGGTCCAGGAATTGGGCGCGGCCCGTCGCGAGACCGGAAACGGGCTTGGTGGCGACGAGTTCGACGGGGGCGAAGCGGGCTTCGACGCGAGTGAAGCCGTCGTCGCCGACCACGTTGATGGGGCTGAGGTTGCGTTTGTAGAACCAACCGTTGGCCTGCTCGGTGAGGATGCCGGAGAGTCCTTCGCTGTCCAAATCCACCCATTGGTAGGCACTGCCGTCGAGGCCAGAGGGGAGGTTCTCGAGACTGGCCGGGTCCACTTCGCGGATCTCTTCCTGGATCGTGGCCTTGCTATAGGTGAACTCGACCGGGGGAAGCGATCTCTTGAGGTATTCGCCGGCGGGTTGGGGTTTGTAGCCGGATTGCGTGGCGGAGAGCAGGAAGGAAAAAATCGGATTGCGGGCGTCGCTAGGGTTGTTCTCGTGCGAGTAGGTGAAATCGGTGGAACGGACGAGGCCATTGTAGCCCTTTTCGCCCGTGGGCAGGTCGGGAATGTGGTGGAACATTAGCACCCGCTGGCAGAGGCGGTAGGTGCGGACTTCGAAGCCGGCACGGTAGGTAGAGAAAGGGTCGTTCCGGACGGGCCAGGGGACAGAGTTACTACTTGCCGGCCGGTCATCGGACTGCGGCGTCTCGTCGTGATGCTCGCCGTAGTCGAAGACGACCTCGAACATCCACCCGGCATTCTGAAGCTGCCCGGCCGTCAGGAAGCGCGGGCGGCGGGCGGTGCCGGTGTTCAAGAGCGGGACGCG
>CAYYSX010000463.1:0-3316 GCA_964474315.1 uncultured Verrucomicrobiota bacterium | reverse complement strand
CTGTGCGTTCCACCGCTTTGCTCGGCGCACGTCGCTGAGCTTGAGTCGTTAGGCCCATCGGCGGATGAGACGCTCGACAATCTCAAAGGCGAGGGGTATTCTGAAATTGAGCCTAGATCCTGTTCAATCGTCTTCAGCAATCCATGAAAACCAAACTCTCTCTCGCCATTTCTTTTGCCTGTGGCGCGGCCTTCGCCGCCATCGCTGTAGTCATAGCTTTGGTCCGTTGGAACGGTCAGCAATCGCAGCTGTTTTGGTCCTCTTGTCTGCACAACTACGCCAATGACGCGCTGCGGTTAAGCCGTGGGGAGCAGGAAGAGGTGCTGCGAGACATGGAAAGGCGTTTGCCTGGCGTGGTGCTTTCCGTCCATTCGTTCGGAGAGAATGACGCGACGCGCGGTGCGCTGCACCGGGCAAAGGAGTTCTACACAGAAAGTGGGAAACCTGTGCCGCAGGAGATCGCGGGCATTCTGTCTTCACCGCGCTTGTAACTTAGTACTAACCATGACGCTCTTGGCCCCACCAGGCGCTCCAGCGAACCTGGCCATCGCGCTCCGGTTACAATCGACGCGCCTCGCGGGCCGGGTCGCTGAGCTTGGGTCGTTGGGCCGCTTATCACACGCCATGCAGCACGAAGCCACAGATCATTCGTTTAGCCGGGCGATCCTCGAAGCTGCGTTGCCGAAAGACCGGGGCAGTTTCGACGTAAGGGATCAGTTCCAGTGCTACGCGTTCATGTGGTTGGAGTTTGAGTGCTGCGCTTGTGGGCGCACCGAGATGTTTGAGGACGACGATTACCCAGGACTCCGCTGGATTATCTCGGTAGCGACTCGTGCGCGGCGCGACGGCTGGCGTCTGGCTCCGTGGTCGTCCGACGGTGTGCTTGACGGTCGGTTGCGTTGTCCTGAGTGTTCACAGCGAGTCCCATGACGACGTGGCCTAACCCCGAAGCGGAATAGGTCGGGCGAATAAGGTGTGAGAGTGGGGCAGGCGTGGAACGCCCGACTTATTTCGCGGTTGGACGGAGCCGCGGAGGAGGCCCGGGCGGTAGAGGAAAACTAGCTCAGTCTGGCGGACCGGAGGAGCGGGGAGGGTATGAAGTTGGGGTGGAAGGGTGTCGCCACAACCTGGAATGAGGTGCTGAGGAGATCCGATGGGCTGCGGAAGAGCGGGTTCGTATAGGTTCTGAGAGAGGGACGAGGAGTTCTGGCTGGGGGGTTGCGTTTCGTCCGAGGGCAGGGTGTCCACGGACGGGGAACTGGAGGGGAGTCTGGAAGTGGCCGATTCATCGCCCTAGGAGCTGTCCCAGATTGGGGGCGGTTCTCCGGTTCGCCAGCGCACCAGGCGGGCGCCGCGTTGGAGCGGGAGGAAACGTCCGCTGGCCTCGAGGCGGCCGACGCAGATCCGTTCGGCACTGTCGCAGCGCGGACAGGTCGAGGGTTCCGGAGTCGGAGGCGGCGGCGGCTTGGTCGGCGCGAGATCCACCCGCCAGGGGGAACCCTCCAGTGCGGTGCGAGCGGCGGGAACGTCCTTCGAGCGGCGGTTGTTGCCCAGGATTCCGTAGTGGCGGATCTTGGTGAAGTCGGGCGGCAGGACGTGCAGCGCGAAGCGGCGGACGAACTCGCGGCCTTCCAGAGTCATCTCGCGCAGGGCTTCGCCGCGGCGGTAGTCCTTGTAGCGAAACCTGACGGTCTGTTCGTCCAGGCGCAGGAGGCGAGCGTTGCTGAGGGCCACTCGGTGCGTGTAGCGGCCGAGGTAGTGGAGAACCGAATCAGGACCGACGACGGAGCCTTTGGCGAAAACGACCCACGTGGTCCCTCGGAGGACTTGGAGCGTGCGTTGCCACACGCCCGGATCGCGCCACGCGGTGAGTCGTCCCGCGAAGATCAATGCACCGCGGGCGCGGAGGTCTTCCAGTCCGGCGAGGAATTGGCCGGCGAATCTCGCCGCGACGGCGCGCACCGGGAACAGGAACTGGGCCTGAGGAGGACCCCGCCATTGCGGGGGATCCTCCGCGGTGAGTCCGCCGCCGGTAACCAGGCAGTGGAGATGGGGATGATCCAGGAGGTTCTGGCCCCAGGTATGCAGCAGGGCGGTGATCCCGAGTCGGACGCCCAGTCGTTCGGTGCCAAACGGGAGGAGTGTGGTTGAGGCGGCCTCGAAGAGCAGCGTGTAGAGCGCCGTGGGATTTTGCAGAGCCAGCGGTCGAAGAACCGCCGGCAGGGTGAAGACCCAGTGAAAATAGCGGACCGGCAACAGAGCCTGTTGTTGACGCTTCAGCCACGCTTCGCGGGCTCGCGTGGTGCATGCGGGACAATGACGATCGCCGCAGCCCTGCGGACGCCAAGGGGCCGCGGAGCACGCTGCACACTGCCAAAGCGTCCAGCCCAGTTGTCCGGTGTGACAACGGCTCAGACGTCGCAGCACCTGTTGGGTGTGCGGGGAAAGTGGCCCGGGAAAAGAGGGCAGGAAGCGGCGCAACACCGCCGCCACGCTGAGGTCCGACCCGGGCGCCCCGCAGCGGGGCGCCGGCATCAGCGGCGTTTCAGGTCCAGAAGCCCGAGCGGACTGCGAATCGCGCCGATCCGCTCCTGGCGCACATGGAGGTAGAGCGCGGTGGTGGCCAGTTGGGCGTGGCCCAGGAGCTTTTGGACCACGGTGATCTCCACTCCACTTTCCAGCAGGATCGTCGCGAAACTGTGTCTCAGTGAGTGGATCCCCAGTTTTTTCTTAATCCCCGATCGCCGCAGGGCGCGGTAGAAAAGGTTTTGCGCGGTGCCCTTGCAGATCGGGTCCTGATCGGGTCCTTGCGAGAAAAGCCAGCGCACCGGCCGGTGGACGCGGTACCACTGGCGCAGTTCGTGGAGCAGGTTCGGACTCAAGATCGTCACGCGTTGACGTCCGCCCTTGGGATGGGAGACCCGCAGTTGCAGACGCGGGCCGTCAATGTCGCTGACCTGAACGTGAGTGGCTTCGGAGAGGCGGAGGCCACACCCGAAGACGGTCATGAGGAAGACCCGGGCCAAGGGATCCCCGGCGGTGCCGACGGTGATCAGCCGTTCGATCTCCTCGATGCTGAACACCCGCGGGGGCTGGACCGTGCGGGCGGGCCGCTGGATGCCGGTCAGATAGGGCTCGAGGTCCTGCCCGAGCAGCCCGTGGTAGAAGGCCCGGAGCGCATTGATGGCCAGGTTGATGGAGGAGGCGGAGAGCTTGCGCTCGGTGATCAGGTGCAGTATCCAGGCCCGAATCTCGGGCTGCCCGAGTTGATCCGGAGAACGCTTGTGGAACTTGGCCAGATCATAAATCCAGGCGG
>CAYYSX010000462.1:1811-3333 GCA_964474315.1 uncultured Verrucomicrobiota bacterium | reverse complement strand
AGCTCCAAAGAAGTTCCAAGTTCCGAGCTCCTGCCTGGTTCCCGTCCGAAGCGCCCTGGAAGTGGGACGTTGGGGAGCAGCCGACGCGCCTCGTTCCACTCGAGGCGACGTTGCAGACCCGTGAACTTGGAGCTTGGGAGCTTCTTTGGGATTTGGGTTTTGGCCTTTGGAGCTTTCACTCCTCGATTCGCCCGCCTTTTCCGCTTGGCCCTCTCCCGACCCCGCGGTTGACTCAGCGCGTTTCCCAATTTCCCCATGAACCCACGCCTCCTCTTGGTCACCGCCTCGCTCATCCTGAGTGTCCTGATCGGTGTGGTTCTTTCGCGGCGCGGACCCACGGCTTCGGGACCAGGCACAACTCCGGGTGGCGCCGCCGGCAAAATCCGTATCGGTCTTTCTCTCGACACGCTGAAGGAAGAACGATGGCAGCGCGACCGCGACCGGTTCGTGGCCAAAGCGCAGGAATTGGGCGCCGAAGTCTTCGTTCAATCGGCCAATTCCGACGACATCCGGCAAATGCAGGACGTCGAGGCGCTGATCAGCCGGGGAGTCGATGTGATGGTGATCGTTCCTCACAACGGTGAAGCCATGGCCAAAGGCGCTGATGCTGCGCTTAAGGCGGGCTTGCCGGTGATCTCCTATGACCGTCTGATCCGTAATTCCGACATCACCCTCTACCTCAGTTTCGACAATTTTCAGGTGGGCGTGCTGCAGGCCCAATACTTGGTCAACGCCCTCCAAGGAAAGAAGGCGCGCCTCGTCCGGATCTACGGCTCGAAAACCGATAACAACGCCGTGCTGTTCAAGGCCGGACAGGATTCCGTCCTCCAACCCTTGATCGACCGGGGGGATCTCACGGTGGTGTTCGAAGATTGGGCGCTCGATTGGAGGCCGGAGAATGCGAAGAAGATTGTGAACGCCGCGATTTCGGCGAAGGGACGCGACCTCGATGCGATCCTGGCCTCCAACGACGGCACGGCGGGGGGCGCCATCCAGGCGCTTACCGAAGAGGGTCTGGCTGGGAAGGTGTTGGTGACAGGGCAGGATGCTGAGTTGGCGGCCTGCCAGCGCATCCAGCGCGGGATCCAGTCGATGACGATCTACAAGCCCTTGGCGCAACTCGCGGACCGCGCCGCCGAAGTCGCCGTGGCGCTCGCCCAACGCCAGGTGGTGATTGCCAACGGCGCGGTGGACAACGGATTCAAGATGGTTCCCAGCATTTTGGTGGATGTGGTCGTAGTGGATAAGGAGAATCTGATGGACACCGTGGTGAAGGATGGATTTCACCGGGCGGAGGACCTGCGGTGAACACGAATGGACACGAATTGGGAACCGAATGAACACCAATGGATATGACTCGAGACTCGATGGAATTAGAGAGCGTTTCGACTTGGGTTGTCTGAATTCTCTGTTAGCTGAGGAGGTTTCGTCGTCGTGAAAGGCTCCCGGCCACTGATCCTCATTGGTGTTTATTCGGTTCCCAATTCGTGTTCATTCGTGGTCGGATTCGTGTCCATTCGTG
>CAYYSX010000462.1:0-1711 GCA_964474315.1 uncultured Verrucomicrobiota bacterium | reverse complement strand
CATTCGTGGTCGGATTCGTGTCCATTCGTGTTAAGGCATGAGCTCGACGTCTGAACTATCCCCGGTGCTTGAGGCGCGGAAGCTGACCAAGTGCTTCCCCGGCGTGGTGGCCTTGAAGGAGGTGAGCTTTGATCTCCGTCCGGGCGAAATTCATGCGTTGTGCGGCGAGAACGGCGCAGGAAAGTCCACCTTGATCAAGACGCTTTCCGGACTTCATCCGTTCGGCAGCTATGAGGGCGAAATCCGGGTCAACGGCCAACCGGTGCAGTTCCACACGCTCACCGATGCGGAGGCGGCGGGCCTGGCGGTGATCTACCAGGAACTGGCCCTGGTCGAGGAGATGTCAGTCGCCGAAAACATCTTCCTCGGACACGAACCGCGGCGCGGACCGTGGATCGACTGGGATGTCGCGTATTTACAGGCGGCCCGACTGCTGGCCGGATTTCAGATTCAGATCGATCCGGATCTCAAGGTACGGGAGCTCGGGGTCGGCCAGAAGCAGTTGGTCGAGATCGTGAAGGCGCTGCGGAAGAAATCGCGAATTCTGATCCTCGATGAACCGACGGCCGCGCTCGCCGAGTCGGAGGTGGAGATCTTGTTACGCATCCTTCGCGAACTGCGGGAACAGGGCGTCGCCTGCATCTACATCTCGCATAAGCTCGGCGAGGTGAAGTCCATCGCCGACCGCATCACGGTTCTCCGAGACGGTTCGAGCATCGCCACCTTCGACGTGGCCTCGGTGGAGATTCCCGACCTCATCCGCCACATGGTCGGACGGGAGATCAAGGAGCTGTTTCCCCGCGACCGCTCCGCCCCGGTGGGTGAAACCCTGCTTTCGGTTCGTGACCTAACGGTGGCACCCGAAACCGGCTTACCGGCGCGGCTTCAAGCGATCTCCTTCGAGGTCCGCGCCGGTGAAGTGCTCGGTATCGGCGGACTGATGGGCGCGGGCCGGTCCGAGTTGCTGCTGCACCTGTTCGGAGCATGGGGCGTCCGGCTGGGCGGCGAGGTTGAGCTGGCCGCCGGGGCGGATCCTAAGCCGAATCCTGAGGACTCGATTCAGCGCGGACTGGTCATGGTAACAGATGACCGGAAGCGCTTCGGTCTGCATCTCGACCAGCCGATCAGCTTCAACCTTTCGCTCTCGTCGCTCGGTCGTCTGACGCATCTGGGCTTGGTGGATGAGGCGCGCGAGAACGAGGTCAACCGGCAGTTATACGACGCTCTGCGGGTGAAGGCGCCGGGACTGGACGTTGCGGTGAGCGGGCTTTCCGGGGGAAACCAGCAGAAGGTGGTCATTGGGAAAGCCCTGATGACTCAGCCCCGGATCGTGTTCCTGGACGAACCCACGCGCGGCATCGACGTCGGCGCCAAGTTGGAGGTGTATCAGCTCGTCAACCGCCTGACGGCCGAAGGCAAGGCCGTCGTGCTGGTGTCCAGCGAACTTCCCGAGCTGATGGGCATGAGCGACCGCATCGTCATGTTGCACGAGGGTGAAGTGGGCGGGACGTTTCGGCCGGAGGAATTCACCCAGGAAGCCCTGATGGCCGCGGCCATGGGACGCCATCCCGTCGTGACGGATCCGTATCCGGCTCGGCCGGCCACCGCCGGCGAACGACCCTGAAAATGGACCCTGAAAACCCGTGCGGAAAGTGCCTCAAAAATCGATGTCGGAAACGGGCCTATCAATCGTTGCGAACGTACGTGCGTG
>CAYYSX010000461.1:1510-3365 GCA_964474315.1 uncultured Verrucomicrobiota bacterium | reverse complement strand
CAGGGTGGCGGAAGCTCAAAGTTCAAAGCTCAAAACCAGAATCAATCGTGCAGGCGACTCGTTTTGAGCTTCGTCCTGGCGGTATCGGGACGAGCGGACGAGCCGTCCGCGCTCCCGCCTTGGGCTCCCTTCTTTGATCCACTGGCTCGCCAAAACTGAGGTGCGCCCGCCACCCCACGCCTCACGAACCACGCCTCACGAACCACGAACCAAGTCCGCCTCGTTCCCTCAGCGGCGGCGCCGCAACACCCCGTGCGACTCACTTCAGCTCGCGATAATTCCCTTCGACATCAAACGCCCCGATTCCGTCTTCCAGGAATCCCAACAGCACCACCACCTGGCGGATGTTGGCCGTCTCCAGCGCGGCCAGTTGCTCGGCCGGCACGGCGGGATCCAGCCGCGGCTCGAAGACAAATGTCTCGGAGAAATTGTGATGGCCCGGCGAATAGGTCTGGGCCGCCGCCGCGCGCAGGATCAGCGGTTCCGGGGTCAGGCCCTCGATCCGCGTTTCCACGAACCCGATGTTCGGGGCGGTGTAACCGGCGCTGGGACCTTCCGGGGGCTTCGGCCAATAGAACTCGGTGGACATCCGGACCGTCTGGGAGGGGTTGGTAGCGGAGCGGGTCTGGAGCAGACTGGTGGAGTCGATGACCTGCCGCGGCACGAGAATCACTTCGTCGAGCGTGGTTTGTCCCGGTTCGCCCCAAGTGAAAGAGGGTTGCGGGCTGGCGTATCTCACCTTCAGCACCTGCTGAAAGTCCCGCTGGGTTACCCACGGAGCCTGAGGAGCCGTGGCCTGCCGGATGACGGTGGCGTGAAGTTCAAACTGCCGGCGTTCCGGTCCGCTGCCCCAACTCCAACGATCCATCGCGGTTCCACCCGCGAATCCGAATCCGGCCTCCGGCCAACCAGCGACGCCGTTGGTCATCCGCACCCAGTCCGTGCCGACGTAGAACTCGAACTCGGCCTGCCGTAGGAAGGAGGTCTGCACCCCCGTCGAATCCAGGCGCCGCGGGTCCGATTCCAGGTAAAGCCGGCCCTTGGCCCGATGCTTGGCCATGGCTTCGCTAAACTCACCCTCGAGCACCTGCCATTCCACTGGTTCGTTGAGAAGGAAGGTGGTCACCGGTGCCGTCGGTTTCGGCTGAGGCAGCGGCCGAACCTGTTTCACGTCCAGCGTGCCCGGCCGCATCCGCTTGAATTCGAAGTCCAGCGTGAAGCTGGTCTTGGTGGGAAACAGCTTCGCGTATCCCTGGGCCACCGTGACCAACCGGTTGGCCAGATTCTCGTACTCCGATTTCCACGGCATGACGTAACTGCCCAGCGGAACGAGGCTCGACGCCTGCGTCAGGTTGAAATCCTGCCAGGCCCCGGACTTCCAGTAGGTCACGACCTCGGGGCGGGCGGAGCCATCCGGATTCGCCACTGATTCGGCGCCGAGCTGGGTGACGATTTGACCGTTGAATTCCTCCGAGCCGAACGATTTCCGGTACTCCAGCGTCACCACGCCGTTGGCCATTTCATCCACGTCGGGGAAGGAATGATGTACCAGAATGGCCATGCCCACTTCGGACTCATTCACGTCGCGCCGCAGCCGTTCGAGGAACGCGTTCTCGTTGTAGAAGCTCGCATAGACCTTCTGGATCGCCCGAAACACGCCGCGCTCCTTCGACTCCGTCGGATCGCAAGCCGAGGGCCCCGCGTCGTCGTTGTCGAGGTCGTCCAGAAGACATCCACTGTAGCTGTCGTAGAGTCCCGCGCCGGTGAACTCCTCGCTGTCTTCCACGTTGGTGGAGCTGCGGAACCGGACCTTTCGGGTGCTGTCGAGGAAGCCGGCATTGGTCAACACGCCGAG
>CAYYSX010000461.1:0-1410 GCA_964474315.1 uncultured Verrucomicrobiota bacterium | reverse complement strand
GGGACCAGGTTCTGCACGTTGGTCGCGAGGAAGCCCGCCCGTTGCTTCACCGGATACTGCAATTTCGGGGGAAGCTTGAGCGCGAGCAGATCGTCGCGCAGGGAAGGGGAGAGTTGTCCTTCGGCATCGATGACGCGGACTTCCGCCCAGAACTCGCCCGTCCGCAGCGCCACTTCTCGTCCGTCCAGCGTGACCAAATTCGACCGCACCTGCGGATCGGCGAACCACACGAACGGAATTCCGAATCCGCGCGCCAGGATGGCCACATGCGAATTCGGCGTCGCCGGGTTCAAGGTGATGATGCCCGCCACATAGGGAACCTCGGCGGGAACGAAGTCGGTCAGTAGGATGTCCGTCGGCAGCAACCGGCCGTCGGCATAGGCGGCATCGATCTGGTTGGCCGGAACGAAGCTAAGGCGTCCGAAGGCCCAGCCGTCGCTGTACCGGGCATCCCGGGTCAACCAGCGGTCCGCCGTAGCGGGAACGATTCCCTGCTCCGCAAACCACGCCCGGTTCTGATCCGCCACGGCGGACTGCGCAAAGGTGGGTACATAGAACGCCTTGACCCCGACTGGAGCAGCGATGGCGGCGCGCACCCGTTCGAACCAGCGCGCCACGTCTTCCCGGGGAAACGCGTCCTGCCCCACGATCTGGATGCCGTACTCCGGGCCAAAGGCGGTCGGGGCGATCAGCACCGCGCCCAATACGGCCAGTTGGTTCGCGCGGTGCAACGTGTACTGGTCGAATTCGGTCCGATTCATCCCTTGGAACGGCGGGAGCCGCAACCGGGCGAAATCGTAATGGAACGGATACTTGGCGCTGTCTTGAAACCACACCCGAGTCTCGTCCTCGAGGAGGATGGCGAATTTGATCCAGCGGATCTTGGCCTCGCCGAACACGAACTGCTCCGGCGGTTCGTTGGCGAAGCGGTCGTCGGGGAGATGGACGCTGTTCTTGCCGTCATCAGCGCTGGTGCGGGGACGGCTGTTGAGGCGGAAGTAACGGGCGCCCAAGCTGGTGCCGGTGACGTCGCTGAATTGAAGGGGGCCGTCCTGCAACACCGCCGCCTCGTGCCAGTGCCAAAGATTGGTGGACGCTTCGAGGATGTGGACCCGATTCGATTCCCCGGGCGACTGGAGTTGCACCCAGCCATGCGGGTCCGGTCCAGTGGCCTTGAGAGGGATTGGGGCGGCCCGAAGCGCGGGAAGCGCGGCTAAAGCCAAGGCCACGACGGCCACGAAGGCCGGCAGGCGAGCGGCGACAGCAAACGAATTCATGAACGCGCTGAGCATGGCAGAGCCGTCCCAGCGCCGCGAGGGACCTAAAGGTGTAGTCCGTGTCGGGAGCGCGGGCGGCTCGCCCGCAGGATAACTCCAAGGGAAGCTCCAAGTTCCAAAACCCAAGCTCCAA
>CAYYSX010000460.1:0-3373 GCA_964474315.1 uncultured Verrucomicrobiota bacterium | reverse complement strand
GGGCTCAAGCTCGTCGCTATCGGAATCGTCCTGGGACTGGTCGGTTCGCTGGTCCTCACGCGCGTATTGCAAAGCCAGCTCTTCGGCATCTCAGCTTACGATCCGTTCACCTTTGTCGGCATCGCCGCGCTGCTGGCCGCCGTGGCGCTGGTCGCCTGCCTGATTCCCGCGCGGCGCGCGGCGCGGGTGGATCCGATGGTGGCGTTGAGGGCGGAGTGATCAGTGATCAGTAATATCAGTAATCAGTAATCAGTGGTGAGGTTTCTGATGGGCGATTGAATTCGGGGCCAACCGTCGCGTGGACTGAGGATATTTGGAGTGCGGCGGTTTCCGCCGCTTTGGATGGGGGACGCGGCGAGAGCGGAAGGATGTTCGGAAGCTTCTCCGCGGGCGATCCAAAGCGCCGCACAGCGGCGCACTCCAAATGGGCGCACTCCAAAGGTGACGACTCCTCGTCCCAGAATCGGGATCAAGCCGTCCCAAAATCGAACCGCCTCGGAGGGCCAGACTCTACGAATTGCCTGCATTTCCGCCGTTTTCCATGAGTTTTCGTCGGTGGCATGCCCTATGCATCCGGAGGGAGAGGATGGATCACTCTGGAACGGCAACTGGGAATGAATTGTGGAATCCGAGGCCGGCGACTGCCCCAGCCACGGACCTCGGACAAAGGACCACTGACTTATGAACGACCTTAAATTCGCCTTCCGCCAACTGCTCAAAAATCCCGGCTTCACCGCCGTGGCGGTGCTCACTCTCGCGCTCGGCATCGGAGCCACGACCGCTATCTTCAGTCTCGTCAACGGGGTTTTGCTCAATCCGTTGCCCTACGAACAACCCGGGCAACTGGTTAACCTCTGGGAAAAGCGTCCGAACGGAAACGCCGGGGATGTGTCGCCCGGCGCCTTCATGGACTGGAGAGAGCATGGCGCCAGTTTTGAAGGAGTGTCGTCGGTGCGTGACGCGGCGGCTAACTTCACCGGAACCGGGCAGCCCGAACGGATCAACGGGTTGCGCGTGTCTGCCAACTTCCTCTCGATCCTGCGTGAACAGCCGGCGATCGGGCGTGGTTTCCTGCCGGAAGAAGAGCGACCTGGCGGCGGAGACAAAGTCGTCGTCCTGTCCCACGGCCTGTGGCAACGCCGCTTTGGCGGCGACCCCAATCTGGTTGGCAGCCTGATTCAGCTCGATGGTGAGAGCCATGCCGTGGTGGGAGTATTGCGACCGAACGCCCTGGCCACGGAACCGCAGGTGGATTTTCTGATTCCGTCTGGCTGGGAGCGCCAATACGGCGGCAATTTTCTTCGGGTTATTGGCCGGCTCAAGCCCGGCAGGACAGCCGAACAGGCAACCGTCGAACTGGCTGCCCTCAAGCAACGGATGGAACAGCACTATCCGAAGTATAAGGAGAAATGGTCGGTGACCGTGACGCCGATGCACGAAGACGTCACCGGTGAGATAAAACCCACGTTGTTGATTCTGCTCGGCGCGGTCGGATGCGTGTTGCTGGTGGTCTGCGCCAACGTGGCCAACCTGCTGTTGTCGCGAGCCGTGGCCCGGCAGCGGGAGATGGCGTTGCGGGCCGCGCTGGGGGCAAGTCGTTGGCGCACGATCCGCCAAGTGCTCATCGAGGGCCTCTTGCTGGCCACTTTGGGCGGCGTGCTGGGTGTGTTGGTCGCCTACGGCGGCGTGTACACGCTGCTGGCCTGGAGTGAGGGCCCGATACGGCACTTGGCGCAAGCACATGTCGATGCACGCATGCTCGGGTTCGCGCTGTTCATCGCGCTCGGGACGGGCGTGTGCTTCAGTGTCTTTCCGGCTCTGCGGATGTCCAGCCCGCGGCTCGACCCGATTCTGAAGGAGGGTGGACGAGGCGTGGTGGCCGGTTCGCGCGGACGGCTGCAAGGTGGGTTGATCATCGCGGAAATCGGGCTCGCCTTGATGCTGTTGACGGGCACCGGGCTGCTGGTGCGGAGCTTCAACAAACTCATGAGTGTGTCGCTTGGCTTTGTTCCGCGACAAGCGCTGGCAGTGGACCTGTCCATGCCTGACGCCAAGTCTCCCAGTGAGGGCGCGAAGACGGAGCTTCTTCAAAGGATGGTGGATCGAATCTCGGCCATTCCCGGAGTAGAGACTGCTGGCTTCGCGTGGAACCGGCCGATGCAGGGTTTTGGCCTGGACGAAAACGCAGTGCGAGTCGTGGGCCGCCAGGACCAGCCGGAAGAGGGCTACGGCGTCAAATATGAGGGCGTGGCGGGGGACTACTTCCGCGCCCTCGGCATACCTTTGTTGAGAGGTCGAACTTTCTCCAGAACCGACCACTCCACCAACGCCGCGCCCGTCCTGGTCTGTAGCGAGGCTTTCGCCCGAAAGATATTTCCGAACGAAGATCCGATCGGAAAACATGTGCAGTTCGGTTCGGACCGGATATTCGAGATCGTCGGCATGGTCGGTGACATCAAGCTGACCCGAATCCTCGATGATCGCCCGGACAAGATTTACCTTCCGCACACGAGCACGGGCGCAAATGGCAGCCTCATTGTGCGCACCCGAGTCGCGCCCGAGTCGCTAGCCGAACCCATCCGGAAGGCCATTCTGGAGGCGGACGCTGACCAACCCGTGTCGAATATCCGTACGTTGGAGCAGGACGTTTCCCGTTCGGTCGCCGCCCGGCGGCAGGCGTTCACGCTGCTGGGGCTGTTTGCCGTGGTGGCGCTTGGCTTGGCCGCGATCGGCCTGTATGGAGTTCTGGCCCATGCGGTCGCGCTCCGGCGGCACGAGATTGGAATTCGCATGGCCTTGGGTGCGCAGCGCAGCGATGTCCTGCGGTTGATTCTCCGGAATGGCATGGGACTGACCCTGCTGGGGGTGGCTCTTGGTCTCGTGGGGGCCTTTGCGTTGACCCGGGTTCTGCGAAATCAGCTCTACGAAGTTGGGTCCACCGATCCCATCACCTTTGCCGCCGTGGCGCTGCTGTTGGTTGTGGTTGCGTTGCTCGCCTGCTGGCTGCCCGCGCGAAGGGCGGCGCGGGTGGACCCGATGGTGGCGCTGAGGAGCGAATGAGATGAAAACGGAACATCGAACATTGAACGCCGAACACCGAAAGGGCGGACAGGCACCTGCCTTTGCTTCGATGTTCGACGTCGGATGTTCGATGTTCAGCGTTCGACGTTCAACCTCCACCTTCCAAGGGCTGCCTCCCCGCATCCTTGGGCGTTCGATGTTGAATGTTCGATGTTCCGCTTCCAACACCCGACCACCGACGACTGACGACTGACGACTGATTACTGATTACTGATCACCCTCGCCTCTATGCAAGATCTCCAATTCGCCCTCCGCCAACTCCTCAAGAACCCCGGCTTCACCGCCGTGGCCG
>CAYYSX010000459.1:0-3383 GCA_964474315.1 uncultured Verrucomicrobiota bacterium | reverse complement strand
TCTCGGCGGGACGCCGAGACCCACACGCGGGACGCGTGTGCTCCCCATCCAAAAACGGAGATGCGCCCTGGAGCGTGCCCCTTGCCTTGTTCGGATTGCCTTCGGGCGTCACTGTTTCTCCATGAGGCCCGCCGGTGAGAGCGAAGGTTCGCGTGCGGAATTCAACCGCCGCCAGTTCTTGGGAACCAGCGCGCGGGCGGCGGGCGCAGTGGCCCTGCTGCCCACGTCAGGAGAAGCACAGGTCGCGGGAACGCGTCGATGGACAGTGGGTTTTCTGGGGACCGGGTATTCCCACTTTGCCGCCAAGCATGAGCTACTTCGGCAGTCGTCGGAGTACGAGCTGGTGGGACTGTGCGAGGAGCAGACGGAGGTAAAGGCGCGCGGACCTGCCAACGCCCGTTGGCTGGCCGCGAACGAGCTGTTCGATCAGGCGGAAGTCGTCGTGGTCGAGAGCGCGGTGAAACATCATGCGCGCGATGCCCGCCGGGCGTTGAATGCGGGGTGTCACGTTCACTTGGAAAAACCGCCGGCCGACTCGCTGGCCGGCCTGCGGGAGCTGCTGGATCTGGCGGCGGAGAAGCGCCGGCTGCTCCAGATCGGTTACATGTGGCGGGAGCATCCCGGACTGAACCTTCTTCTGGCGGCGGCCCGGGACGGCTTTCTGGGAGACCTGTACCTCGCTCGCGCCATGATCAACACCCACGGTGGCGCCTCCCAACGCCAGGAATGGGCGCAGTTCGCCGGAGGCATTCTCTTCGAGCTGGGGTGCCACCTACTGGATCCGATGGTCCGTCTGCTGGGAGCACCGGTGAATATCCAATCCTCACTGCAAAGGAATCCGACGCTGGATGACCGGCTGGCGGACAACACGACAGTGATTCTGGAGTTTCCCCGCGCCTTGGGCACGCTGACCTGCTCGGCCCGCCAAGTGGGCGCCGGGGCCTACCGCAGCTTCGAACTCCTGGGAACCAATGGATGGGCGCGCCTTCAGCCCCTTGAACCCCCGACGCTGGTGATGGATCTGATGGAGCCGGCTGGCCCCTATGCGAAGGGCCGGCAGGAGATTCCCCTCCCGCCTTACCGCCGTTATGAGGGGGAATTCTCCACCCTGGCCCGGGCTCTCCGGACCGGACAACCCCTCGCGGTCACTGCGGCCGAGGAACTGGCGGTCCAGTCCGCCCTGATGCAGGCCTGCCGCATGTGAGCGTCGGCCAGTTTCCCCATGGTAGGCCGCTGGTTTTTTTGGGCTCGACCCACGGTTTAAGCGCAAAATCGACATGCACCAGTCCGTGGAGCATGACTTTTTTTGAACTTTGAGCTTTGAACTTTGAGCTTCGATAAACGTCCCCCGTCGCCCCGGATTACCGATAAAGGGCCTGCTTCAACTCATGCACCAGGACACTGGTGATCGGGTACCGCTTCTCCATGTCCTTCTCCAAGCAGCGCAAGATGATCCGCTCGAGCCCGAGGGGAAGGTCAGCGTTGATCTCGCGGGGTGGGATAAAATCCGTCCGGCCCAACTGCCGCCGTAATACTTCGTCGGCGTTCTCGCCCGGGAACGGCTTTCGGAACGTGACCAGTTCATAGGCGCTGACCCCGTAGGCCCAAAGGTCCGCCCGGTGATCGACCGGTTGCTTCAGCAGTTGCTCGGGCGCCATGTAGGCCGGGGTGCCGGACAGGCGATCCAGCCGGCGGGGTGGATTCGGGATCGGCTGGGCCAGGTCGAAGTCGATCAAGCGCAGGCTGCCGTTACGGCTGAGGAGGACGTTCTCCGGCTTGACGTCGAGATGCATGAATCCGCGGTCATGGACCACCTCGAGTGCCGTGGCAAAGTCGATGAGCACCTGCGCGATATTGGTGGTCAGCACCGGATCGCTGGCGTTCATGAGCAGCTTCAAGTTCGCGCCTTCGACATACTCCATCACCAAGGCGAGTTGGCCACCGATCTTGCCGTGCTCGACATACCCGATGATGTACTGTTGGTCCTGGCACTCCCGGAGAGTTTCACAGCCGATCTGGAACCGTTTCCGGTCTCCGAAGGCGAAGACCGAATCGTTGAGCATCAGGCGGACGGCGAAGGGGTGGTTGGCCTCATCCGTGGCCAGCCAAATCTCGGACTGCCCGCCCGAGTTGATCAACTCGTGCAGGGTGTAATGACCCAATTTGTCTCCCGCGATGGCCATGGGCAAACGTGCGCGGCTAGCTAACACACTGTACTCGAAGGGAAAAGTGTCGCCTGCGCAAATTCGGGTTCCGGCCATCATTTTTGGCGATGGACTCCCAGACGTTCGCGCCGGGCATGATTCCCGGATGATCCGCCTGCCAATGTCGTGCCATTCGGAAGCCCACCGTTCCCGGAGTTCGTGGGGTCACGTTCGTCGATGGACGGCGCTCGTCTGCGAACCGCTGTTCCGCTTGGTTTATCCCAACATCTGCCAGCTCTGTTTGAACGAAGAAGCGACTCCGGACGACGGCTATGTCGGGGGTGCCTGTCGGGCGCAATTCCGCCGTCTGGAGCCGCCGTTTTGCCACCGATGCGGGCTGCCGTTCCCCGGAGCCATCACTGAGGCCTTCGAATGCGCCAACTGCCGGGAGGCCGACTTCGCCTTCGAGTCGGTTCGGGCTGCCGTACTGGCCGAAGGGCCGGCACGGGAGGTGATCCATCGGTTCAAATACCATCGGGCGGTTTGGTTCGAGCCCCTGTTGGGGCGGCTGCTGGCGCAGACGGCAACTCCACTCCTGGCGAACCGCGGATGGGATCTGCTGGTGCCGGTCCCGTTGTATCCAGTGAAGGAACGGGACCGGGAGTTCAACCAGGCGCACCGGCTGGCTCTCCATCTGGGACGGGCGCTCGAGCTTCCGGTACGCGCCGATCTGGTTCGTCGGATCGAGCCCACCGCCACCCAGACGCGCCTGAGTCGCGAGGAACGGGCCGCCAACGTTCGTCGGGCGTTCCGGAGGGTGGATGGGGTCCACCTCGAGGGAGCCTCAGTGGTGGTGGTGGACGACGTGCTGACCACGGGGGCGACGACGGATGCCGTGGCGCGCCAACTGCGAAAGTTGGGAGCCGCCCGAGTGTGTGTCTGGGCCGTGGCCCGGGCCACCCTGGATGGCCCGGGTTGGTGACTGGAATGAAGGCCCGGGGAGGCGCATTTTGAATTGGTCCTTACTGAGACCGTGATGAGGGGAGAAAGCTCACAGCTCAAAAGGAAGCTCCAAAAGCCAAGTTCCAAGCTCCAAAAAAGTTCCAAAAACCCAAGCTCCCAGCACCTGGATTCCGCTCGAACCGTCCATGGGAGCGAGGTCTTGGGGGGCTTGGACGCTTGGACGTTGGAACTTGGAGCTTCCCATGAACCGTCCCTTCCCACCTTGTAGAGTCGTCT
>CAYYSX010000458.1:0-3419 GCA_964474315.1 uncultured Verrucomicrobiota bacterium | reverse complement strand
CGGTCATTCCGGAGGCGAACGTCGCTGCGCCCAGTCTCGCACTGTTGGGACTGACGCTGCTGGCCATCCGCCGTCGCCGCGCCGCTCAGGCCTGATCCCTCAAGAGGCTATCAGCCGGACACCGTCCAGCGGTGTCTGGCTTTTTTTTTTGTTGGCTCGTGGACCGACCGGAGCCGTTTCACCGCGAGGAATCAAAGCGGTCAAGAAGGCTCGGGAGGTGGGATGCGGATGACGATCCGACGTGGAGGCGGGGGTGGCAGCGGATCGTTTCGATGGGTTTTCGGATGGTCGAGGATCTCCAACTGACGGCGGGCGGCCCAAGCCTGAGGCGTTCCCGGATGATCGCGGAGCAGTCGGCTTAGCAGGTGACGGGCGGGCGTTTCGCGATGGAGCAAGCGCAGTTCCCACGAGGCCTCCGCCGCCAGTGCCTCGGCGTGCCGACCAGGGGCCGCTTCCGGAGACTCCCGCAGGAGCCTCAATTGGATTCGAGCGGCTTCGATTTGCCCCAGGCGTTCCGCCAGTAACCGGGCCAACCGCAAGCGCGTGGACCCGTCGGTCGGATTCCCTTCCAGCCGCTTCCTGAGCGTCCCGGCTTCTATCTGAGCAGCGAGCCGACCGACTTCCGAAGTCACTCCGCCGTCTTCCTCACACAAGGCATTGAGCCGGATCATGCGTGGCTGGCGGCGTTCCGCCAGGTCGGCTTCATCGACGGGAAGCTGGCGCAGTCGGTGCTCAGCGGTCCGGGCGAATGGTGTGCCTGGACAACGACGGAGAATTTCCGAAAGCGCGGCGCGGGCCGCGGCTGGATTATTGCCCTGATCGATTTGCCATTGGGCCAGACGGGTGAAGGCCCGGGCGATATCGAAGGGCGACCAACCCGGCTGATCACACAACTCACGCACGGTCTGTTCCGCTTCGTTCAACTGGTCGAACCGCTCGGCGTAAAGTTCGGCCAACATCATCCAGCCATCGTAGTCGTCCGCCTTTTCCTCCAGTTGGCGGATGACCTCTTCCTCGGCTTCGGCGTAATGGCCGCGTTTGATGCGTCCGATGGCGCGCGTGTAGCTCGGGCGCGGCCGGTGAATGAGCGGGATGCTCCAGTGAAACAACACGGCCAGTCCTCCGGCGGAGATCAGCAGGGCAAGCCCCCAGCTCCGCAGGACGACGGCACCCGCCAGTAACAAGGCCGACACCCCCCCTACCAGCCACGCCAGTGCGGCGAACTCGTCGTGATGGCGGATGGAGCGAATCATCCTGGGAAACAACCACGCCAAGGTAAAGGCACCCCAAACAAGAACAGCCCAGAACAGTCCCCATCCCGTGCCGCCCAGGAAAGCCACGACCGGATCGCCTCCCGACCACGGCAGCAGCGGAATCCAACCCCGAGCGGGTCCCAGCAGGGCCAGGGAATTCCAGCCGCACCATAGCAGCAACGGCACCACCAGGGACTTGGCCGTCCACCGACGGAAGAGCGGATCCCCCGGTCCGGCGTTCGGACTGGGAGTGTTCAGCCAGCCGTGCCGCACCAGACAGACCATCGGGAAGACCAGCACCAGCGCGGTAGTCAGGGCCAGCGTGGCGACGAGCATCGCTGGGAGCCAAGCATTCCCGGTGCGCGAGGTCAGGACAAAAGTCCCCTGACCACGATCAGGGTTATTAGAGGTTGTCAGAAGAGCCTGATTCCCCGTATGCTACGCATGTTCGTGAGCGCAACCATCACCATCCCCGGCAAGTCGCCTTCCCTTACCCGCGAGGTGGCGGTGGCCAATAAGCTTGGGGTGCATGCCCGCCCTTCATCCCAATTCGTCAAGCTCGCGAGCAGCTTTACCTGTGATGTCTGGGTGGAGAAGGATGGTGAGGTCATCAATGGCAAGAGCATTATGGGCCTGCTCATGCTGGCGGCCGGCCCGGGAAGTGTCCTTAAGATCACCTGTTCGGGAGAGGGGGCCGGCCCGGCCTTGGAACAGCTCGTGGCGCTGATCGAAGGAAAATTCGGAGAGGACTGAACTCCACTTCGCCCTGAGCGCCGTTAACCCTCAGTATTTTTCCGTTACCCACCGGTCCGCATGTCCGATTTCAACATCCACTATGTCGCGCGGCTCGCCCGCATCGAATTGACCCCGGAGGAGCAGCAGATCCTTGGCGCGCAGTTGAGCGATATTCTCGGATACGTCGCCCAGTTGAAGGAAGTCGATGTGAACGGCGTGGAGCCGACCGCACACGCGTTTCCGCTGGTCAACGTGGTGCGGCCGGATGAGGCCGTACCGTCGCTTACCCAGGACGAAGCCTTACGCAATGCTCCTGCCCGTGCCGGCGGGTTGTTCGTGGTTCCGAAGATTGTGGAGTAAAGGCGTGCGAGGGTACGGACCGCGGGGCTCAAGCAGCGAGCAAGGCCGGACGGCGGCGGTGAGCATGAACTTCGAGGAACTCGATCAGCCGTTCCCGAAGTGGATAGTAGTCGGGATGTTCCATCACGGTCTTGCGGTCGCGCGGCCGGGTGAAGTGAACGGGAACCACGTCACCGACCTCGGCGGCCGGACCATCCGTCATGCAGATTATGCGGTCGCTGAGGTATAACGCTTCGTCCACGTCGTGCGTGACCATGAGGGTGGTGATGCGGTTCTTGCGCCAGAGCTCGAGTAAGACGGCTTGGAGTTCGTAGCGCGTGAGGGAATCCAACATACCGAACGGCTCGTCGAGCAGGAGCATTTTAGGCTTGAGCGCGAAGGCGCGGGCGATGCCCACTCGCTGGCGCATGCCCTGGCTTAGTTCCGCCGGATACTTGTCCATCGCTTCAGCCAACCCAACCACGCTCAGATAATATTCGGCGATCTGTCCCCGCTCCTTGAGCGAGGCCGTGTAAAAGACCTGGTTGATCCCCAGCATCACGTTCTCCCGGGCCGTCATCCAGGGCAGGAGGGAAGGCGACTGGAAGACGACGCCCCGATCTGGACCGGGTCCGTCGAGCTCGCGTCCAGCCAGGATGATCCCACCGCTGGAGAGGGAGTTCAATCCGGCCACCAGGGAGAGAACCGTCGATTTGCCGCAGCCGGAATGTCCGATGAGCGTTACGAACTCTCCCTGCGCGAGACATAGGTTGAAATTCTGGACGATGACGGCCGGGCCGCGCGGGGAGGGATAGATTTTGGTGAGGTTGAAGAGTTCGCAGTAGGAGCTCATGGTTTGTGGTTATTAGTTCGTGAGGCGTGAGGCGTGAGGCGTGAGGCGTGAGGCGTGAGGCGTGAGCACGGGCGAAACAACAAACCAATCGCCAATCGCAAATCCAAAATCATAAATCCTCTCCTATTTCCCCACTTCGATCACTTCCTTCTTCTGCTCGTGACGGCGGATGGGGGAACGGCGTAGCGGCCAGGGATTGGAACGGGAGAGATCCTCGGGCTCGATGTCCGGAAGGACCA
>CAYYSX010000457.1:0-3428 GCA_964474315.1 uncultured Verrucomicrobiota bacterium | reverse complement strand
AGAGTTTTTGGCCGTAGCCGACTTCGACCTCGATGGGTTGCCTGATATCTATGGTGTGTTTGATCAACAGCACCGTGTCGCCCAGAATTTGGGTGGATTTTTGTTTACGAACTCACCCCCGGTTCCTGCCAACACCTTGATGACCGCGGCGGGAGATCTGAATAACGACGGGTTCCCTGATCTGGCGGACGTGGCCTCCGATGGGGTATTGACGGTCTTGCTACAAGATCCGGGCTTCACTTGGCGAGAACTGCTGACTGGCGTGGCCCATTGCCTCACCCGACCCACGCTGGGGGATGTGGATGGAGACGGGGATCTGGACCTGGTCGTGGCGGCGAACTTGCCCGCTCCCTGGCCTCCGTTCGAGGCGGGAATCCACAGCCTCATCCTCCGCAACGACTCGCCGCGCACCAACCGGCCTCCGACCCGTCCGTGGCAGCTCGCGGCGGCGCGGATCAGGCCGGGTACGTATCGCTTCTCTTGGGGGTTCGCGGCGGATCGTCAACAACCTCGTGGACTTACCTACAACCTCCGCGTGGGCACCGCACCCGGTGCCAATGATGTGGTGCCTTCCCAGTCTCTGCCGAACAACGGTTCGCTCACCCGACCCGAAGCACGGCGACTCGTTCCCGCGCCCGGCAACGCGGGCGGCGCGCTCCAGTTCGTCCTCGACGGGGTGCCCGAGGGGCGAACGCTCTACTGGAGCGTGCAGGCGGTGGACAGTGCCTTCGTAGGCGGCGAATTCGCGGACGAACAGGTGCTGATCACCGGTGAGGCGCCGCTCCTCTCCGGCCTCAGCAATGTGAACTTTGCCGTGCCGTTCCCCACGAACACGCTGTATCTGCTCCCCTTCACCGTGACCGACACCACCACGCCGACTCGCCCGCTTCAGTTCCGGGTGACGGTTTCGAATCCAGGGCTGTTCGGACCGGAAGGCATCCAGGTCACCGGGTTCGGAGCGGAGCGACTGTTGCGGCTGCCTATTCGCGCCGGCCAAGCGGGTCGGACCGAAATCGTCGTGCGAGCCACCAATGCCAATGGCGCGGCGGGCGAGGCACTGTTTGCGGTTGAAATTGGGGAAGGGCCCAGCCTGGGAATCCGGACGCAGGCTGGTTCCGCCTCCACCATGCAAGTGCGCGTTGCGCCCGGTCTGCGGATGCGGCTGGAGCGCAGCCCCAATCTGGCCGAGTGGGAGTTCGTCGCCGTGGTCGTCGGAAACGCCACCGGTGAGATCCACTGGCCCGTCCCGCCGGCGGAGCAGGTCGGCCCCACCTTCTATCGGCTCAGCCCAGCCGACTGAGGGAGCAAATTGGCTTGCCATTCCGCGGAAACAGGCAGGAATTCTGTTTCATTCCCATGAAACAGCAGAAGCAGTTTTCTCGCCGTTACGCCAGAGCCCGAACCCTGGCTCATCCGTCGTCCTTGGAAGTCTTGCGCCGCGCCACGGTTCCTTTCTGGCTGGCCGCCCTGCTCTTCCTCGCCTCCCTGGCCGGCCAACGGGTTTCGGCCGGCGCTTTGTCCGGAGCCTATGAAGTCATCGCCGCGGCTTCGACCATCGATCTGACGTCGGAAGGGACCATCGACTGGGCCCAATGGGGGCAAACTTCGGCCGACGACTTTAATCATCGCGCGGATGTCGTCTCCCAGATCAGCAACTTCCAGCTCATTGGCGAAACCGAGGTCTTGCAGTTTGATGACAACTTTACCGGCTATAGCTGGACGAATGGCACCCCCGTGGCCCGGGCGACCCGAGTCACCTCCGGTATCTATGTCATCGATGAAGGGAATGGCTTTGAATTGAGTGTCCCGGCCGACCCAACGGTCAAGACCCTCAAGGTCTATGTCGGCGCCTACGCGGCGCAGATGCGCTTCGAGGCCAGCCTTAGCGACGGAAGCGCGCCACCGTATATCGATGAATCCTTCGAGAATCCGTCCGACGGCCCCAACCGCGCGTACGTTCTCAACTTCGCGGCCGACTCCCCGGGGCAGACCTTGACCGTGCGATTCACGGTGCTGACGTTCCTTGACGGGTTTGCCAACGTCACGTTGCAGGCGGCGGCGCTGCGCGAGGGCGCGCCGATCGTGGAGCTGATCAAGCCGGTCAATGGCTCCATTTTTCAACCGGCCGAAGAAGGGTTGCAATTCCGGGCTTCCACCATCAGCCCGCGCAGCATTCCGACCGACCAGATTCGTCTCACGCTCAATGGCGAGGACGTTTCCGCGGGGTTGACGCTGGGCGGCTCCGCGACGAGCCGGACCGCCACGTATCCCGCGCTGCAGGCCGATCGCTTTTACAGTGCCACGGTCATCGTGGCGGACAGCGACGGCCAGGCCAGTACCAATCACTTCAGCTTCGATACCTTCAGCCATACCGGTACGGTCGTCATCGAAGCGGAGGACTATAATTACTTTGACGGCACGACCGCCGGGGCGTTTATCGACGACCCGGCGCCGGGGGCGTATCAGGACCTCGGCGGGCAAGCCGATACCGACTATCATACCGCCGGATTTGGCCAAAATTTTTATCGTTTTGACGATGCCGTCACCCTCCAGGACTCCTCGGATCAGATTCGTCCCCCGTGGGTGGGCACCGGTCTGCCGGACTATTTGCTTAGCGGGTTGGAGGATGGGGACTGGTTCAACTATACCCGGACCTTTCCCGATGGTGCATTCCTGGTCTATGTGCGCTATGCCGCGCTGGAGAGTCAGGTGGTGCAGCTCGATCTGGTAACCGGGGACGCCAGCCAGCCCAACCAGACTCTCCGCGCCTTGGGTACCCTGCTGGCGGAGCGGACCGGCAATGAAAACTCCTATCGCTACGCGCTCTTGACGGATGGTCTGGGCCATCCCCTGGCCATTCCGTTATCCGGGCGGGAAACGATACGCCTTACCGGCGTCGAGGTGACGGGCGGGTTGCGGGTGAACTTTCTCCTCGCCGCTCCCACGGAGGCGGCCGGCCCCCAGCCCCCCTATGTGGCTTCGGCTCAACCGTTGCCGGACGCCACGGAGGTGGCCCCGGACGCTGCCGTGCAGATCAGGCTGGTCCACGGTGACACCGAAGTGGCGCCCCCCACCGTGCGGTTGTCCTTGGACGGCACGGACGTCACGAGCCTGGCCACCATCGCGGGCACGCCGGAGGGCGCTTCCGTGAGTTACCGTCCCGCCACCCTCTGGCCGGTCAACTCCACTCACACTGTGCAGTTGGTGTTTGGTGACACGGCGACGCCGCCGAACCTGCGGACCAACGCATGGACGTTCACCGTGGCCAACCTTCCCGTGATCCCGGCCGCTTATCGCACACCCTTGGATTCAGGACGGGATGGTGGCTTCAACCTGAAGGTTGCCAAGGCGCCCAATGAGGCCGATCCCACCGTCTTCCCCAACAGCGCCGACCGGGCCGAATTGCAGTTGGCCGGAGAGTTACTGGA
>CAYYSX010000456.1:0-3434 GCA_964474315.1 uncultured Verrucomicrobiota bacterium | reverse complement strand
GCCCAACCGCGGTTCGTGACCGCGCTTTCCCTGCCGGGATTTGCCGCCGGCCTGGGCTTCTGGAGCGAATATCTCCTGGTCGCGAACCAAGGGGATGACTTCAGCGGATTCCACGTCATCGATGTTCACGATCCGGCTCAACCGCGGGTGGTGACCAGGGTCGCCGAGCCGGGATCCCTCTTCGATGGGGCCATTTCGGGAACGCGGGCCGTGGTACTGGAAGACACACTGTTCCGCATCGAGGCTGTAACTGGGGTTTTGGGTGTCCCCAAGGTGAGTATCCTTCGCATCATTGATGTTTCGAATCCGAAGGATTCCAGGACCCTGACGACCTTTGCCATTGGAGCCGACGCCCGGGAGGTCGCATTGAGCGGCTCCCTGGCATTGGTGGCCAATGGGATCGCCGGATTACAAATCGTTGATGTCTCCAATCCGGAAAGACCCAATCGTCTGGCGGATTTCCTCGACTTCGGGCGGGTATCGAGCGTGACCGCGGCGGGGACGAATGTCTTTCTCATTGGGAATAATGATAATGGGAATGGGAATGTTGGTTACGTGCTGGATATCTCCGATCCGAGGCATCCGCGGATTCGCGGATCCTTGTCCTCCTTGGATGGATCCTTGTCCTGGGATATTGGCGGAGTCCTGACGGCATCGGCATCCGGGGACCGGGTTTTCCTGTTTCGCTACGCCTCCCCGACGTCGTGGGAACTCGAAGTCTTGGACCTGTCGGACCCAGACCAACCGCGCCGGCTGTTGCAATTGGACGGGAGCTGGCCCGCCTTGGTGCCGGTTTCCCTGCATTTCCAGTACATTCCGGACGCTGCGGGAGGCTGGGTGATCCACGATGTTACGGAACCGGGAAATCCCGTCCGCGTGGGAAGCTATCGGGCGATCATCGAGGCCCTCGGCGGGGTCCTGGTCGGCAACCGGGTCCATACGTCCGATGGCGTCCTATATGATGTCTCGGATCCGGCCCAGCCCCGGCCTGTCGGGGAGGGCCTCCCGGCCGTTCAGGCGAGGTCAGGCAACCTGGGTTGCCGGGTTGATTATGACGGCGGCCTGCAATGTTATGACCTTTCCGATCCCAGGGCGCCACGCCTGATCGGACGGTATGCGGCCGGCGACAGAATAAAAGCCGTGGAATTGCGCGGCACCGACGCCTTCGTGGCGGCGGGCGCCGCTGGGCTGCAAATCGTTGATTTGTCCCGCCCGTCGGCCCTGACACGGGGACCCGTTTTGAGTTTTCCGCCAAGCGAAGTAAGAGTTCCCGTTAAATTGATTCCGGCAGGTGACTACTTCCTGGCCTCTTACGCGGACTTTCTGCAAGTCATCAACCTTTCCGATCCTTCGAGGCCGGAGCGCCTCTCCATGCACGTCGCTCGAACCCACATAGCCGACACGGCGGTTTCCGGACGCTTCGCCTATGTTGCCGAATGGGGCATCGAGGATAGTAAGAACCCGGTGGGCGGCCGGCTGGCGGTGGTGGATCTCGGTGACCCGATCCATCCCCGGGAGGTGGGCGCGCTCGAATTGAACGGGCCGGCTCGGGGAGTGGCGGTTGCCGGAAGCACGGCGTTTGTCGCGGCCGGCCCGCCGGGTCTGATTGCAGTGAATATCACGGATCCTACCCGACCTGTTGAAACCGGCCGGTTCGACACCGGCGGATCGGCGAACGACGTGGTGTTGGTCGGTTCGTATGCCCTGGTGGCCGCATGGCCTGGATTTCAGGTCATTGATATCTCCCAGCCATCTCAACTGCGCCGGGTCGCCGGGCATCCCGTCAATGGGACCTATCGAATCGAGGTTGCGGGCAATTTGGCTTACGTCTGGCATACGGGTTACACCGGGAATGAGGCGGGGCTGCTGGTGTTCAATGTCACCGATCCCACCCGCCCGCAGCTCACGAGTCGCATTGCGTTGACTCGTGGCTACGGGTCCGCGGTCATCTTTAATGATTACGTTTTCGCAGTGAATGAGTCCGGGTTGGTGCTTCTTGATCTCAAAGATCCGTTGCTGCCCCGCCGGATCGTCGGCAATTCAGCCATTGATCCATGGTATTCGCCGTTTCGTTTCTCTGAAGGCACGCTTTTCGTCCACGACAACAACAACAATGTGGTCACCTTCTCGGTGCCGCCGTTCTTCCGCTCGATGTCCCGGACTGATACCGAGATCCGCCTGGAGTGGGAGGGGTGGGGCCGCGCCCGGCTGCAACGCGCGAACGTCGCCGATGCTTCCGGCTGGCAGGACGTGCCCGGAACGGAATCGCTCACCAGCACTGCGTTTTCCCTGGAGAAACCCAACGAATTCTTCCGGCTGTATCAACCTTGACGGGAAGTAATGGAAATGAACAGAAGGCAACGAAGACCACGAAGGGAATGAGACTTTGGTTGATTTGGGCCAATAGCTGCTCTGTCCCCAGCTACGGTCCCCATTGGGTGTCCGTTTGGACCACCTTGCTTCGGAACCCGCTGACAGAAGGTCTGTTAGAACTGGAGGCGAGGGCCGGAATCGGTCTTCGTTCGGCCCCTGACGGCCTCAAAACGCACGGTATTATCGGTGAATCAAGCGCACAAGCACCGGCACTTCGGCTACCAAATCGGGCACTGTTGGTGTCCGTTCTGGTGTCCGCGAGGGGGCGCCGAAATCCCGCGTAATCGCGTTCCCGAACGGGGCTGCCGCAGGGTTGCCACTGGGGACCAAATGGCTGTATATTGTTGATATGACGACCGAAGCCGTCGGGGAGAATACCGAAGCAAGAATGCTGGCGCGCGCCTTTGAAGTGGAGCGAGGCGATTGGCCGAAGGAGATTGCACAGGTTCTTCTCGGCGCCAGACTTCCGGAACCCGACATCGCACGGATGTTGACGCTAGGCGAACGCGCCCAGCGAGGGGAACTCACTCCTGCCGAGCGGCGCGAAGCCGAAGCGTACGACCGCGTGGGTCTCCTAATCGAGTTGCTCCAGTCCAAGGCCAGGCTCTCCTTGAAAAAGCACTCCTAGCGCCCAAGAGGGGCATTGGGGGCAGGGCTGCTATTGGTCGAAGTTCGAGAAGTGTCCTGTCCCTTGCCCCCTGGATTTTTCCCCCAGTCTGGGCGGGGAGTGGGTTGCTCTTGGCACGGTCGAGGCGCCCGTGGGTGGCACCGTTGAATATCTCGACACGCAACCGCCAGCGGACGGCGCCTTCTATCGCGTCTCGCCGCAGTGATCGATCGATTCCTCATCCGGGTTTGTTGCTCGATCACCCCGGATGCCTCGCCATCGCCCAGCCAAACATTTCCTGTTCGGTTTGGAATGAGTCAGCGCCTCGTTACCTCGGCTCCTACGACGGACCGCAGATTTCTGTAACCTTTCGTTCCGAATGCTTTGGAATGAGATGAAACGGACATGCGATTATGAATCCAACATTGGCTCGTGCCGCCCTTACCTTAACCAC
>CAYYSX010000455.1:0-3489 GCA_964474315.1 uncultured Verrucomicrobiota bacterium | reverse complement strand
GTCTGGCCAGTCAATTCGCGCATTTCCCGCCGGGCTTCCGCATCGCGAATGACGTCGAGTGTTTGATAGGTGATCCCGCGCTGGTCGAGCCATTCGATGGCTTCGTCACACCAGGGACAGCCGGGTTTGATGAACAGTCGGACGGAACGGGGAGGCATGAAAAATAAGCGGGCGGAAGGGCCGTCGTGGCTGATGCTCAAGCGATGCGATTGATCCGGTGGAAATCCCTATTGGTGTTCATTCGGGCTGCATTCGTGTTCATTCGTGTCAAACCGTTTCGGTGATGATGGTATCGCTGTGCTCGTAGGCCGGGGCGCAGCAGCACAGGAGCCGGAGCGTTTCCGCGCCCGTATTCCATAGCTTGTGCTTCTGCCCCGGCGGAATGGCCACGGCATCGCCGGCCCGCACCTCCCGCACCTCCTCGCCCACGCGCAGGCGCCCATTTCCGTGGGTGATGTAGTAAATCTCCTCGGTGCGTCCGTGATAATGCTCGGTCGTTGCCTGGCCCGGTTTCAGCCGGGCTTCGGCGAGGCTTTGATTGCGGATGACCGAATTGCGATGGGCGAGCAGTTCGCGGATTTCCGAGCCGTCCTTGGTTTCGAAGGCCGGCACCTGATCGAGGTTGACCACATCCATGGCGCGGGAAGCTGACTTGGCAGCCGTTCGCGGGCAAGCCAAGGTCGGATGAATGAAACACGCCTCCGGATTTTTGCGCTTGGTGGACGATGCGAAATCGCGCGTCCAGGAACTCACCGTCGAACAAACCAAACAACGCCTGGCCGCCCACCCCAACGCCGTGCTGGTCGATGTACGAGAAGATGCCGAATGGGCGGCCGGACATGTCGAAGGCGCGGTGCATCTGGGCAAGGGAGTCATCGAGCGCGACCTGGAAGCAGCGTATCCGGCGCTGGACACGGAATTGATTCTCTATTGCGGCGGCGGCTTCCGGAGCGCGTTGGCGGCGGATGCCGTTCAGCGGATGGGCTATACCAAGGTCTGGTCACTGGCCGGCGGTTTCCGCGCCCTCAACGAGGCCGGCTGGCCGGTGGTGAGGGAAGAGGTGTAAGGCAAGGGGTAAGTGGATGAGGGAAAACCAAGCATTCAGTCTTGCGGCACGACGGCGCCAGGGGGCCGTCGCGGCATTGGATCAACCTTCCGAGGAGTTTGCAGCCAAGCCAAGGTCCTGCTCCCGCCATCCTGATTGGGCGGCGCGTCAAAAGCTCCTCGTTTCCCCACGCCCCTTTCCTCTTGCCCCTTCGCTCCTGCGGTGCGCGTTCCGGCACTGGTGCGTGGTCCTTCTCCTCTCGCTCGTCCCGATCCAGGCCGCGACTCCCGTCCCGGTCCCGGGCTGGCGGCTGGATCTCGTCGCCCAGGCTCCCGCCATTCAGCATCCCAGCGCCATCGCCTGCGCTCCGGACGGCCGGGTCTTTGTGGCCGAAGATCCGATGGACATCCGCACGGAGCGGGCTGACGTCGCCGAAGGACGGATTCTCTGCTTCCACCCCGACGGACGTCGGACGGTGTTCGCCGAACCGGTCTATGCCGTGTTTGGTCTCCAGTACCTCGATGGACGCCTGTACGCGTTGCACAACCCGTTTTTCAGCGTGTGGGAGGACGCCGGCGACCAAGGGACCCACCGTGTGGATCTGGTCCGCAACACCAATCCCAACTGGCATGCCCTCGGTTGGAACGACCATGTCCCGGCGGGATTCCGGTTGGGGCTGGACGGGCGATTCTATGTCGCCACGGGCGACAAGGGGCTGTTCGGTGCGGTGGGGTCGGATGGCCGGCGCTTCGATTTCTTCGGCGGCGGCCTCTTCCGGATGCGTCCGGACGGCACGGAGTTGGAGCCGTTCAGCACCGGCGTGCGGAACATCATGGACGTGGTGCTCGACGCGGAGGACAACGCCTTCACTTACGACAATACCGACGAGCACGAATGGATGGGCCGCCTGACCCATATGGTCGATGGAGGGTTCTATGGGTATCCCTACGATTTCATCCCGCAGCGTCCGTACACGTTGTGGTGTTTGGCCGATCTGGGCGCGGGCGCGGCGACCGCCATGGCCGCGGCGTTGGATGACGCCCTTCCGCCGGACCACCGGGGTAATCTGTTTCTCGCCGACTTCGGCAAACGCAACGTGCTGCGGGTCCCGATCGTTCCGTCGGGAGGGACGTTTGCGGTGCGGGGGACCAATGGCCCGATTCGCGGCGTGGCCGGAATGGCCGACGTGCAACCTCTCTTCACTGAGGTGCCCGAGGACTTCCGCCCGGTGGGCCTGGCCTTTTCGCCCGAGGGCCGGTCGCTGTGGATCGGCGACTGGCAGTTTCGCGACGTGAAGGACACCAATGCCGTGGTGGGCCGGTTGTGGAAACTGACCTGGACCGGCGGCGGTGAACCAACTCCGCTGCCCGCCTGGTACGTGCCGGCGGCCAGCGGCGGAACCAACTCGGCGGTCACGTCCGAGCAACTACTCGCCGGACTTCGTCATCCCTCCAAGGAGGTCCGCCTTTGTGCCCAACGTCGGTTGATGGAGCGGATGGAATCCGCACCGGACCTGGCTACACATCTGCGCTCGATGGCCGCCAACCGCGACGAACCCCCGTTCGCCCGAGTGCATGCCTTATGGGCGCTCGCCGGATCGCCGGGGCATTCCGGTTCCGATTCCGCGGAACTGGTGACGGCACTCATTGCTGATCCGGATGCCGTGGTGGCCGGGCAGGCAATCCGCCGGGCCGGAGAGGAACGCATCGGAGCAGCGGGTCCGGCCCTGGTTCAGGCCCTGGGTCAGGCGGAACCCATGCTTCGTTTTCGGGCGGCGACGGCGCTGGGACGCCTCGCCTCGCCGGCGGCCATTCCGGTCCTGCAGGGACTTCTGGCGGATGACGACTCCTGGGTGCGGTTCGCCGTCTTCACCGCGTTGAATCGGATCGGCCGCGCGCATCCCGATGCCTGGCCGGTCATCGTACGTGGTTTGGCTGATGCCAATCCCCCAGTGGCGGAAGGAACCTCCTTTGCCTTGCAAACCACCTGGGATGAGCCGCTTGCCACGGCGTTGCGGGTCTTCCGGGAAGATCGCCGTGAGCCGGCCGCGGCCCGGGAGCGGGCGACAACCTTACTCGCCGCCATGTGCCGTCAGCCGCCGGCGTGGGACGGGGGTTGGTGGGCGTACCATCCGTTCCGTACTCCGGCTCCGGCCCAGACGGTGGAATGGCCGGGCACCGCGGCCATCCGGGCCGACTTGTTAAAAGCGTTGGGCGATCCGATGGCGGGAGTACGGAAGGCGGCCGTGGCCGGTCTGACCGAGGAGACGTCACCCGACGTGCTGAACGCGTTGCGGGAACGGTTGAAAGCGGAAGCGGATCCGACGGTTCGCGCCGTGGTGGTGTCGGCATTGGGACTGCGTCGCGATACGGAAAGCGCCGCCGTCCTCGCCGAAATCCTGACGCGCAACGACGCCGCACCGGCCGAAGTAGCGGCCGCCTTGG
>CAYYSX010000454.1:3277-3498 GCA_964474315.1 uncultured Verrucomicrobiota bacterium | reverse complement strand
CTCTGCGCAGGTCCCGAGCCGCGGCGACGCCGCGACGTTCGAGAAGACGATCGCGTCGCAGCGCGCGCAGATCGACAAGATCGCCAAGGAGCTTGGGATCCAGCCGACGCGGTAGCGCAGTTCTGTTTTTGACAGAATCATTGCTGCGTACTCGGTTCACTTCCCCCGCTTTGCGGGGAAGGTCAGCGCCTTAAGCGCGTCCACGCGTCTTCGACGCGCGA
>CAYYSX010000454.1:0-3267 GCA_964474315.1 uncultured Verrucomicrobiota bacterium | reverse complement strand
GAGGGCGCTGCCCCCACCCCCAACCCTCCCCCGCAAGCGGGGGAGGGAGCACGCTGCCGATGACGGACTGCTTCAGTCAAAATTGAAACGACTCTGGCGCGCGGCCGAACCGCCACCGAAACGTCGCGGCATGCCGGTTCTGTCGCCGCGAAGTGGGATCGGCAGCAGCGGCTTCGTCAGCCTTGAAACTGGCGAAGCCAGACGAGGACGAGCACCCCGACGAACAGTCCGCCCCAGATGACCTGCATTCGGCTGTCGGATTTCAGTTTCGAGAACCACGGACCGACGCCGCCCGCTGTGAAAACCTGCAACAGCCAGAGCACGGCCCACGCCAGCAGTATCGTCCAGCCGATCCTGTCCACGTTCCGCCGTTCCCTTGCCGGGCCGGTACGCCTGCCAAACCGATGTCCGGCAGGTGCGCCAGCCGACAGCTTCGACGCCATCCGCAGCGTTCGGCCAAAGGCCGGAACGCCGGACCGGTCTAAAGCCGCTCTTCGAGCTTCAAGCTCGTATAGGTGAATGACCTGCTTTGCGGCTGCTGGTCGTCAGCGAACCATTCGCACAAGACACTTCGCCCATCGACAGATGCGATGGTCATCCGGGGCCCGCCGGATTTGAGGGTCACCACGTCGCCGGGTCTGAACTGCTCGTCTGCCATCGATTCTCTCTGGGAACTGTACTGCCGTGTCCCGGCACCGGTTTGCGCCAGCGAAGGTTGTATCGCATCGGGGAGCCCGTCCGCACCGGATTCTCAAGGTTTGCAGGCACGGTCAAGACCCGTGCACCATCCGGATACCACTCGCCATTTCCCCGGATTCGACCACTTGTCTTCGCATGGTTCCACGCTAAAGTGCCGGATATTCCACTTCCAAGGCGAAGTGAACGAAAGGGGCTTACGATGGATAAACTGAGCCGGCGATCCCTGTTGCGCACCCTCGCTTTGGGCGTGGTCTCCACCGCGGGGACGACCGTCGTTGCCCGCTCTGCCCTGGCTGCTGCGCCTTCTTCACCCGAGGGTATCGATCCCTCCGTTGTCGACGTCCAGGATCGTGCTGCAGGGCTGGAGAATATCGATCTGGGCCCGGCCGGTGAGGCCCACGCTCAGTTCCTCAACTTCCCCGGCGTCGGCTTCGGTAACGGTGGCGGCTTCCGCAACGGTGGTTTCCGCAATGGCGGCTTCCGCAACAGCCCGTTCCGCAACTTCCGCAACAGCCCGTTCCGTAACGGCGGGTTCCGCAACGGCGGCTTCCGAAACGGTGGTGGCGGATTCCGAAACGCATTCCGTAACCGGTAGCTTATGATTTCCGCCGACGGCGTCGGCCCGCTGGAACTTCTGGTCGTTCAGCCGACGCCGTTCTGCAACCTCGACTGCTCGTACTGCTATCTCCCCGACCGCTCCAACAAGCGGAAGATGACCATCGAGACCCTGGAGAAGGTCTTCAACTGGACCTTCTCCTCCGGTCTCGTGAGCCAGCCCTTCACATTGCTCTGGCACGCAGGCGAACCGATGGTTCTGCCTGCGTCGTTCTATGAGCAGGCCACGCAGGCGCTGGAACGATGCAACGTCAGCGGGTTCGAGGTGACGCAGTCGTTCCAGACCAACGCCACCCTGGTGAACGAAGCGTGGTGCGAGTTCATCCGCCGCCGCAACATCCAGGTCGGCGTGAGCGTGGACGGCCCCGACTTCCTCAACGACCGCCACCGCAAGACCCGCAAGGGCGGCGGCACTCTCGCGAGCGTGCTGCGCGGCATGCAAATGCTGCGCGAACATCAGATTCCCTTCGACGTCATCACCGTGCTGACGTCCACATCACTGGACTATCCTGATGAGCTGTTCGACTTCTACATCGAGCACGGCATAACCTCGGTCGCGTTCAACGTGGAGGAGATCGAAGGCCCCCACGTCACGTCTTCGCTGTCGGGCAGCGGGATCGAACCGCGCTTCCGCCGTTTCTACTCCCGCTTCATGGATCTGGTTCTGGCGTGGGACCCGCCGCTTCGGGTGCGCGAGTTCGAGAGCGCCCAAGGCTCCGTCTCGTACCGCCAGCAGCAAGAGCAGCAACCCAATATCCGGAGCCAGGAGTGCCGGCCGTTCGGAATCCTCAACGTCGACTACGAGGGCAATTTTTCCACCTATTCCCCCGAGCTTCTGGGGTTGAGCAGCCCCCGGCACGGCAGCTTCGCACTGGGCAACGTGTCGACCGATACATTGGAATCCGTGCTGGCGGCTCCCCGGTTCCTGGCGCTCGACGACGAAATTCGCCGCGGCGTGGATCGATGCGAGGAAACCTGCCGCTACTTCCCGTTCTGCGGTGGCGGCCCGCCCGGCAACAAATTTTTCGAGAACGGCGACTTCGCCTCCACCGAAACGCTGTCCTGCCGCCTGCACAGGAAGGCGACCTTCGACATCGCGCTGGACAAGCTGGAACAGGCCAGGCCGTAACGTGAGGCCGCGTTTCGCGATCGCTCCCAATTTTCAATGCAAAGGCTCGTGGGCCGAGCGGCTGCTCGTGGCAGAGGGCGACGGCTGGCGTCCGCCCGGCAAGGACGAGCTGGAAAGCCTGACGCCGGAAGGTCCATCCCGGGACGAGACCGGCTGCTGCAGTGTGATTTCCATTCCGCTGCATTTGCGCGATCGGTTCTGGTCGATGCTGAACGATGAAGTAGCCGAGGGAACCGGAAACTTCGATCTGTTTTCCGAGGACCTTGCCGAATTCCTGACATTCAAGCGCCTGTCCCTGCCGGCGGAGACGGTGTGCGAACTGCTGCTTCAGGAACCCGGCGGCAAGGTGAAGACCGACGACGTCTGGGGCCTCATGAACTTCGGCGACGAGTCCATCCTGCTTGCCTGGCCGCAGTTGCGGCTTCGGCTCGGCCCGGGCGAAGGCTGCCTGATCGCAAACGGTCTTTCGCCGGACGTCCTGCCGCCACAGGGGGAGGACCTGAACGTGCTGTTCGCCATCCGCCAGGCTCCCGCGTCGTCCGCTGAATGACCGCGCGCCGCGGCGCGCCGGGACTGCATGGCGTCAGAGGCTACGCTCAACCGTAACCCGCAAAGCCATTCCCTTCAGCGCAACAACCGCACTGCCGGCCCGCTGCGACGGATGGCACGGCCGCGACCTTGCGCCTTGTCCGCAGCCCATGACGCCGTTGCCGCGTCCCCTGCCCTGCGCTATCTAGGGTGCCACGCACCCGTAGCTCAGCTGGATAGAGCGTTGCCCTCCGAAGGCAAAGGTCACACGTTCGAATCGTGTCGGGTGCGCCAGT
>CAYYSX010000453.1:0-3502 GCA_964474315.1 uncultured Verrucomicrobiota bacterium | reverse complement strand
GCGATGCGGCCGCCAACGCCTACCTCCACCAACCGATGCGCGGCTCCTGGTCGCTTACCTGACCGCCAGGTCGTTCAAACGGGTAGTCCCGGCCCGGATCGGTGATCCCATGGCGTTCCACCAATTCAAAGCTCGGGTACTTCCAACTGCCGGCAAATGGCGCGGGCGGTGAACTCCTTCAGTTCCCGATGCCGTGGGACGGAAGTCGTCTTCCGTTGCGCCGGATTCCACCCAACCGAGTGCTTCCGACCTTCGCGGAAGAGTTCACAGCCATGCCGGCGCAGGTGCTGCTGCAACTCGATGAGCTTCACACCCCCGCGAGTTCGAAGGTTTCACGCTGGGCGGAGGCGTCAGCGTGCCGACGGGCAATCTCGCGATTGCACTCCAAGACCATCCGCAGCGCATCCGCCAGGTTCGCCCGGGCCTCTTCCAGGGTATCGCCTTCGGAAATGGCTCCAGGGATCTCCTCGACGTACGCCGAATAGCCACCCTCTGGGGTCGGAACGAACACGGCTGTCATTTTCATGCTTTGAAGCTAGCGCACTCCCAGTTGACGCAGCAAATCGTTCCCGCAAAGCCCCTCCGCAGCCCATCGGCCAGATCCGTTGCAAGTTTGGTTGGGCCACGAAACTACGTCCTGTCCCCACCCGATCGCGCGGACTTCGGCCCGCCGGGACCGACCAGCGTAAGTTTCATCGGCGTTCATCACGCCGTTCGCAGTTTTATTTCGCGGGGAAGATCGCGGCCCAGTCGTCTTTCATATTGACGACAGTCCAGCCCTTCGTGGCCGCTTCATCGAGGGCCTGGTCGAGTTTGCCGATGGGCGACGTGCGGTCATAGGCCCACTCGCGTTCCGCATCGGTGTGATGGACGATCAGGGCGAACCGCGCGCCGCTGCCGGCGGTGGTCCATTGCAGCATGGCCAGGTCGCCGTCGGAATTGCCGAAGGCCGCGATGGGACGGCGGCCGATATGACTCTGGATGCCGACGGGTTTGCCTTCCTGGTCGTCGATCAGATCAATCTCAGGCAGCTTCACGAGGACCGGTTTGCCGTCGCGCATCTCGAACTTGAGTTTCAGGCTGCTGCCCACGACCTGCTCCGGCGGGATGCCATAGACATGCTCGGCCCATGGCCGCATGAACTCGATGCCGCCGCCGGAAACGATGAAGGTCTTGAAACCGTTCGCGCGCAGATACCCGAGCAACTCGATCATCGGTTGATAGACCATCTCGGGGTAAAGCCGGCCGGTCTGCGGATGCGTTGCCGTGGTGATCCAATCGGTGACCGTCTGGGCGAATTCATCGGTGGTCATGTCCGCGTGGGTCGCCGCCAGCAGCGTGAGCGCGCCTTTTTCCCCCGCCGCCGCAACGGCTTTCAGGTCGCCCTTGAGCAGCGAAGCGAACGGCTCCGTCTCCTTCCACTCGGGATGTTGCGGCGCGAGCGCCTTCACCCGATCGAAGACGAACAACAGTTGGAAATACGCGGGCTGTTCGGCCCAGAGCGTGCCGTCGTTGTCGAAGACGGCAATGCGTTCGGCCGGAGGCACGAAATCCGGCGAGCCCTCTTTGATGACTTTTTCGACGAAAGCGATGATGGCCTTTTTCGGAGCGGTGTCGTTCCACGAAGGAAGCGGCTCGATGGCCCGAGCCCATTCCATCGAAGCGCACACAAAAATGGCCAGGATGAGCGGCCTAATCGGGGAACGCCATGAGGCCACCGATGCCGGCGAGGAGACGGATCCCGGTAAATGGAAGAACGATTTCATGGTCGGAGACGTTTCTGGGAAAAGGACCGGCGGGGCGCCTGGATCGGCGCCCCGCACGGTGGGGGATTACTGCCCGCCGGCCGCGGACTCGATCTGCTTCTGGATTTTCTCCAAGTTGAACGATCCAGGTGTCTGGCTGGGGGGATAGTCCTTCAACGTCGCGAGGAACGTGCCGGCCATCTGCTGGAGCGGCACCAGAACGAAAACGCGATCGATGAACCAGTCGTTGTAGGTGTTCGAATTGTGCTGGGAGCGTTCGAAGGGATCGCGGCGCAGGTTGAAGAGCAGCGGTACCCGCAGCTCGGTGAACGGCTCACGCCATACACCGAAAGCCTGGCCACGGTTTTCGAGAAACACGGCCTTCCAGGCGTCGTAACGCATGGCCACGATCTGGCCGTCGTCGTTCACGTAGATGAATTGGTTGCGCGGGGACTCCTTCGTTTTGCCGCTCAGGTAGTCGAGCTGGTTGTGGCCGTCGATATAGTTGCGGTAACGGCGGCCGTTGAGTTCGACCCCCGTGGCGAGCTTTTCCTTGATGTCTGGCGCACCAGCGGCCGCGGCGAAGGTGGGCAGCCAATCCTCATGCGAGACGATGCCATTGAGCGTCTCGCCCGCGAGGAATTTGCCCGGCCAGCGCACGAAGCACGGCACGCGATAGGCGCCTTCCCAATTCGAATTCTTCTCGCTGCGGAAGGGCATGGTGCCGGCGTCCGGCCACGAGTTGTAGTGCGGACCGTTGTCCGTGGAGTATTGCACGATGGTGTTGTCAGCGATGCCAAGATCGTCGAGCAGCTTGAGCAACTGCCCCACGTGTCCGTCGTGCTCGATCATGCCGTCGGTGTATTCGTCGTTGCCCGAGTGGCGGTTCTCTTTCTTCACGTGCGTGCGGAAGTGCATGCGCGTGCCGTTCCACCAGCAGAAGAACGGCTGCCCCGCCTGTACCTGACGCGTAATGAAGTCCTTCGCGGCGGCGAGCGTTTCTTCATCGATGGTTTCCATGCGCTTCTTCGTCAGCGGGCCGGTATTCTCGATGGTCTGGCCGCCCTGGCCGTCGGCCTTGCATTTGAGCACACCGCGCGGACCGAAGGTTTCGCGGAAGGTCTTGCCATTGGCCAGCTTCAAGTCGCCGGGGTAATCCTCATTTTCCGGCTCCTCCTCGGCGTTGAGGTGATAAAGATTGCCGAAAAATTCATCGAAGCCGTGCGTCGTGGGCAGATGTTCGTCCCGGTCGCCCTGGTGGTTCTTGCCGAAATGGCCGGTCGCGTAACCCTGGCTTTTCAGCACCGTGGCCATGGTCACGTCGGTCTTCTGCCAGCCTTCCTTGGCGCCGGGCAGGCCCACCTTGGTCATGCCGGTGCGCACCGGCACATTGCCACCAATGAAGGCCGCGCGGCCCGCAGTGCAGCTTTGCTGGCCGTAGTAATCCGTGAAGGAGATGCCCTCCTTCGCGAGGCGATCGATGTTCGGCGTCCGGTAGCCCATCATGCCACGGCTGTTGTGGCTGATGTTCCAGGTGCCGATGTCATCGCCCCAGATGACGAGGATATTCGGTTTTCTGTCCGCGGCCTGCGCGAACACCGTGGCCACGGCCGCCACGAGGGCCGCAGTCGTGATTTGCGCCAGGCGCAGCTTGGGACGGAGCCAGTGCCACGGGACAAAGCCCGCGGGCACCGGCGCTGGTGTTAGTTTCATCATAGAACGGTTTGGGTATGGCTGGTTAGTGATAAAAATAAAGA
>CAYYSX010000452.1:0-3536 GCA_964474315.1 uncultured Verrucomicrobiota bacterium | reverse complement strand
CCCCGTTGCCCAATCCGTCCGGTGGGGAAAAGTCGATTCTGAGAGTGGTCACCTCACCAGGCGATCCACCTGATCGACGCCGAAAATTTACCGATGGCAAACACGAATATATGGAAGTGACATAAAATTATGAACAAGCAAACACAAGCAATCAGTGATGACGTGAGTCAACTGGCCGAAGATGCGCACGCGTTGATGGCCGCCACCGCCGACGTGGCGGGAGAAAAAATCGAGGAAGCCCGCAAGCGTCTCGCCGTGGCGCTGGAACGCGGCAAAGAAGTTTATGGCGATGTGCGCGAGCAGGCAGTCAAAGGCGCCAAAGCCGCCGATGGGGTCGTGCATGAGCATCCCTATCAAACCATCGCCATCGGCGTCGGCGTCGGAGCATTCCTCGGTTATCTCATCGCCCGCCGATGCGTATGCAGCCGCGATTGATGTCATCTTGTTATTCTCTTTTGATCGGTTCGATGCGCTCAGGATGGTTTCCGCCAAATAGCGCTATCGAGCGCAACATCCACTTCGGGGACAAGCGCTTCGCGGCCGCCTTCTCCCTCGAACCGGGACAAAACCTCAAGGTCGCCTCAGGTTCAACAGATGTCGGCGCCTCAGCCACTGGTGGGAAGAAACGCTCCTCGGTCGCTCGGTCGGAGTGAGGCTCATGTTGTTCGCTTGTCCGGGATTTCATTTCGCGCGGACTTTTGTCCCCGCAACTCGACTCGAATCCATTTCTCAATTTCCACGACCGCGTAGGCCAGTACCCCGATGCCCACGATCCGTACCCAGACGTCCCACGGCAGCGGAGCGGTGGTGGAACAGACGGTTGGCCAGAGGCACGTAGGTGATGACCAGTTGCGCCGTCGTCATGGCCGCCACGCCAGCGAGGAGCCAGGGGTTGGAGAACAGGCCCACCCAACTACCTAAATTCAATCGCCAGAATCGCCAGGCCGGCGGGAATGACGAGGAAGGCCGGACCGGGCAGCACCACCAAGGCGATACCCAGGGCCAGGACCGCTCCCCCGACAACGGCCACGAGGATGCGTTTGACCGTTTTTATCGTCGTCAGGCCGAGAAATAACGGGAGGAGAATTCATGTCACCACCTCCCGCACGACGACGCGTGCGCCTTCGACCGCCATCACTTGGACGGACGTACCCCGTTCAATAAGTCCGCCCTCGGTGACCACATCGACGCGTTTGCCGTTGAAAACCGCGGCGCCGGAGGGGCGCAACTGGGTAACGGCAATGCCCGTGCAGTGGAGCAGCTCCGGCATGGCTACGCCCAGTTCCCCGGACGCGCTGTGGGAAATAAACCGTTGGGCGAGGCGACTCTCCGGGAAAAATTTCAGCCACCCGAATACACCCAGTGCCAACCCCACCACGACCCCGCCAAATATGAGATTGCCCGTCCGAAAACCAAATTCCTGGTAACTCAAGATCACTGCGGCCACGAGGCATAGGAAACCGATGATACCTGTGACCATCCCCGGCAGCAGGGTCTCGAGAAATAGCAGAACCGCTCCCAGAACTAGCAAGGTAATGATGAGTGTCATGGCGTGCGCGGAGCAACCATGCCCGGCATCATGGCTCCAGGCCCTTCGGCGGGGCAAAGACCAACGAGGCGATGAAGGCGCGCCGCACGACCCGAGGCTCGCGCCAAGGATGAACAGCCCGCCCGCCCAGGTTCGAATGCCGTCCGTGTGCGGTGCTCACCGTTCTGGCCGGAGGCCTGGGTGGTGGATGAAACGGTGCGATGTAACGGATGGTTTTTTCCTGGCGCTCATTAGTCTCAACGGGAGCGGCGCCGACAGACGCCGAAGCGATGTATTGGCGTGAACGTTCGACGGAGTAGTTCTCCGATTGTCGAAGTCCCTCAAAAGTCTCCGGCGGTTCATCCCGCCATCGCCGGTCGGGGTATAATGGTTCTTCGTCACGCCCCCCGACGAGTGAGGTTGGCTCGTTCCGGGAGGCGCGAGGAATGGGCGGCGGCAGTGGCGGCGGCGGTTCGCCTCCCAGCAGTTGACGCCAGGCGTCCGGCCAATCGAGTTGCCGGCTCGAATGCCCTTGCTCGCCGGGCCATGGGAGCGATTCGACGTCGTCGGGCGAAGCGTCCGCTCCCGCCGGGCGACGCCGCTTCATCAACCAATTGAAGAGCACACCAACCAGGACGAGGATCAGAATTGCCCACGGGCTATCAAACCAGCTGGCGGCAATGGAATTCATCGGAGCGTGAGCAAACGGGTTAGGGTTTGCCCGCCGCCGAGCCCGGTGAGAGTGTCTCTGCTCCGTCGTTTCCAATGTGCTCGCGCATGGTGGTGTCGGCCTGAACGTTTTTGAGGCGATAGTAATCCATCACGCCCAAATGGCCTCGGTCGAAAGCGCGCGCGACGGCCATGGGAACCTGCGCTTCTGCTTCGACCACACGCGCGCGCATCTCGGAGACCCGGGCCACCATTTCCTGTTCGGTGGCGACCGCAGCGGCGCGGCGGACTTCCGCCTGCGCTTGAGCAATGAGTTTGTTGGCTTCCGCCTGTTCGGCCTGGAGTTTGGCCCCGACATTTCCGCCCACGTCCACGTCGGCGATATCAATGGACAAAATCTCGAAGGCCGTGTTGCTGTCGAGGGCCTTGCCCAGAACGGTTTTGGAAATACGGTCGGGATTCTCCAGGACCTCCTTGTAACTGCCGGCCGAACCGATCGTGGAGACAATGCCTTCGCCGACGCGGGCCACAATGGTCTCTTCGGTAGCGCCACCGACAAAACGTTCGAGATTCGTGCGCACCGTCACGCGCGCCTTGGCTTTGATAACAATGCCGTCCTTAGCCACGGCATCGATGGTTTGTTTTCCTGAGTTCGGCGCGGGGCAATCGATGACCTTCGGGTTGACGGACGTTTTCACCGCTTCGAGGACGGTTTTGCCTGTCCCTTTGGTGGCGAGGTCAATGGCACACGCACGGTCAAAGACGAGATTGATACCGGCTTTCTTAGCGGCGACCAGCGCCAGGACCACCATCTGCACGTTGCCGCCGGCCAGGAAGTGCGTAGAAAGATCGTCAATGGAGACGGGCAGCCCCGACTTCACCGCGGTGATGCGGCCATCCACGATCAAGCCGGCGGGAATACGCCGCAAGCGCAACGCGACCAACTCGGTGATGGTGACTTTGGCTCCGGAGAACAGCGCGCGGATATAGATCATCCCAAAGCTGATGACGATGACTCCGAAGACCAGCAGCACGACCGCGCCGATGCCGTAAAGCGCGAAGTCCAGTGGGCCGGGAACAGCCCCGATGAGAGCTTGGTTTGCATTCATAATTTTGGTTGAGTTTGGGCCGTTTAGAGCTTCGGCGATGGCCTGGACTTCCGGATCCGGCTTCGGTTGTTTTTCGTCGGAGGACTACCGTTGGGTTTGGGCGGTTGCGGCAGGGCAACCATGAACGCGTTGCTCTCCAGTTTGGCATTCATCGAAACGTTGGTGCGCAGCAACCGCGAAATCGGACATCCCGTCTTGGCGCGAAGAGACGCATCAATGAAGTCGCCTTG
>CAYYSX010000451.1:0-3564 GCA_964474315.1 uncultured Verrucomicrobiota bacterium | reverse complement strand
ACCATCGCCATCCACGTCTGCCGCCGCCATTCCGTTCCCATGATCATAGTGGACCGGCTTGTAGTGTTTGCCGCCGTCGTCCACGATCCGATGCCGAAAGGTAATACCGCTGGATTCCAACTGATTCACCAACTGAAAGTCGTGGAACACGGTCACGGCCTGCGCGGCATCTTTTTGCTGCTGCTTCATCAGCGCCAGGACGGCGTTCAGATCTCGGTCTCCGGCCGGAGCCTCCTGTCCGGCACTCCCCGCCCACGCCATCGTCGCCAGCAGGGCAGCGCGTGCCAGTCGTCTTGCGTTAATCCACGGTTTCATTTGGCAATTGATGCGGCGGCAAAACTCTCGGGAAGGGGTGTCCGCCGCGCATTGCTGCTGGGACGAAATTCACCCAGGCCGATGTGAATGGGTGTTTTTTCCGTTCTAACCGGACCCCATCTACCGCCACCGGATTCCCGACTGCCGAAACCTGGAACCCGATTTCTAGCCGACCCGGGGGTGGAACTGAGCAACGGGTTTTGGACGCGGCGTATCCGGGCGCCGGTAGAGGTGGACGGGCCACAGCGGGAATTGGGTCATCCACCCCCCTTGGGCCGGGTCCGAGGCGCACGGGTTGCCGCCAGGGGCGGGTCGATGTCATTCAACGGAACCACCCGCAATCGGTGGTCGCGTTCGGTCTCCACCGTGTATTCAGGGAAAGAATCGCTCTGCGGGACTGCCGGAGCGCTCACGACCTTGGCGGGTCCCGCACCACTCACTTCCACGGCAACGCCGGGAACGAGTCCTTGGGGTTCAGATGCTTTTGGCATGCCTTGGTTCTGCACTGGGTGTGCCAATCCGGGACGGCCCGCCAGCTCCCGTCTGCCTCGCAGGCCATCTCCATTCCTGCGCTGTCGTCAGGGCCAAGTGCATTGCACGGGACGGCAGGATGCCCAGATGCCTGTGATTCCAGGGTCCGTTTGCCAGGCACGCCATAGTGGGCGCATCTTGGATTGGTCCTTATCGCAACTGCGATGGGATAGGGGCAAGAAAGCTCCAAGTTCAAAGCTCCAACCTCCAAAGAAGTTCCAAAGACCCAAGCTCCCAACACCTGGGTTCCGATCGAACCGTCCCGGGAAGCGAGGTCTTGGGCGTTTGGACCCCGCCGTTTCTGAGTCCGTGACCTCACTGGAGAGGATCAATACGCTACAAGGATCGGCCCAGGCGGCCGCCGCGTTTTCCGCCCCTTGGCGATAGGCCTCAACCAGGCCGGGAATCTCCTCGAAAAAATGCGATGGGGCAGTGTCCGGTCGCCCACGACAAGGGGACGAAAAGCGTCGGCAGCGCTTTCAAACCGGGAAGGGGTTGCGTTCAGAGAATCCGCGCTGGTGAAAATACGGGTAGGCCAGGGGCGTCGCGCTGGCTTGGTCGAGCGCGGCCACCTGCTCCGGCGTCAGGCGCCAACCGATCGCACCCAAATTCTGTTTCAACTGCTCTTCGTTGCGCGCGCCAATGATCACCGTGGAAACCGTCGGGCGCTGCAAGAGCCAGTTGATTGCGATTTGCGGCACGGTTTTTCCCGTTTCCTTGGCAATTTCGTCGATCGCCTCCACCACCCGATAGAGAGCCTCATCCTCCACCGGCGGGCCCACATCCACGGCCAGTTGGGAGCGCAGACGACTGGTCTCTGGGCGCGGCTGGCTGCGGCGGATTTTCCCCGTCAGGCGCGCCCACCCGAGCGGACTCCACACCACGGCCCCCACTTTCTGATCCACGCCCAGCGGCATCAGTTCCCATTCGTAACTCCGGCCGACCAGAGAATAATAGGCTTGATGCGCCACATAACGCGGATAGCCGTATTTTTCCGCCACCGCGAGCGACTTCATCAAATGCCAGCCGGAGAAATTCGAGCAGCCCACGTAACGAATCTTGCCCACGCGCACGAGGTCGTTGAGCGTGCTCAACACTTCCTCCACGGGCGTCACGGCGTCAAAACCGTGCAGTTGGAACAGGTCAAGGTAATCCGTTCCCAACCGCCGCAGGCTCCCCTCCACCGCGCGGATCAAATGAAAGCGCGACGAGCCGACGTCATTCGGCCCTTCTCCGGTGCGAAACGTCGCCTTGGTCGAGATCAGGACCCGGTCGCGCCGTCCCGCAATGGCCTTCCCCAGCACCTCCTCCGCACGGCCATTGGAATAGGCATCCGCGCTGTCGAACATCGTGAGCCCGGCGTCGAGGCAGAGGTCCACCAGCCGGGTGGCCTCTTGCACCTCGGTGTTCCCGAAGGCTTGAAAGAGTTCGTTGTTGCCGCCGAAGGTTCCCGTTCCGAAGGTGAGTGCCGGCACCTTCAAACCCGATCCGCCAAGCTGTCGATAGTCCATGGTATCGTTCGTATTTCATCGAACTACTAATCCAGACCGGGGTGGCCGTCAAACGACTTTATTTCGATGATTGTCGAACTAGGAGGTCGTGGCTATCTTCCAGCCATGAAGAAGTATCCGGCTCCCCGTCTGGACCGCGTCACGCTGCCCGAAGTGCTGCAGGCGCTGTCCGATCCGTGCCGGATCGCCATTGTGCGCGCCCTCCTGAAAAAGGGGGAACTGGCCTGCAACGAAGTGCCGTTGAAGATCGCCAAGGCGACCCGATCCCACCATTTCACCATTCTGCGCGAGGCTGGCTTGCTCAGCACGCGCAGCGAGGGGACGAAGTGCCTGAGTTCCATCCGCGAGCAGGAAGTCAATAAGCGCTTTCCCGGGCTTCTCGACCTCATCCGAAGGAAATGAGCGCTGGCCGGCGTGCCCCGAGGAGGATCCAACGGAAAGCCTTTGTCTTTAGCTCATTCCTTATGCAGCCCATTTACCTCGACCAGGAATGAAAGTAACATCCCTTTGCGTCTATTGTGGCTCCAGCCCTGGGCTGCTTCCCGAATATCTGGCTTCCGCTTATTCATTCGGCGCCTTACTGGCCAGCCGGGGGATCGCGGTGGTGTATGGCGGTGGCAACGTCGGCCTGATGGGAGCGCTGGCCGACGGAGCCCTGACCACCGGCGGAAAAGTCATTGGGGTCATGCCAGTCCGCCTGATCGAAAAGGAAGTGGCTCACCAGGGATTGACCGAATTTCACGCCGTGGACTCCATGCATGCCCGGAAAATGAAGATGGCCAGTTTGGCCGACGCCTTCGTCGCTCTGCCCGGTGGAATCGGAACATTGGAAGAGATCTTTGAAGTCTATTCTTGGACCCAGCTTGGTTTTCAGCAGAAACCCTGCGCCTTCCTCAATGTCGCTGATTTCTATACGCCCCTCATGGAGTTCCTGGCGCGGGCGGTCGAACAGAGATTCATTCGGCCCGAGCACTACGCCGCTTTACTCGTCGATAACGATCCGGATCGCTTGATTCAACAACTGGAATCATACCGTCCGGTCGCGGTCGATAAGTGGATCGACCGCAGTCAGGCAGCCGGCAACCTGATGCAGCCACCGTTGCCCCAGGTCCCTCCTTCGGTCGAACAGGGCGAGCATCAACAGTAGGCACGCCTGCCCCGGGGACCGACCCCAATGATCGATCCCCAAATCAAAAGCAAAAGCGAC
>CAYYSX010000450.1:0-3573 GCA_964474315.1 uncultured Verrucomicrobiota bacterium | reverse complement strand
GAAAGTTCGAACATGCCGAAGGCTGGCGTCGGCGTCTGCACCTGGGTTTCAGCGCTCAGGAGGGCGATCCTTTGGCGGAAGCGCTGGGCTCATTGGTGATGACTTAGGAATTTTTGATTTGCGATTGGTTTGTTGTTTCGCCCTTGCTCACGCCTCACACCTCACGCCTCACGCCTCACGCCCATGCCCCGCAAACTTAGCGCCATTGCTCCTGACTGGTGGGACTACACCACCCTCGACTCCCAACTCATCGCCGACGCCGCGAAGCTGACTCCGGAAAAGCTTCGCCGGCTTTCCCGGCCGGGATTCCAAGTCGTCTTCTATGACACCTTGGAGGACTTTTATCTCGCCGAAGCGCTCGAATACATCGGCGCCTGGCGGCAGAGCACGGCCGACAATCCGGTTGGAATCTGCGGTCCCATCGGGCCGACCGAGCAGCTTCCATTGGTGGCACGCCTGGTGAACGCGCTCGGACTCTCGCTCGGTTCCGCCCACTTCTGGGGCATGGACGAGTGGTTCGATCCTGAAACCGGTCGTGAAGTTCCCGTGACCCATCCGCTCAGCTTCGAACGCGCCGATCGCGAGCTCTGTTTCAATCGCATCGACCGGCGGCTGCGTCTGCCCGATGCCAACCTCCATTTCCCCAAGGCTGACACGGCGCCGTTCCGCGCCTCCTGGCAGGCCGGAGTTCGCTGTGCCGTCATGCAGGGCGGACAGGGCGACATCAAGCATTGGGCGTTCAATGATCCCCTGCCCCGCCGCGGGAAATGGAAACAGGAACCACCCCCGCCCGCCGAATACCGCCGACTCGCCACCCGCGTGGTGGATCTCCATCCGCTCACCCTGGCGCAAAACGCCCGGACCAGCGGCGGCGGCAACATCACGATGGTTCCTACCAAGGCCATCACGGTCGGTCCGGTCGAGACCTGGCAGGCAGAGAAGGTTTCCATCTGGCACGCCGGCACCCATGACAACCCGCTCGGCCAGCGTCTGACGGCACTGATGATTTCGCAGAACATTCCGGACAGCGCCGTTCCGATGTCACTGCTCGCCGACCATCCGAACGTGCAGTTCAATTATTACGTCGGCGGACTCGGGACCTGCGCGGTCGAGATGCATTAGGTCTTAAGAATGGACGGAAGCTGAGGCGCTGACCGCAGCATTTGTTCCCAGCGCGGCTCCTGGGCGAAGAACTGACGGATCCGCGTGGTCCGTCGCCGCACCAGCCACGTCACCAGGTCGTCGTACTCCGGCTTCTCGTCGCGGAGCTGGCCGACGAAGACGTCGGCATCCTGAATTTCGCCCAGGATTCCCTGGGCGCGCCGGAGATGGCGCACGAGCGGGGCGAACCCGGGTGTTGCGGGCGGAACCACCGCTTCCAACCCATAGCGAAGATGCTTCAGGGCGATACGCAGTTTATGTAGTGAAGCGGGACGCGTCGGGGCCACGTGGGCGTGCGCGCTTCCGGCGCGATGATGCAAACGATCCATCCAATCCAGCAACGCGGACGGCAACTGAGTGCGGCCGCCGCGGAACCGACGGACCGCGGCGAGCGAACCCGCTTCGTCCAGGAGTCCCTCAACCATCCGGAGCGGATGGGTGTCGCGACAGCGGTGCCGGACCCGGTCGGACTGCCGCTTTTCCTCGCGGCGCAGTGATCGGCGAAGCCGACCCGTAGCGGCGTGGAGGGAAACCGGCGCTTGTTCGAGCAGTTCCAACTGCACCTGGGTATCCCGCAGCCGGGCGAGCAGGCGCAGCAGGCGTTTCAGCTCCCGCCGGGTTGAGCCGGCGATCCCACCCGGCCGGAGCCAGAGCAACAAGTCACACCAGACCAGCAAGCGCCGCGCCTCCACCCGCAGCTCGTGAATCGAATCCGGATCGTCCCGCGTCCGGCATCGTTTGAGTCGGCGACGAAATTTCTGCGCGGCTTGCCGGGCCGAAGCCGTGAGATAGGCCCGCCCTGCTTCCGGCGCTTTCTTTCTGCCGGCCGTACCTTTCCCTGACGCCTTCCCGACACCTGACATGCCTGCCGATTAGCGGGTGCAAGAAGGAAACCCCAAGGAGAAAATTGGTAGCGCAGACTTTCCGGTCTGCTGTTCCGCAGGCCTTTTAGCCTGCCAGTGGACCGGGGGGGCAGGTTGAAAACCTGCGCCACAGCAGGTCGGGAGACCTGCGCTACGACGCCCGCCCGCCCCCACACTGCGCCTCCTGCCGCAACGCGTGGTCCACCAGCACCAGCGCGGTCATCGCCTCGACCATCGGCACGGCTCGCGGCAAGACACACGGATCATGCCGACCACGCCCCTTCAACGTCGTGTTCTGCCACTCCGCATCCACCGTGTCCTGCTCATGCATAACCGTCGCCACCGGCTTGAACGCCACGCGGAAATAGATCGTTTCGCCATTGGAAATCCCACCCTGCACGCCGCCGCTGCGATTGGTGACCGTGCGAACCCGTCCCTCCACGTTCCGGAAGGCGTCGTTGTGCTCGCGTCCGGTGTAGTTCACCGCGGCAAATCCGCTGCCAATGTCAAAGCCCTTGGTCGCCGGCAACGACAGCATGGCTTTCGCCAAATCTGCCTCCAACCGGTCAAACACCGGCGAACCCCAGCCAGCCGGCACGCCTCGCGCCACGCCCGTCACAATTCCGCCCACACTGTCGCCGTCCTGCCGCGTCGCCTCGATCAGTTCAATCATCCGCTCCGCCATCGCCGGGTCCGGACATCGCACGATGTTCGACTCGACTTGCTCGGCCCGGATCGTCTCCACCTCGATCGACGCCTCCAAATCCTTCACGCGGGTGACTGCCGCCAGGATTTCTACCCCCCACCGCAAGCGCAGCAGCTTCTTCGCAATCGCCCCCGCCGCGACCCGTCCGATGGTTTCCCGCGCGCTGCTGCGTCCCCCGCCCGGCCAAGCCCGGATGCCGTACTTGGTCTGATACGTGTAATCGGCGTGCGACGGCCGGAACTTCGTGGCCATCTCGGAGTAGGCTTCCGGCCGGAAGTCCTCGTTCTTCACCCACAAAGAGATCGGCGTGCCGAGGGTCTGCCCTTCGAACGTGCCGCTGAGAATTTGGACCGTGTCGGACTCCTTCCGCGGGGTGGTGATTTTGGACTGGCCCGGACGCCGCCGATCGAGGTCACGCTGGAGGTCCGCCTCGGAAAGCGGCAGGCGCGGCGGACAACCGTCCACCACCACACCGACCCCGCCGCCGTGGGATTCCCCCCAGGTGGTGACGCGGAACAACTGGCCAAACGTGTTGCCCATGTGGCCGCCAAGACTGCGGGAAAGGCGGCCCGGGCAAAAGCGGGAAGCGGAGGGGGGTGAAAGCTCCAAAGGCAAAGCTCAAAGTTCAAAAAGAGGACAGACCCGGAGTCGGTCTCCGGAGGGACAGAGCCTCAATCGGGTGCCTCTCAGGTTATTGCAGTTGCGGAGAGAGGACCGGAAATAGCCCACCGATTGATCGGTGGGTGGCGGAAGCGGCGAAAGCCAGTCCCGGCAGGGACGAAAGAAACAGGCCCGTCTTTCTGCCGTCCCGGCCGGGACTCGACACCTCTTTCGCTCCACCCA
>CAYYSX010000449.1:0-3586 GCA_964474315.1 uncultured Verrucomicrobiota bacterium | reverse complement strand
GGACGAGCCGTCCGCGCTCCCGCCTGGAGGCCCACCAGCAAGATGCGCCCCGGAGCTTGGTCGCCCGCATTGACACCCTGGGGCTCCTTCGTAGGATGGCCAGGAAATTCCACCAGATGCAGGTTGTGGGTGCCGAACGTCTTCGCCATGCGGAAGCATGACTCGAAGTGAGGACTGGGCCTCCGGCTCCCGGCCCGCTTCTGCGGTGGCAACGCTGGATCTCATGAAATCGTTTGGTTCGTTCCGAAGCCTGTTTTCCGTGCTGCTGGGTGGCTGGGTAGTTGGAGGGGCGCTGGCCGAAGCGCGGGCGCAAAGCCTCCCCGTGACGGATGGCCTGCAAGTCTGGCTGCGCGCCGATGCGGGCGTCACGGAAACGGGAGGAAGGGTAGTCGGGTGGGCGAATCAGGCGGCATCCGCGGGGGAAGCCGTCCCGCCGGACGAGGCCACGGCACCGGGGTTGGTGGCCGAGGCCCTCAATGGACAGCCGGTGCTCCGTTTCGACGGAACCGATGACTATCTGGAACTAGCTCATGCGGCGGGGTGGGATTTCTCCGGGGACTTCACCTCGTGGTTTGTGGTGCGCTTCGACGATTTTGCGACGTTTCGGGCCGTCTGGGCGAAGACCGTGGGAAATGCGCCGTCGCCCATTGATTACTACGCCCTCCCCGGCTCGGGCGTCCCGCGCCTGATTCGCGGGGATGGAACCTTGGAGCAGTTGGGTTCGTTGGATGGCGGGATTGCGTTGCGGGCCGAACGCTATCTGGTGGTGGGCTTCAGTTTGAGTGGAGAGGAGATCGCGCATTACCTCGGAGGGGAAACCACCGCGAGCGGTCCGGTGACCGGTGCGTCGTACGACTCCGGCTCTCCCTTGCGGATCGGAACCCGCGACGACTTGGGAACCCGATTTAAGGGCGATCTGGCCGAATTGCTCATCTACAGCCGCTCGTTGACGGCGACCGAACGGGAGACGGTGGTGGACTATCTGGCCACGAAGTACGACCTGCAGAATCTGCCTCCGACCGTGAGTTTGGCGGTCGTCCCGGCCGGGCCCGAAGTCGATGCGGGCGAGACGGCCACCTTGACGGCGACGGCGGCCGATGCGGACGGAACGATCACGCAAGTCCAATTCCTGGCCAACGGCGCCGTGTTCGCCACGGCCAGCGCGCCGCCGTATGTGGTCCGGGTCACACTCGACACCTCGGGTCAGTACGAGTTTACGGCGCGGGCCACTGACGACCGGGATGTCAGCACGGTTTCCGATCCAGTGACACTGGAGGTGCGGCAAACGACTCCCCCCGAGCTCACCGTGACCGAGGGGTTGCAACTGTGGGTGAAGGCGGATGCCGGGGTGACCCGAGGCGATGGCGGAGCGGTTACGCAGTGGGCCGACCAGTCGGGCCAGGGCAACGATGCCTTCGCGTTGGACGGAGGGTTTGCCCCGATTTGGATTGAAGACGCGATCAACGGGCAGGCGGCGTTACGTTTCGACGGGGAGGATGATTTTCTGGAAATTGCCGACTCGGACAGCCTGTCGATCGTCGGCGACCTCACCTCGCTGTTCGTGGTGAGGATGGATGATTTCGCGACGTGGCGGGCCGTTTGGGGCAAGACGAGTGTCAACCTTCCTGCGCCGACGGACTTTTATACCGACCCCAACTCGGGCATCCCGCGCTTATACCGGGGCAACGGGGCCGGGAGCCTGGGAACGACCGTGGGCGGCGTGGCCTTCCGGGCGGGAGAAGTGGAATTGGCTGGCTTCGGGGTCGAGGGGACCAGTGTCGCCCATTTCCTCAATAGCCGGGTCACCAGTACGGGAGTCATTAGCGCGACGGTGGCGGATGCCGACACGCCACTCCGCATCGGAACGCGCGATGATTATGTGACGCAATTGAAGGGCGATCTGGCGGAGCTGCTGATCTATGATATTGCGCTTTCCCCGGAGGATCGGCGGAGCGCGGAGTTTTACTTGGCGGAAAAGTACGGCTTGCCGCTGTTGACCGTGAGCAATGTTCCACCGCAAGTCACGCTGACGTCGCCTCCGGGAGATATTACCCGACCGGCGCCGGCGAGCGTCACGGTCGAAGCGACGGCGACGGATTCCGACGGAGCGGTGGTGCGGGTGGATTTTCTGCTCAACGGGAGCCCGGTCGCCAGCGCCACCCAACCGCCATACACCGCGGTCCTGGAGTTTCCCGCGGCCGACGAGGGCTTGCTCACGGCCAGGGCAACGGATCAGTTGGGGGCGACCACGGTTTCCGCGCCCGTGCGTATCACCGTCACGACGACGGTCGAACTGCCGCTGCCCGCCGCCGAGAATCTCAAACTCTGGTTGCGGGCGGATCAGGGCGTGACGGAAGAAGCCGGAGGCGTGCAGAGCTGGGAAGATGGATCGGGGAACTCCAATGCCGCCCACCAGCCGGCCGCCGACTCCCGCCCGCAATGGAGAGCCGAGGCGGTCAACGGTCAACCGGCCATCTATTTCGATGGGGAGGACGATTACCTCGAGGTCGCTCATTCGGCGAGCCTCGCCATCGTCGGCGATATCAGCAGCTTCTTTGTGTTGCGGATGGACGACTTTGACACCTTCCGCGGTGTTTGGGCCAAGACCGACAACAACGTTCCCCGCCCCACCGATTACTATGTCCTTCCTGGCACTGGTATTCCGCGCCTGTACCGGGGCGGACAAGGGGAAGGCGCGGCGGATGGAGCCAATCCATTAGTGGCGGGTGAGTATGCCATCGTCGGCTTCTCGGTGGCCGGCACGACGGTGCAGCATTATCTGAACGGTGAGGCGAACGGCGGCGGTCAGATTACGGCCCCGACCGCCGATGCGGGCAAACCGCTGCGGATCGGCACTCGGGACGACTTGGTCACCTGGCTGCGGGGTGACCTGGCCGAACTGATCGTGTACAACACCGTCCTCTCGGAGGCCGATCTCGGGCGCCTGTTTTCTTACCTGGGAGATCGCTATGGCATTGCGGTCCCCTCCGGTCCGCCCGAGATCGCGTTCACCCTCTCCGGCAACAGCTTGATCTTGTCGTGGTCGGCGGAAGGCGACTGGGTGCTCGAGTCCAGGGAAAGCCTGACGGACGGTGCTTGGGAACCCGTGAGCGGGGTAGAGAATCAATCCGTCACCATCGAGATCGGAACCGGTAATCAGTTCTTCCAATTGCGGCAGTAGCCGGAACGGTAGGACGCGCTCTTGGCTCGAGCCGGAAGCCGGAAGGGGATGCAAGCTCGGGTGCATCTCAATGGTGGGCCATGTGGTGGCCCTGACGGGCCCCAAACCTTAGCCCAAGGCTGAGCCTTTTGGCGATGCCCTGGGTCCAGGCCCTCCCGACGACCTGCGCCCTGATGGGGCGCCAGAGCGGGCATCCCTTCGGCGCACAGAGCCCTTCGCCCCAAACCTATCGCCAACACACGCTCCGTCCCTCAGCCGGATGCGCTCAAGTAATTCAAGGGACAGGCTGGCCACTGACGACCCTCTGCGCTCCACACGTCACGTCTCACGCTCCACTGGACAGCCTCCCCACTGCTCGGCATATCGAAAATTCGAAATTTTGATATTTTTCAGAATTTCTTCTTG
>CAYYSX010000448.1:0-3590 GCA_964474315.1 uncultured Verrucomicrobiota bacterium | reverse complement strand
GGGGGCAGGTTAAAAACCTGCGGCACAGCAGGCCGGGAGGCCTGCGCTACACGGCACAAAGTGCCAGGTCGAATAGCTGGTTCTACGTGGTGGTCGCCTGGCTGAACCGGCTTGGAGCCGTGGAGAAGAAAGGGGGAGGATCCAGGGAAGGCCGATGTTGAAATTTTTGGTGTGCCACGCATGGGCGCCTTCCTCCTTGCTGCAGGCGTCGGTTGGCTCATTCTCCCACCGTGACGTTTCCACTCTCCACTTATATCGCGGCGGCCATGGAGTTGGCCCGCTACGACCAGTTGGAAGACGGTTCATTTGCCGGCGAGATTCCCAAACTCCCGGGTGTCATTGCCTTCGGAAAAACCCTTCGCCAGTGCGAGCACGAACTGAGATCGACCCTGGAGGACTGGCTGCTGCTTGGACTTCGCTTGGGGCATAAATTGCCACGGCTCGCGGGCATTGACTTGAACACCCGTGGCTATGGCCGGATGGCATCCGATCAAACGACGTGAGTTTTTCCGCAAACTGCGAGCGCTGGGATTTTCCGGCCCCTGCCGCGGAACTCGGCATGAGTTCCTGGTGCTTGGGGCACACCGCCAGACCACTCCCAGCAATGCCGACTATTCGGTACCACAACTTAAGATGCTGCTGCGTCAGGTCGAGCAAGTTCTCGGACGTCGGATATCTCCAGAGGACTGGGAAACGCTTTGAGTTCTGCCCATGACTTGGGGAGAGAACAGATGACTTGGCACTTTGTTTCCCAGGGGACGGCGTAGCCTTGTACCGCAGACATTCCTGTCTGCTGTACCGCAGGCTTTCAGCCTGCCGGTGGACCCGGGGGGCAGGTTAAAAACCTGCGGCACAGCAGGCCGGGAGGCCTGCGGTACAGGACGCCCATCTGGAGCGCGGACGGCTCGTCCGCTCGAACACCCTGGCCGGGCCACTTCACCGTATTGCGGTACAGGGCACAAAGTGCCAGGTCAAATAGCTGGCGAATCAGGGCCGAATCGGCCAACCCGCGCACCGGCCGCGGTCCCGACGTGCTGGCGCACGTCAGGACGCAGGTCTGGTTTGGGTCAGGCTGAGCGGGTGCGGCGAGCCCGGCGATAGAGGCCGAACAACGCCAGGCCGGCTCCGGCCAGGGCAAAGTAGTGTTCCGGCTCGGGGACGGCGGTATAGAAGTTGTCCACAATCGCGCCATCGGCGGAATTCACCGTGAAACCTTCGGGGAGGTTGAACAACGGGGTGTTGAGAGACAGCCATACGTTGGCTTCACTGGAGGCTTCGCCGTTGGAGTCGTACCGTCCAAAACCGCTGGAGTAGCCGGAGAGGTCGATTTGTAACGTCAATGGTACTCCGGTAGGGATCACCCATTGCCCCGTTGAAAGATCGACGGTGCCTCCGGTGTATCCAGCCAACAGATCGCCGCCATCAACCGGAATCCCATCAGCATACTTCCATATGTTTCCAGAGAAATGTCCAGAGGACGGGGTAGCCCCGCTCAGACTCACATTAAAGGACGATTGGCCATAGATGTTGCCGTCTTGGGCGGTCCCACCACCGCTAGCCTCGTTACTGCCCGAGAACGATAGATTGAAGCTCCCTAAGGTGGCCACTGATGGCCCCGAGAAAACGACATCATAAATGGTGATATACCCGTACCCGTCGGCCGATCCTAAAGCGCCGTAGCCAAACAGATTGCCCAGTTCCGAGTTGGGTGGGGTGGCCGGATAGTTGAACGCCGCCGTCGTGGACACCGAGATGTTGTTCCATCCGGAACTCACCGCATAGGTGCCCGAGGCCGATCCAACCGCGCTGACGCCGTTGGCGGTAAAGGAGGCCGAGCCGGAGGTGCTTCCGGGCAGCGATCCATCGTCCAATCCAGTAGGAAACGAGGTGAAGACCGAACTGGAGGAGGGATCCCCCGGGGTGACGGAGGCGCTCGCCGAGCCGTTGCCAGAAAAGTATTGTCCAAGCAAGGACGGCGCCGTCGAAAGCAAGACGGCAAGGGGAAGGATAACGCGGGATGGTTTGTTCATGATGTCTATGGTTTTGGTTTTCTTTGGTAACAGTGGTTTAGTGTGAATCAGTGCTATTGTTTCTTCATAGAAAGTGGGATGGGCCTCCACAGCATCAATCGCTGGCCGGAATCGGAATCTGGCGGTGGCCCGAAGTTCTTTGGGAGCTCTACTTCCCGTTATTGATAAGTGTGTCCCGCGGCATCGAGAATGCCGAGGAGCGTGGAATCCTGGGTCGCGTCACCGCTGGAGAACACCAACAAGCTGGCAGCGAAGGCCGGGGACGCCGCCAACCCAAGGGCGAGAGTGAAGGCAAGTGGAGGAAGTTTGTTCATAAGAGCACTCCCATTACCCACCCCACCCGCTGGTTTGTCATGTCGCATAAACATCGTACAAACGGCGGGCGATATCTGGTGGCCAAACTCCCGGCCGCGGGCGACCCTGCGGCATGGGCATGACCCGCTCATCATCCCCGATCCGGATCGCGCTCGTGGAGGACGATGCACAACTGACCGAGGAATTGCTGGAGCAGTTGCACCGTCAGCCGGATCTCACCGTCGTGGGCCAGGCGGCGGCGGCTGCCGACGCGGTCCACCTGATCACGGCGCAGCCGGTGGACGTCGTGGTCACCGACATCAAGTTGCCCGGCCCGAGCGGCATTGACTTGGTGCGCGACTGGAAGCCGCGGATGCCACAAACGCAATTCCTGGTGCTGACCATGTTCGATGACGACGACCTGGTGTTCTCCGCGTTACGCGCCGGCGCCACCGGATATGTCCTGAAGAGAGATTTGCGCCGGGAGCTGATCTCCGCCATTCGCGATCTTCACGCGGGGGGTTCCCCCATGAGCAGCGCCATTGCTCGCAAGGTGGTCCGGGCTTTTCAGCATGAGGCCGCTGACCGGGAGGAAGGTCTCTCTCCCCGGGAGTCCGAGCTGCTCAACTGGCTGGTGCGGGGACGCAGCTATAAAGAGTGCGCCGATCTCATGTCGATCAAGCCCAGCACGCTCAACACCTACATTCGGCGTCTGTACACCAAACTTCAGGCGCACAGCCGACACGAAGCCATCGCCAAGGCGCGCAGGGATTTCCGTTGGTGATGGGAGGGGGTTCGGTCCGCGGAAGGTTGGGAGTCCCGCCTTCAGGCGGTGGAGCGCTTGGCTTTTCCAAGGGGCTCGGTCGCTTTCCAACGCGTCGGGACAAGGAACCGCTCCGCCGGCTCAAGCCGGGACTCCGAACGCGGACCTCTCAAATTAGTGTCGCAATAAATCATCGGGCGGTTTCAGGGGTTCGCTCCAGGTCATCCGTGGGAAATTTTCCCTGCGCCCGCACCCAACTGAAATGCTCATCCCAGTCGGTGGGCGCATCTCAGTTTATTGCAGTCCCGGAGGGACGACCGAAAATAGCCCACCGATTTATCGGTGGCTGGCTGAAGCGGCGAAAGCAAGTCCCGGCAGGGACGAAAGAAAAAGGCCCGTCTTTCTGCCGTCCCTGCCGGGACTCGACATCTAAGGTGCATCTGGACACGGTCCTTATTCTAATTCGCTTTCAAGATGAGACGAATTGTGGAACAGTTTCGGCA
>CAYYSX010000447.1:0-3599 GCA_964474315.1 uncultured Verrucomicrobiota bacterium | reverse complement strand
GCAGAAATCGGTGAACTGACTTCGGATTCTCCATAACGTGTCGAGTGGCCTAACGACCCAAGCTCAGCGACCCGGCCCACGGGACGCATGGATTGCAAATCACGACGCTCTGCCGGGTTCGCTGCAGCGCATGGTTAGCTGCCTTTGTCACGACCATCTTGTTGTCTCCTCTCTTTCAGTGTCTGTGTCGCTCTCTGACTGGCTGACACTGACCATGCCTGAAGTCCGGTGTCGGAGCAAAAGGATAAGAATGAACTCTCCTCTTTGCTCCGCTGCAATAGGTCAGGCCGCTCGGCAACGAGAAAATCCCGGAGGATGACAGCAAACTCAATCCCACAGTCGAAGCACCAATAGATCGCGCCACCACCGGCACGCATCTCTCCAGAGAATGCATCCTTCCCACAGAACTCGCACTTCTTCCCGACAACCGACAGTGCCTCGATCTGCTTCAGGTCTAACTTGTCCAAATCAAATCCGGAGTCTGGAGCGCAATCCTTGCAGAGGTGAACGGTCTCCTCCTCCGTGCCATCCACTACGGTCTTGAAATGGACCGTAGCCTCTTTCTGATGGCACTTGGCGCAAAGCATGGCGATGGCAGCTAACGACCCAAGCTCAGCGACGGCGGCCAGGAGACGCGCCGATTGCAACGGCGACGGCCCGCCGCCGTTCGCTGGAGCGCCTGGTTGAACGAAGCCGCTGCGCGGGAGGCTTCGCCGAGGGTGGAGATGGGGGAGGGCTGGAGGTGAGAGTGCCCGCCTATGATCCATTCATCAGGCATTGGTTCCTCCACCTCCTCTCACACCAACGCGGGCACGCCGAAGGGGCGCATCACGCCGCTGCGCCAGCGCTTCGTGGAACATCTGGTCCTTCAGCAGAAGGCCAAGCGGACCGTCCAGGCCTACACGTCCTGGATTTATGATCTGGCCAAGTTCCACAAGCGTTCTCCGGATCAACTCGGGCAGCCCGAGATTCGGGCCTGGATACTGCACCTGATCACCGAGCGCAAGCTCTCCGCCTCCTCCATCAACCTGGCCATCAATGCGCTCCGGGCCTTCTACCACGGGCTGCTCGGGCAGGACCTCGAGCCCTATCTGACCGGCATCCAGCGGCCCGCCCGCACGGTCCAGCCCCCGCGGGTGTTCAGCATCGAGGAGATCGAACGGCTGATCACCGTCGGCACCGCCGGGGATCCCTTGGCCCGGGTCTTCCTCATGACCGTCTTTGGCTGCGGCCTGCGCCTCTCCGAGGCGACCCATGTCCAGATCAGCGACCTGGACGCCCCGCGGCTGCAACTGCGGGTGTCCCATCCCAAGGGGGGACGCCAGCGCCTCACCCTGCTGAGTCCGGTCCTGCTCCGGGAACTGCGCCAGTGGTACCGCGTTCACCGGCCGGCGCGCTGGCTCTTCTCCCAGGGTCCGGATCAGGACCCCATCTGCAAGGGCACCGCCCCAAATCTCTTCTACCGCGCCCTGCGCCGTTCGGGGATTCAGAAGAAGCTGGGGATCCACTCCTTGCGCCATAGCTTCGCCACCTTATTGCTGGAAAGCGGGGTGGAGATCACCGTGGTTCAGAAGCTCCTGGGTCACGCCTCCCTCAGCACCACGGTGCGCTATCTGCACGTGCGTCAGGAACGGCTCGGTCAGATCCGCAGTCCGCTGGGACTTCTGGACCTCAAGCGGCGCTGAATGGCCGCGCCCCGCTGCGGGGCGCCCGGACCGGGTCCCAGCATCGCGGCGGTGTTGCGCCGCTTCCTGCCGGCCTTCGCCGGCCCGCTCTCCCCGCATTCCCAGCAGGTGCTGCGGCGGTTGGCCCGTTGTCATACCGGACAACTGGGTTGGACGCTCTGGCAGTGTGCAGCGTGCTCCGCGGCCCCTTGGCGTCCGCAGGGCTGCGGGGACCGTCATTGCCCCGAATGCACCGCCCGTGCCCGTGAGGCCTGGCTGGAACGACAGCAACAGGCGCTGTTGCCGGTCCGGTATTTTCACTGGGTCTTCACCCTGCCGGCGGTCTTGCGACCCCTGGCCCTGCAAAACCCCAAGGCCCTCTACACCCTGCTGTTCGATGCCGCCTCGGCCACCCTCCTGCAGTTCGGCGCCGAACGGTTCGGAGTCCGACTCGGCCTCACCGCCCTGCTGCATACCTGGGGCCAGAACCTCCTGGATCATCCCCACCTCCACTGCCTGGTCACCGGCGGTGGGCTGACCGCCGCCGATCCGCCGCAGTGGAAGGGGCCACCCCAGACCCAGTTCCTGTTCCCCGTCCGTGCGGTGGGCGCACGCTTCGCCGCCCAGTTCCTGGCCGGACTGGAGGCACTCCGCTCGCGCGGCGAACTCCACTTCGAGGGACGCCTTGCCGCGTGGCGTGATCCAGCCGTGTGGCAGCGCACCCTGGAGCCGCTGCACCGCAGGCCCTGGATCGTCTTCGCCAAAGGTTCCGTCGTCGGCCCCGAATCCGTCCTTCAATACCTAGGCCGCTACACGCATCGGGTCGCCCTCAGTAACGCCCGCCTCCTGCGTATGGACGAACGGACCGTCACTTTCCGGTACAAGGACTACCGTAACGGCGGCGTCCTCCGCGAAATGACCCTCGATGGACGCGCGTTCGTCCGACGCTTTGCTCTCCACATCCTTCCGCCCGGCTTCACCAAGATCCGCCACTACGGACTCCTGGGGAACAACCGCCGATCGCGGGACCTTCCCGCCGCCCGTGCCGCCTTGGAGCCATCCCCCTGGCGGGTGGATCTGGCTCCCACCCAGACCCCGCCGGCACCCCAGGCCGAACGGGCGGGCTGTCCGCGCTGTCAAGGCCAGGACCTGATCTGCGTCGGTCGTCTCGATGCCGGCGGACGCTTCGTCCCCCTCCGACGCGGCGCCCGCCTCGTGCGCCTCCAGGCCGGAGAACCGCCTCCGATCTGCGACAGCTCATAACCCATGGACCCAGCCCTCCCCATCTCGATTCCTGTCTCCCGTCCGTGGACGCCACTCCCTCCGACGGAGCGCTCCCTCCCTGCCACGACGCGCCTTCCAGCCCTTTGGACCGACACCAAAGCGGCCTTCCACCCCAGATCTTATTTCCTCAGCACCTCATTCCACCCTGTGGCCACACGGTACCCCCCGGTCTTCCCTCCGTCCTGGCTCCTCCGGTCCACCCTCCTGAGGTAGTTTTCCTATACCGCCCAGGCCTCTTCCGCGGCTCCGTCCAACCTGCGAAATAAGTCGGGCGGCCCCACGCCCATTCCAAACCCACGCCTCTCCCGCCCGACCTATTCCGCTTCCGGGTTAGGCCAAGGTGTTGTCGCGACCGACGCGCCGGCGGAAAACATGTGCCTCGCTCTAAGGCAGCCGCTCGTCAATTCGCACCCGAACTGACGCCACCACCTACCGCTCGAACTCTCCCTGCTCATTGGTCTCGAACCTATCGATGTCTGTGGAGGCTCCCAATCCGCTGCCCGCTGTCAAGGCGCCAACGCGCCCTGAACCGACCGAATCATCAACAACCGCCCTCACCGCCAGGAACTCCGTCACACTCCATGCGCCGCAGGAGCCTAACGACCTCAGCTCAGCGACGTGCGCCGGACGAAACGGTGGAGCGCACAGGTC
>CAYYSX010000446.1:1197-3618 GCA_964474315.1 uncultured Verrucomicrobiota bacterium | reverse complement strand
TCGATCACCACGCTCCCCGCCGTCTCCATCGTCCCTTGGAGGGTCAACTCTCCGGAGGCCGAGCGGATAATGCCCAGCAGGACGGGTGGCGAGCCTCCGAGGTCATCCGGGCTGATACTGGTGGAGAGTGAGATTCCGGTGTTGAGCAGGCTCGGGTCCACTTCGTCCGGAGATTCGCAAGGAACCGGCTGTTGCTCGGACGCCCATTCGGAAAGGATCTGATAGTCCTTTTCCCAGAACAGGTGTCGCCGGCCGTCCTCGAGCGTCATCTCGATCTCGTCGCCGGAATCCATCGCCAGCCACACCGAGTTGTCGGCGAAGAGGTGCAGAATGTCGGATTGGCTGGGTTTGGGGCCTATATGATAGGCACCCCACGAATCGCTGACTTCCTCCACGGTCGAAGGATAGAAGGCTCCGGCGTAGTAGTTCTTGAAACGCACCAGCACCCGTCCCGTGGGGAAGAAATGCCATTCCCGGGTATGGACCACTGCTACGCTTCTAATGACGCCCTGGACGTCGAAGTAAACGAAGCCCGGGATCAGCCGCCGGTAGAGTCGATACGGGGTCAGCACCGTGGGATCGGTGAAAATTCGCCCGGGGAAGGGATCCGCGGGAAGGTCGCCGGTGGGGATCTGCACGGCGTCGGGATTTCTCGGAGCCACCGGCACCCGGGCCAGCCACTGCGTGTCCACTTGCTCCCGGGCCTCGTCGGCCGCTAAGGAAGCCGCGATGGCCGCGTCCACTTCACCGAGGTGAACCACATAGGTGCTCGGCGCGCCGAGGCCTCCGTAGATCGTCAGGGTGTCGCCGTAGAAATCGAGTCCCAGGGTCTGAACCGGGGAGAAACGCGAGTCCAGAACGAGGGTTCGCGAAGCCATATCTACCTGGTAGAGCCCGTAGTCGCGGGAGGCGGCGCTTTGCGCACAGCGATCCAGGCGAAATTGGCCGTCGGTCCGGAACACTAGTTCCGTGGACTGCCCGGGAGGGTCGGCCGTCCACCGTCCCAGGATGGTTCCCCGCTCGCCGTTCATGGCCACCGGATTCTGCGTCTTCTCGACCACCTCCGCTGCCGAACCAGGAATCTTTCGCGCGATGACCAGGCGCACCGGATCGCCCGCCAGGAACAAATCGCCGTCATACAGGTCCAGCTCGAATCCCCGGGCGGAGCCGAGACCCGCATAGGGAGCGAGAGTGATTTTGTCGGATCCCACGACATAACGTCCGCGTTCCACCTGACTCGGGAGGCCGCCCGTCCCGAACTGCGCGAGGTAACGTCCGTCGGGGCGTAGCGTGAATTGCATCCAGCCCAGCGGATCTTGGACCTCCCAAATGCCCAGATGCCACCCCTCCACCGCCCGCTCGGTCTGCGCCTGACGGGCCTTGTCCGCGACGGACACGTCGCTGCCCACGCGCTTTCGCGCGATGACGACTGATTGGGAAATCGCTTCCAGATCGATGAACTGCAGTTCGCAGTCGTAGTAGTCGAGTTCGCGGGTCCGTTCGACCTTTCCAAATTCGCCGTTGCTGCGGGCGTACAGATCCTGGCCGATGAACGGAAGAAGCTGAATACGCTGGGGTTCCAGGAGATAACGTCCCCGCACCGTCCCGTTCAGAAATTCCGTCGAGTTCACGGCGGTGTAATGACCGTCCGGACGAAGCGTCAGATCCACCGTCAGGAACGGGTCGCGGATTTCCCAGATCCCCACCTGCCAGTCGTTTCCCGCCAGAAAAGCATCCGCCTCGGCCGCCTTCGCTCGCACTTCCGTTCGGGAACCCGCCACCAAGTCGTAGCCCGTCGCGTCACCCGAGAACGGTTCCTGTCGGATCAGGGTCAGGGTCTCCCCGAAAAAATCCAGTTCGTAGGGCGCCTCCACGCCGCCGTACGGCCGGAGGGTCAGGTGGCTTCCCTCGACCCGATAGCGTCCGCGGACGATTTCCGGCGGAAACGGGCTCTCGGAATGCGTTCGCACGAAGACGTAGTAGCGTAGCCGCCGGGACGGAAAAGGTATTCGTCGATGCCCGAGGAGGCATTCCCACGGCACCATTTGCCGACGGGATCGTGCGCCGCCGTTTCCTGGGCGAGCACCTGTTCCTTCGATCCCGTCTTGAACTGATAGATCTCGGTCAGGGAGAACTCGGCCCGCGTGAGGGACAGGGTCTGGCTGTCGAACAGAAACTCATAACGCCTGGGTTCCGGCTCTCCAAAGTATTCGTAGGAATGCAAGGACAGCCCGGTCCCGGCGACCTCGTAGCGCCCCCGCTCGGTGAAGAAAAAGCCGAAGTCCGGGTCGGTGCTTCGGGTGTCAATCTGATAACGACCATCCGACCGGAACAGGATTTCCACGATCTGGAATCCTTCGTCGAGAACCCAGCTTCCGACGAAGCGGTCATCGCCCCGGACGGATCCCGCGCTGGTGAAGA
>CAYYSX010000446.1:0-1097 GCA_964474315.1 uncultured Verrucomicrobiota bacterium | reverse complement strand
GATCACCGACGTCGTCCCACTGCCACGTAACCGGGTGAGAGGGATTGGAAGGGACATCCGTCGGCGCCCCAGATCATCAACTGATGCCCTGTCCCGCCCCCCCCAGGATCCCTTGCAGGAATTGATTGCCCAGGATCTGCGGCCGATTCCGCCGCGCCCGGACTATCCGGACCAGCGGTTCCCGAAGTGAGGGGGAAGGTGAACCGCGGATGAACGGCCGGAGGGCAGAGGACAGAGGACGGAAAGGTTGAGCGACGAGGTCTGTCCTCCGTCCTCTGTTCACGGGCCGGGATCGGTGGGGATTTCGACGGCCCGATAAAAGTAAAACGAGCCGAGGGCGGGGTCATCCACCAGTACGACGGCAGGTCCTTCGAGGGTCACGGTTTTCCAATCCTCCCACTCCACGAGGTTGATGCTGCGCTGCACGCGGACCGCCCGCCCGCTCGGACCGCTCAGAGGCAACTGGATGCCACCGTCAATCCCGATGCTGACCGGGCCGAGACGCGGATCCATAGGAAGGACGATGATCCGTTCCCTGGGAAATCCATGCACCAGAAGCTGGTTGAAGACCGGTTCATACACCTTGAGTTCCACCAGGGGATTCACCCCGATCCACAAGGCGGTCAGGCTGGCCAACCGCCAGGGTACAGTCAGGCTCGTGAGTCTGTTGCCGAAAAGTTCCAACCATTGCAGGCTGGACAGGTCCTCGGGCAGGGTCAGGCTCGTGAGTTCGTTGTAGGAGAGCTGCAGCGTTCGCAGGCTGGACAGGCCCTCGGGTAGCGTCAGGTTCGTGAGTCGGTTGCCGGGGAGGTACAGAAATTGCAGGCTGGGCAGGCCGCTCAAGAAAGCGAAGTCGCTCAGACGATTGTCCGTGAGATCCAGTGCCGTGAGACTGGACAGGCCTTCGGGCAGCGTCAGGCTCGTGAGTTCGTTGTAGCCGAGGATCAGCGTTTGCAGGCTGGATAGATCCTCGGGCAGGGTCAGGCTCGTGAGTTCGTTAGAGATGAGGTACAGCGTTTGCAGGCTGGAAAGGCCCACGGGCAGCGTCAGGTTCGTGAGTTGGTTCCACGAGAGGTCCAGAAATTGCAGGCTGAAAA
>CAYYSX010000445.1:0-3672 GCA_964474315.1 uncultured Verrucomicrobiota bacterium | reverse complement strand
CCGGAGAGTTGACCCTCCAAGGGACGATGGAGACGGCGGGGAGCGTGGTGATCGACGTCACTTCGAATCTGGGGGCTTCCTGGCACGCGCTGCAGACCAACCAAGTCCCAGCCGGCGCCTTCACGCTGCCGGTGCCAGGGCGTGCGGAGGATTCCGGATTTTTCCGGGTCCGCCGGCCGTGATCCCGGGTCCGATCGGCACCCAATCGCGGGGAGGGGACAGGGCGTCGCGGGTCAGCGTCGCCGTGGGCGGGGACAGGACCCTTTACGGCACGGAAGAGGGTTCGGCATCACGGACCGAAGGGCGCATCTCAGTTTCTGGACGGGTCCCGGCTGACCGGGACCTCTGCCTGAGGTAGGGCCACCGCGCGGCGGCGGCTCCGCCCAAAAACTGAGATGCGCCCCGGACCGAATCCGGGCAGGGGAAAGGACTGGGCACTGGTGGGCACTGGGGACAGGGCATCTATTGGTCGAACTTCGACAAGTGTCCTGTCCCTTGACCTCACTTCTGGGGACATCTATCGGTGTCCCAAGTGACCAACTGACGCCCTGTCCCTGGTGCCATTGGCTGACCCCGGCCGGGGCCAAATGCAATTGATCTGACCGAACGCTTGCATTGGGGACCGGTTGCTTGGCAGCGTGTCCGGGAATCCATTACCATTACCATTATGCCACTAGTCGATTCTTCGAAATGGAAGGCCATGGAGCTTCCCGTGAGACAACTGCATTTCCTTCAAGACAACCCGAGGCTCGCCGATCCCGCACAGCAAAAGAGCGATGCACAAATAATTGAGGAACTCTGTCAAAATGAAGGCATTGAGGACTTAGCTAACAAAATCGCGGACGTTGGCTGGTTGCGGACAGAGAGGTTGATCGCCGTTCTCGAAGAGCAGAAGCATGTGGTCTACGAAGGAAATCGGCGACTGTGCGCCCTTCGGCTCCTTCTGAATCCCACGCTCGCCCCAGCCAAAAGGCAGGAGGCATTCAAACGGCTCGCTGAAAAGGCTGCACCGCCGCGCAAAGTTCACGTCGAAGTTGTCCCTACCCGATATGACGCCGAGGTCGCAATGTACGCCAAGCATGCCGTCCAAGCGTACTCAAAGGGATGGTCACCTCTCCAGCAAGCTCAGTGGATCGTCCAACAGCTTCACGCAGGCCGCACCGAAAATGATCTGAACCTCATGGGCGTGCCGCCAGCCGAAATCGAACATGCGGCGGCTGCAGTGGATTTCTTCAACCTGTGCCGCATTGCACCTGGAAAGGGCGCCGAACGGATCCGGAGGGACCCTCGAGAGTTTCCGTACTCCGTGGTGTTTGAGCGGCTCGTCAAACCCAAAGCACCGCGCGCCGCCCTTGGAATCACCTACACCGCTCAGGGACTTACGGTACCGGACGATAACAAATTCATGGATGTGCTGGGGAAGATCTTGGACGATGTCGTTGATAAGAGAACGGTGGATACCCGAACGCTCGGGAAAGATGCCAACCAAATGGACTACATCAGAACTTTGAGTTATTCCCCGCCAAAGAAGAGGACGACCGCGGCAGCGCTAGTGACCGCTGCGGTGAAAGCACAACCCTCGCCAACCGTCGCGCCTCCGCCTCCACCAGGTGGTAGGCGTAGCGCTGTACCGTCGGCAAAGTTGATCCCGAAAACGGTGATTTGTGACCACTCCCACTCCAAACTTTCGGATTTGCTCAAAGAAGCGAAGCGACTAGACACTGAGGATGAGCCAATCGTATGCGCAATAACGTTACGTTGTCTGGTAGAGCTTGCCCTCCACACCTGGCTCCAGGTGCGTGGGCATCACAAGATGTTGGGGAAATTGCACAAATGTGCACCAAACGAGGTGGGCATCGGACTGATTCTGTCGGACATTAATGACGGCAAGATCCCTGACTTCACTTTGGACCCCGACGCCAAGCGAGCTCTTCCTATGCTTTTGGGTCAGACCGGCCCATTGAGCTACGAGACACTTCACTTGTACGTTCATAACCAACACTGGTCCGCCAACCCTGGGCACGTTCGCCAGATGCGGAATGTTCTCCTTCCAATCCTTACCACCGCCCTCCTCAAGTGAAGATCAGGAATCCCAGTCCGTTACGCTATCCGGGCGGGAAGGTTGTCTTGGCGGGAGTGTTGAAATCCATACTCTATGCAAATTCCGCCCAGGGTGGCCTGTTTGTGGAACCATTTGCCGGTGGAGCCGGCGCCGCGCTCAAGCTCCTTTCGGATGGTCATGTAAACGGTATATACATCAATGATAAGGATCGGGCGATTTCGTCCTTTTGGCGTTGCGTAACCGAAAACTCAGAGGCTTTCGCTGCCAGGATTCGAACCGTAGAGCTCTCGATTGAGGAATGGCGGCGGCAGCGAGCCATCTATCGGCGGGGAACCAGATCTGGGCGAGCTGACCTTGGCTTCGCTGCGTTTTACCTTAATCGGTGCAACCGATCAGGAATCGTCAAGAATGGGGGGCCGATTGGTGGAATCGCTCAATCTGGGAGGTGGGATATCTCAGCAAGGTTTTCAAGGGCCGCCTTGGCCCGCCGTGTCGAGGAGATCGGTGAGTTCGGAACTCGGGTGACGAGTTCCGGGCTGGATGCGGGGACACTTCTTCGCCGCCTCGACCCGGACCATCTGCGCGAACGAGTCTTCATTTTCGCTGACCCGCCCTACTACCACAAGGGCCGGGAGTTGTATCTCAATCATTTCATTGATGCGGACCACGACCGGTTCGCGAAGGAAATTCGGAAAGTCGTTCGCGCACCGTGGGTCGTCACGTACGACGATGTTCCTGAGGTGCGAAACCTCTACGGCGGTTGCCAGATCATTCCTTATCGACTGCGGTATTCTGCGCACAAGGCGTCCCAAGCGGGAGGAGAAATCCTCATTGCTCCTCCGCACGTCTGCGTTCCGCCGGAGGTGGTTAAAGTCTTGGACGCGGCCTTTCCTGAGTCTTGCGGAAACTGAGCCCAGAATCGCCCAATCCCTGCGCCGCCGCGGCGTGGCTCAAGCCGGGGATCTCCCGTACCACTTCGATCAGGCGCCACCCCGGATGACGCGTTTTGTTCCCCAGGAAGTTGTCTTGCGCTACGCCGGGAGAGGACTGCCGCAGTCCCAAAGCCTCGCCCGGTGGTTCGTCGCGGCCGGCGATTTCGTGGTGGCGCCTATGGCTCCGCGCGGCTGGGTTCGCGATTTCCGCGGCCGGTCCGGTTGGTGAGCTGGTCGCCGAGTTCTTCGTGCGCGGCTTCGGCGAGCCGTGGAACAGAACAGGGACAGGATCGAATCTAGGCAGGGAACAAGACCCCCCTACCGGTTGAATGGAAGGGTCCCGGCGTAGGCAGGGCGTCCTGCTGTCAGCAGCTCCAGTCGGGAGTTTGATCTGGTCCAACCGAATCGTTCCGGTTTAGAGTTATTGTCAAATGAGCCCAACCTTGAACCGGCTGCTGCTTACCATTCTGCCTTTATTCACCCTGTGGTCGGTGACGTGCGCGCAAGGTACGTTCAATGCCAGCAACGATTATTTCCCGCCTGGTTCCTCGGAGAAGGCGTTTATCCGGTATTCTCCCGGACAACTTCTATCCAAGGACGTCGGCCGAGTCCAAATCCTCAACGCAGCCACGGCCGAGACCCTGTCACCCGGGGGCAGTGCCGGTGTTCCGCTGACGC
>CAYYSX010000444.1:0-3678 GCA_964474315.1 uncultured Verrucomicrobiota bacterium | reverse complement strand
TCCGGATGCAACGAGGGATGGGCGATCTCGGCGAGTATTTCTAATGAATCCACCAACCGGGGACCCGGACGGTTGAAAAACGCCTGGCCATCGGCGGCGAATACCCGGCCTGCCCGCACCGCCGGCAAATCGGCTCCGCACCGAGTCACCCAGGACGCCAACTCGCGGCGGGTCCGTGCCAGGTCGAAGCCGCAGGGTAGCGCAACCAGGAGATCCGGATTGGCAGCCGCGAGCTGCTCGAACTGAATCCAGCCGGAATGCGTGCCGGCCTGAGCCAGCGCGGGTTGAGCTCCGGCTAGTTCCACCAATTCTGGAATCCAGTTGCCCGCGCCCATGAGCGGATCCAACCACTCCAGGCAAGCCATCGTCGGTCGTGCAGAGGCCGTCGAGACCCGTTGGATGACATCCACGACCCGGGACTTCAGGGCGCTGATGACGGAACGGCCTTCATCGGCAATTCCGAGGGCGATCGCCACCCGGCGGAGATCGGTCCAGAGGTCGGCGAATCGTTGGGGAGCGAGGGCGAGGACCGCGGGACGCGGATCGGGCAGGCGCTGCACCAAGTCGTCGAGCTCGGCCGGGCTGATCGCGCAGACGTCACATTGGGTTTGGGTCAGGATCAGGTCGGGGCGCTGCGATCGGAGCCGATCGACGTCGAGGCGAAAAAGCGGCTGGCGGTTGCTGAGGGCCGTGCGCACGGCCTGCTGGATCGCGGCCGATGACTGGGACGGATCGAGACGGGCGGCGGTAACAGCGGGAAGGCGGGCGGCTTCCGGCGGATAATCACATTCGTGACTACGCGCCACGAGCCGGTCTTTGGCGCCGAGGAGAAAGACCATCTCGGTGGTGGCCGGAAGCAGGGAGACGATACGACGGGGAGGGTGGTTTGGGTGCATCTTGAACTGGTCCTTTCCACGACGGCGATGGGGACAAGGGAGACGAAGGTTCCAAGTCCAAAGCTCAAAGCTCAAAGCTCAAAAGAAGCTCCAAACCCTCAAGTTCCCACTTCCCAACTCCCGGTTTCCGCCCGAATCGTCCCTGGGGCCGGCAGCATCGTGCTCACTCCCCATCCTTAGTATCCGGGATGCGCATGGCATAGAATGACCGGTACACAAACACCAGTGCCACGACCAGCAGCGCCGTGCCGATGATGCGCTTGAGCGTGGAGTTTGTGGAATGGACCGCGATCTCCACGGCGAGCAGGCCGAAGAGAGTCATGAACTTGATCACCGGGTTGAGGGAGACGCTGCTGGTGTCCTTGAAGGGGTCGCCCACCGTGTCGCCCACGACGGTGGCGGCGTGCAGGGGCGTGCCTTTGGCGCGCAAATCCACTTCCACAATTTTCTTGGCGTTGTCCCAGGCACCGCCGGCGTTGGCCATGAAGAGGGCCTGAAAGAGCCCAAAGAAGGCCAGGGCGATGAGGAAACCGATGAAGAAATACGGGTCGAAAAAGGGCAGGGCGAGCGACAAGGCGAACAACACCCCAAAGATGTTCACCATGCCGCGTTGGGCATAGAGCGTACAAATGTCCACCACCTTCCGTGATTCCTCCACGCCGGCTTGCGCGGCATCGAAGTGGAGGTGTTTCTTGATGAACACCACGGCCCGGTAAGCGCCGGTCACGACTGCCTGCGTGCTGGCACCGGTGAACCAATAGACGACGGCGCCGCCCATCAGAAGCCCCAGGAGCACCGGTGCCTGCACGAGGCTAAGGGCACCAATGACTCCGCCATTGCGCTGTTCGAGCAGGATGATGATGCCGAAGATCATGGTCGTGGCCCCCACGACAGCGGTACCGATCAGCACCGGTTTCGCGGTGGCTTTGAACGTATTGCCCGCGCCGTCCGCTTTCTCGAGCTGGTGCTTGGCGTTCTCAAAGTCCGGTTTGAATCCAAAGTCCCGTTCGATTTCAGCGGCGATGCCCGGACGCGATTCGATGCGGCTGAGCTCATAGACGGACTGAGCGTTGTCGGTGACCGGGCCAAAGGAATCGACGGCAATCGTGACGGGCGCCATGGCCAGAAAGCCGAACGCCACGAGGCCGAAGGCGAAGATCGGCGTGGCAAAGGCGTATTCCGTGGGCAGCAGGGCCAACACGGCCGTGTGTCCCGACAGCCAGTAAGCAATGGTCATCAGGCCGATGATCGTGAGCCCCTTCCAGAACGCAGAGAAGTTGCCGGCCACAAAGCCGCTCAGAATGTTGAGCGACGCTCCGCCATGGCGGGAGCTGATGACGATTTCCGCGACGTGGCGTGATCCGGTGCTGGTGAAGACCTTGGTGAGTTCCGGGATCAGCGCCCCCGCCACCGTGCCGCAGGAGATGATCGCCGCCAGCAACCACCACAGGGCGGGCTGGGCCGTTCCGGTGGCATCCTGAAAATCCCCGAGCAAGACGCGGCTGACGCCCAGGGTGGCCAGAATACTGAGGACGCACGACAGCCGCATCAGGTTGGTTAGCGGTTGTTCGAAGTCGAAGTCCTTCCGGCCGTTGAACAGCAGCCAACTGACCCAGTTGTTCAATTCATAGGCGGCGACCGCACAGATCACCATCAGCAGGCTGACGGCGAGCAGCCAGACCATCAGGATGCCACCGATGCCCGCGGTCGATCCCAACGCGATGGCCAGAAACGCGAACAGGGCCACGATCGTGACGCCGTAGGTTTCAAAGGCGTCCGCCGTGGGGCCGACCGAATCGCCGGCATTGTCTCCCGTGCAGTCGGCAATGACCCCGGGATTCTTCGGATCATCCTCCGGCAGGTTGAAGGCGATCTTCATCAGGTCGGCCCCGATGTCGGCAATCTTGGTGAAGATACCGCCGCCGATGCGTAGCGCGCTGGCGCCCAGGGATTCGCCAATCGCGAAACCCACAAAGCAGGGCATCTGCAGCGACACGGGGAGTCCCACGATGATCAGGAGCATGAGGAACAGCTCCACACAGATCAGCACGACGCCGATGGCGATTCCGGAGCGGAGGGGGATTTGCAGGGTGGCCAGCGGATGGCCGCGCAGGGAGCAGAAGGAGGTGCGGGCATTGGCCAGGGTGTTGATCCGCATCCCAAACCAGGCAATGACGTAGCTGCCCAGGACGCCGATGACGGAGAAGAAAAGGATAACGATCGTTTCGCCCGCGGGCCGGCCGCGCAACACCAGGAAGTAATAGAGAATGACGGCGGCAACGATGGCCCAGAGGACGAGCAGGAAGCGGCCCTGCCGGGCGAGATACGTCTTGCACGTCTGCCAGATCAGCTCCGCCACCTCCAGCATGGCGGGGTGGGCGGGCAGGGCCCGGATTTGCCGGTAGTGCCACCCTCCATAGAGGCATCCCAGCACGCATAAGATCATTCCCCCGATGAGGAAGCCCGAGGCGCCCAGTCCGCCGAGCGCCGGAATCGGGAGGGATCGGAGGGTGGGAAGCTGGTGGTCGAGATCGTTGCCGTGGACCAAGGACGCACTGGCAACCGCCAGCACACATCCGAGAGGGAAACAGCGGGAGGAGGTCATTTGGGTACCCCGGGGTGGGCGGAGCGTGGGCAGGAATCCCTTGAAGGTCAAGGAACAGCGAAGGGCGTTCAAGGCAGGGGACGAAAATTCCAAGCTCAAAGCTCAAAGCTCAAAAGAAGCTCCAAGGCACTGCCCTCGGCGGACAGGAGCGCGGGCGGCTCGCCCGCAGGATAACCC
>CAYYSX010000443.1:0-3716 GCA_964474315.1 uncultured Verrucomicrobiota bacterium | reverse complement strand
TGGATCCGATGGCGGCGCTGCGGGGCGAGTGAAAGGGGATGGGCGATTGAATTCAAGGCAGGCCCTTCATGACTCATGAACTTCAAATAAGACCGTCTTCCGCTTCGGAACTTCTTCCGTTGCGCACGCGCCAGCGCGAGGAGATGAACTGTCAAATTGTGCATGACTCGATTCACCGGCGCGAGGGCTGGACAGTGTCTTATTTGCTCGCAGCGAAGGGCGCGGTTGCCGGATTCGGCTCGGTGGCGATCGCCGGGCCATGGAAGGATAAGCCCACAATCTTCGAGTTCTATGTGGTGCCGGAACACCGGTCGCGCGTCTTCGATCTCTTTGAGGTCTTTCTCGCCGCCAGCGGCGCCCGATTCTTTGAAGTCCAGAGCAACGATGTCTTGTTGACGGTGATGTTGCATACTTACGGTCGTGACGTGGCAAGTGAGAAGATTGTGTTTCACGACCGGTTGACCACCGCGCTCCCTTCCCCGGGCGCGATCCTTCGGTGCGTCACACCGGAGGAAGAGATTCGGCTTGCGCAGGAACGACGACAGGGCGGAGGCGAATGGCTCCTGGAAATGGGGGGCGTCACGGTGGCCACCGGCGGTCTTCTGTTTCATTACAACCGGCCTTACGGCGATATCTACATGGAAGTAGCCGAGCCGTTTCGCCGACGCGGCCTGGGCTCCTACCTGGTCCAGGAACTGAAACGCGTGTGCTACGAACTCGGCGCCCTTCCCGGTGCGCGATGTCATCCGGCCAACATGGCTTCCCGCCAAACGCTCCAACGCGCCGGCTTGGTTCCCTTCGCGCACATCCTCAACGCCGCGATTCTTGAAACGCACACGGTCGGAAATAAATAGGGAGACATAATGATCCATCGACAATGCAATGAATGCGAGACTTCGACCGGCGTGCTCGAATTCTGCGTTTACATTTTCGACTCCAAACAAGCCGGCGGCGGACGAGCCGTCCGCGCTCCCGCTTACGAAGAAAGGAATACGCCGGGTCTTCTACGGGGTTGGGGGTCGCTGTCGATAGCGGTCGTAAAGGCGGGTATGACGACTTTCCAAGCTGATCTCGCGACCGCCGATCCACAGTCGCGACACGTTGCGGCGAAGGTCGAGGATGTCCCCGTCGGCAACGAAGAAAGTGGCGTCTTTCCCCGGTTCCAGCGAGCCGAGCCGGTCGGCGACGCCCAGAATTCGGGCCGGATACAGGGTCAGGCCGCGGATGGCTTCGTCATAGGGGAGTCCAAAGGCCCGGGCTTGGGCGGCGGCATAAGGAATGTTGCGCACATTCGAGGCGCCAAAGCGGTCGGTGCCTTCGGTGAAGGATACCTGGACTCCCGCCTTGGCTAAGACCGCCGGCGCGCTGAAGTGAGCGTCATAGGGATCTACTTCCCGCATCGGTTGGGTGAATACGTGTTCGTAAGCGACCGGGATGCGGTTCGTGGCGAGGAGCTCCGCCGCCCGCCAGGCATCGCGTCCGCCCGCCAGCACCGCCCGATAATTCCGGCGCACCGCCCAGTTGACGGCCGATTCGATCTGGCGGATTTCGTCCGCATGGAGGAATACGGGGACCTCCCCGCGAAGCACCGGGAGCAGGGCTTCCCAGGCCGGAACGAGCGGAAAACCGTTGGTGTCTTTCGCGGCCGACCGCGCCTTGGCATAAGCTTCGGCCTCGGTGAAGAAGTCGTCGAGTTCCCGCAACTTTTGGTCACGTTCCTTAACCTGATCTTCCAATGATTTCCCCCGCGAGCGGCCGGGCGTGCGCTCCCTCGGCGCCATGGTGAGGGCAAAGGAGGGCCAGACCACATGGAGGCCGGCCGTGGGATTCACCACCAGGTCCTCGATGGTCCAGCCGTCCAGGGCAATGACCGCCGAATGGCCACTCACCACGGGTCCGAGCGGGATGGGCTGCGCGTGGGTGTAACCGTTGGCACGCGCGACGGGCAGGAGTTCCGAATCAGGGTTGACGGCTTTCCAGGCAAACACGTCCGGGGTGTATTCGCCGGACTCGGTCGTGTCGCGGGTGGCGCGGACGGCATCGATCTCCTGGAGTCCGAGCACGGTGATTGGGGCGATCAGGCCGGGAAAGACGTGTTGACCTTGCAGATCAAGGGTCTGGTCCGCCGGCCCGGTGGCGGACGGTCCCAGGGCGGCGATTTTTCCGTCGCGGACCAGCAGGGCGGCGTTGGTCAGAATGGGACCGGAGACGGTGTGCAGGATGCCGTTGGTCAGCAGCAGGGAGGCGGCCGAGACCGGGGAAGCCAGCAGGAATCCCAGAAGGAAACAGCGAAGGCGATTCATAAGGTTCCCGATTCAATCTTCGCGGAGCAACAGGCAGTTCTGACATTCCTCCACGCCCCAATGACGGGCCTGTTCCCAGGACCGCTGGAAAAATTTCGCCCGGGCCGCGTCACTGGCCTTCGCATCGGTTCCTTCACCGGCGAGTTTCTTCGCCTTGGCCAGGAGTTCCGTGCGTTCGTCCGCCAACGCTTTCGCCCGGGTTGGTTCCCGGGAGCGGTCGAAGTACAGGCTCCCCTCGATCCACGTCTGGAGACAGACACTGGCCGAGTCGAGGGGATGGCCGGACCAGATGACGAAGTCGGCATCCTTGCCCGGCTCCAGGGAACCGACCCAGCGGTCGATCCGCAGTTGCCGCGCCGGATTGAGGGTGACGAACTTCAAGGCTTCCTCCTCGGGGGTTCCGCCGTACTTCACGGCTTTGGCGGCTTCTAAGTTGAGGCGCCGCGCGTGATCACTGGAGTCGGAGTTGAAGCTGACGTTGACCCCGCGCGCCTGCATCAGGCTGCCGGCATACGGAATCGCGTCGATCACCTCGAACTTGTACGCCCACCAGTCGGAGAACGCGCTCGCGCCCGCGCCGTGCCGGGCAATTTCATCGGCCACCTTGTAGCCTTCGAGAATATGCTGGAGCGTCGCCACCTGAACGCCGAAGGACTCCATCGTGCGGAGGAAGGCGAGGATCTCATCCTGCCGATAGCTGTGGCAGTGGATGAGGCGCGTGCCGTCCAGGATCTCGGCGAGGGCTTCGAGTTCGAGGTCCCGTCGCGGTGGCGGGCCCTGTTCTCCGCCCTCGCGCCAGGATTTCCAGGCGGCCGCGTACTGGCGGGCGGCGGTGAAACGGTTGTGGAAGAAGGTGGGCACTCCCATACGCGTCTGGGGAAAGCGGGTGGTGAATTTCTCGCCCCAGTTGGCCTGCTTCACATTCTCGCCGAGCGCGAATTTGATGCCCGGCGGCGCGTTGGTGAACTTGAGGTCCTCGGGAGCGGCGCCGTCGCGGAGTTTGATGACCTGGCTCTGTCCGCCGATCGGATTGGCCGAGCCGTGGAGCAGGTTGGCGATGGTGAGTCCGCCGGCGAGTTGCTGATGAAGATTGCCGGTTTCGGAATTCACGACATCGCCGATGCGGACCATGGCCGTGCTGGGCAGCGTCGCTTCGTTGACGTTGCCGAGAATCATCGAGTGACTGTGGCAATCGATCAGGCCGGGCGTGATGTGCAGCCCGGTGCCATTGATGACGTAGGTATTCTTGTTCGGTACGGAGAACATGGCGGTGCGGAGGTCGTTTCCCAGGAAAGCGGCCCGCCCTCGGACCTTTTGCCCCACCCATTCCCCGCCGTCCTTTTCCCCCCACTCGACGTCGAACTCGCCGACGCCAAGAATCGAACGGGTCATCATCAGGCTGGCATTGGTGAC
>CAYYSX010000442.1:0-3735 GCA_964474315.1 uncultured Verrucomicrobiota bacterium | reverse complement strand
CGAAATGCCGAGGACATTCCGAGATCGAAGTGGTGGAGATGGTCGGACTAAATCGACGGCAGATCCGCGGCTATCGTTTCGTCCACCAGCCCGTCGTTCGTACGCGCGTTTAGCGTCTCTTGTGCGGCAGATCCGCGGACGCCAAAACCTACCGGCTGGTAGGAGTAGGGCGTGCCCTATACAAAATAGTCTGGCAGTCGATTCGATCTGACGCTCCAAGGATCGACAGTCGCTTTCGTAGGCGGATGTCGAAGGTGACATTTTCCCGGGTAGATTGCAGCCGTTTTGAATGGCTACCGCTGATAAAATTCTGACGAACTCGACGGCGTCATTGCGGGGCAATTTCGCCCCCTTCATTCGATCAACCTCCCCGGCGAAATGACGCGAGCTGTTGAGGCTGCACTCATGCGGAATCACACCAATTTTGTTCGTTGATAACATGATGGTTTCCTTTCAAGAACGAACACTCCGACGCCTGGCTTGGGCAAGTTCTTGTCGATGTCCTGGCCTTCGACCTGGCAGCCATTGAGCTTGCTGGGCCTGATCCGGAGCAATGGGTTGCGCCCACGCTTCACCGAATCCCAACCGCGCGGCAGCTTCTTCGGCGGCCATTTTGTTCGGAGCCTCGATCACGGTCCGCAGCGGATCACCCATCACCCTCGCGTAGTCCCGATCAACGTGGTAGATGCCCCAGAGCCGATTCTCCAATCCACGATCTGCTGCTTCGTTCATGCGGACAGTTCACCCTAGCGGCTTCAAACGATGGTGTACCTGGTACACAAAATGACCGTTCAGTCCGGATAAAGTCCTGCGCGTGGTCACCGCCAAGACGCAATACAGTCTGCGAAATGCCGAGAGCTATTTCGCGGAACACCTATGCGTTGGGGATTACTATGAGGAGGGACAGCAGGTGGCCGGGGAATGGTTCGGACAGGCGGCCCATCGGCTGGGGTTATCCGGGAGAGTCCTCGCCGCTGACTTTCGAGCGCTATGTGAAAATCAAAACCCGTCCAACCAAGAGACACTGACTGTCCGGCTGAAGACCACGCGAACAGAAGACGGGCAGACCACGGCCAATCGGCGGATCTTCTACGACTTCACCTTCTCGCCCCCCAAATCCGTTTCGCTGGTTGCCCTCCTGGCGGGAGACTCGCGAATTGAAGCCGCACACCAACGGGCGGTTCGCTCGGCGTTGGGTGAGTTTGAGTCGTTCGCTGCGACCCGGATTCGTCGGGGTGGAACCCGCTCCCATCGGACCACCGGCAATTTTGTCGCCGCCCTGTTTACCCATGACACATCCCGCGCGTTGGACCCCCATCTGCACACCCACTGCATCGTGTTCAACGCGACCTTCGATCCAGTCGAGAAACGCTGGAAGGCGCTGGAAAACCACGAACTGCTGAGGTCCCGGCGGTTTGTCGAGAATGCCTACTACCACGAGCTATCCAGAGAGCTGCGGAGGTTTGGGTACGAAATTCGGAATCGTGCCCGTGGTGACTTTGAAATCGAAGGGGTTACCGACGATCTCTGCGCCCGGTTCTCCAAACGACATGCGCAAATTGACCAATCCTTGGCCGCGATCCTCCAGAACCGACCCGAACTGGTCGGGCGCAATTTGAAGGATTTGCGCGAACGATTGGCCGAGGCGGAGCGTGCTCGAAAGCAACAGACGTTGTCCCGGCCGGAACTGCAGACCCTTTGGGACAGTCAGATAACAGCCCTCGAACGCGAACAGCTCCGCAAACTGACCATCAGCCCAGATTCCAATCGCCCAAGGAGTGTCATGACTCTGATTGAGGGTGTCCGTTGGGCAGAGGACCATTTGTTCGACCGCAATTCTGTGGTGCCCGAGTGTCAGGTCTGGCAAGAAGCCCTGAGTAGGATGCGGGGCGAGGAGTTCTCGTTGGCAGAACTCAAGGAGACAACTCGGCGGCGCGGCTACATCCGGGACGCCATTCACCCGGGCGACGTGACGCTTCAAAACGTACTTCTTCGGGAATGGGAAATCATTCGGATCGCGAAGGACGGTGTCGGCGAGGTTCCTGCCTTGGTCGAAACGCCCCGGATGAGCCACTCGGAATTGGACGACGAACAACGGAAGGCACTCGACCGGCTACTTCGTTCCACCAATACAGTGACGCTGTTCCGAGGTGGTGCCGGCACTGGGAAGAGCTTCGTTCTTCGGCGGCTGGTTGAGGAAGTCCGACAAACGGATCGGGCCGTCGTGGTCCTGGCCCCGCAACGCCAACAGGTCGTGGAGATGGAGCAAGCCGGGTTTCTCTCGCCCAAGACAGTCGCCAGCTTTCTTCAGCGGAAGGAACTACCCCAAGGCGCATTAGTGGTGGTGGACGAGGCCGGCCAAATCGGCGGCCGACAGATGCTGGACCTGCTCCGCTTGGCCCGCCAAAACAATGTCCGGGTGCTTCTCTCCGGTGACAGCCGACAACACGGTCCGGTGGAAGCTTCCGACGCCTTGGTTGCCATTGAGAAACACTCCGGACTACGTCCTGTCGAACTGCACGCGATTCGCCGACAGGATCCCGCTTTGGGCCGCGATGAAATCGAAAGGCAGCAAATCCGGGAGTACCGCAAGGCTGTCGAGGCGGCGGCGAACGGGAAACTGGCGGAATCCTTTGCCAAATTGGACGCTGCTGGAGCGGTCATCTCCTGCGGTTTAGACAACCAGGCAGATAAGCTCTCGGAGGAATACCTGCGAATCCGAGAACAGAGCGCTTCCACAGTCGTCGTTTCCCAAACCTGGGCGGAGGTTCACCGGCTCAACGCTTCAATCCGGGATGCCCTCAAGTCCAAGGGCCTGCTCGGTCAGTCAGATACGGTTGTTCAATCGTTGGACAAGCTCGACCTGACCAACGCCCAAAAACGCGACGAACGGTTCTATCCGCCTGAGGCCATCATCGTTTTCAACCAAAAGGTGCGAGACGCCGAACCCGGAAAGACGGGCAAGCTGGCCGGCATCGTCTCCAGCGGAGTTCTCGTCGAAGTCGATGGCCTGTTTGTGACGGTCCAAAGCCGACTTCTGGACCGAATCACGGTCTGCCTGCCTCGCCAAATCCCTCTCGCCGAGGGTGACCGACTCCACTTGAAGACAAATCGTGCGCTGGCCTCGGGCGCCAAAGTCACCAACGGCGAATTGGTCACCGTCAAGGGAGTGGAAGGCGACGGCCGGATTACCCTCACAGATGGACGAATCTTGGACGCGAGCTTTCGAGAGTTCCAACCCGGTTACGCGATCACCTCTTACGGCTCCCAAGGCAAGACCGTGGATTTTGTTCTATTCTCCGACTCGACCATCAAGGCCGCTACGAATGCCCAGCAATGGTACGTCAGCATCTCCCGCGGCCGCCGCGGCATCCGCATCTTCACCTCGGACAAGGACCAACTCCGGGAAAACGTCGTCCGCTCCGGTCACCGATCATTGGCCCTTGATCTCGTCGCTGGCGACGTTCATCAAGGTATAAGGGGCGTTTGGCCGCGACTAGGTCGGTATCTGCAACGTTTTGGGAAAGCCGCAGCCGCCCGCTTGGTCCGACTCAAGTCCATTTCGCGCCGAAAGAACCAACAGAAACCAAGGATTCATGAACACCAAGCCACCAGAATGCTGGGCCACCGATCCCAACGCCCGCGCCCTCTACATCGAAGTGTCACCTGATCACACAATCCTGCTGCTCTTCGACCAGTTTGTTTTCGCCGAATGCCAGCCCGAGGAGAAGGAAC
>CAYYSX010000441.1:0-3758 GCA_964474315.1 uncultured Verrucomicrobiota bacterium | reverse complement strand
CCAAAAGGGGAAGACTCCGCGTCCCAGAATTGGGATCGAGCCGTCCCAAAATCGAGCCACCCCGGAAGAACGGGTTCCACGAATTGCCTGCATTTCTGCCGTTTCCCTTGGGTTTTCGTCAGTGGCATGCCCTATGCATCCAAAGGAAAAGGATGGATCACTCTGAAACGTCAACTGGCGCTACGCGCCGGAATCCTAAGCAGTCCGACAGGCCGACGACTGACGACTGATTACTGATATTACTGATTACTGACCATGACCGATCTCAAATTCGCCTTCCGCCAATTCCTCAAGAACCCCGGCTTACACCCGGGGCCGTGCCGGAGGCTGGGAGAGGATGACGAGCTTCAATCCCGGAATGTCCTTGAAATGCTTTTCATTGAACGTCAGCAGCTTGAAGCCGCGCTGGACGGCCTGGGCCGCGAGCCAGAGGTCCATCACACGAAACGTCTCGTCCCGGCCTTGCTTCCTCAACTCGGCGGCCAGGCGACCAAAAACCTCGCCGGTGGCTTGGTCCATCCGCACCTGCGGTTTGCGACGCAACCGTCTCAGCGCGGCAAGCGCCTTGCGCCGGGTTGCTTCCTCCTCCACCAGTTCGATGCCCAGCCGGAGTTCGGCGACGTTGACCGGCGAAAGGAACACCGGCTCGGGGCCGGTGACAGCATGGATGTCGGCGGGCGCCAGGGTGCCGCGTTCGACGGCGACCCAGATGTCCGTGTCAATCAGGAAGCCCACGGATTGCGCAGCTCGCGGAGGGTCGCGTGGCGGCGCGTGCCCCGGCGGTTCGCGGCCAGTTTCCGCATGAGCACCACGCCGGCCGCCTCTCCGAGCACGCCGTGCAAGTCGCCAAAAACATCCAGCGCCGTCTGCGCCGGCGGTTCCGGCACAATGCGGGCCACTCTGCGCCGCCCCCGCTTGATGAGCACTTCCTCGCCTGCGGATTCTATGGCCCCCCACACCTTGGCGAAGTCCCGCGACAAGGCGTCGTATGACAGCACGTTCACAGCAGTGACGGTAAGGTTGACGCCCGTGCCTTGTAAAGCCGCCGTCCGCGCGTGTATGGCGGGAAGCTGGCAAAGAACCCAACCCACCGCTTGCCCTCACTGAACACTGAACACTTCAAATTGAAAACGGCGCTATGAACGACCTCAAATTCGCCTTCCGCCAACTCCTCAAGAACCCCGGCTTCACCACCGTGGCCGTGCTCACGCTCGCGCTCGGCATCGGGGCCAACACGGCCATTTTCAGCGTCGCCGACAAACTGCTGCTGCGCTCCTTGCCGGTGGCCGAACCGGAGCGTCTCGCCTTGCTAGGCGGCCCGCGCCGCGACGGCAGCACCGACTTCGATTTCGCCTATCCCTTCTTCAAGGATCTCCAGCGCGACGACCGGATCTTCAGCCATCTGTCCGCCCTTTCGGAAACCTCCGTCGGAGTGGAAGCGGACGGCGGGACGGAACGACAACGCGCCCTGTTGGTCTCGGGAAACTTCTTCGAGACCCTCGGCCTGAACGCCGCCATCGGACGCACCTTCTCCGCGAACGAGGGACGCGAAATCGAGGACGCGGCCGTCGTCGTCTTGAGCCACGGGCTTTGGCAGCGGCGCTTTGGCGGCGATCCGCAGATCATCGGCAGAAGCATGCTGGTCAACCAGCGTGCGCTGACCGTCATCGGCGTCGTTCCACCGGGCTTCGAGGGAACTTCCCGGGGACGGAGAGCGGATCTCTACGTGCCGATCACGCTGGCCGGCCGGTTGTCCAAGGAACCCTCCGGCACCGACAGTCCGCTAAACTCCCGCACCCTGGTCTGGCACCAGATCATCGGACGCCTGAAGGACGGCGTGTCCCACGCCCAGGCGCAGGCCGCCCTGCCGTCGCTCACCCGCCAAATCCATGCGCTCAGCCTGGTTAACAGCCCGACGGAACTCGCTGTCTTGTCCGGCGAACGAGGCTTCACCGGCGATCTGAGAAACGTACGTCTGCCGCTGAACCTGCTCGCGGCCATCTCCGGTCTGGTGCTGCTCATCGCCTGCGCGAATCTCGCCAATCTCCAGCTCGCCCGCGCCACCGCCCGCGCCCGCAACCACGCGATCCGCCTCGCGCTTGGAGCCCGGCGCGGCCGGTTGATCCGCGAGCTGCTGACCGAGAGCGTGCTCCTCTCGTTGATCGGCGGAACGGTCGGTTTGGTCCTGGCGTCGTGGCTGTTCAAGACCTTGGTTTCGTTCCGGCCCGCCAACGTTTCGTTGGAACTCTCCTCCGTTCTGGATGCCCGCGTGCTGGGCTTCACCCTGCTGGTGTCCGTTCTCACGGGCGCGCTCTTCGGACTGGCCCCGGCGTGGCTGGCGAGTCATCCGAGGCTTCTGGCCGCGTTGAAGGGCAACGGATCGGGCGAAGCCCAGGGACACCGCTGGAATCTGCGGAACGGGCTGGTCGTGGCCCAGGTGGCGCTTTCGCTGGTGGTCTTGGTCAGCGCGGGTCTTTGCTTCCGCAGCCTGCAAAATCTGCGCAACACCGACGTCGGATTCGACCGCTCCCATGTGGCGCTGATGACGCTGGACCCGAAGCTGAACAGCGTTCCCTCCCCTCGCGCACGGGAGTTCTACGACCGCCTGCTCGAACGGGCGCGGACTCTGCCCGGCGTCGAAGAGGTCGCCTTGGGCGCAACCACTCCACTCGACGGCAGCCGCTTTGGCCGGAGCATCAGCCGGGTGGAAGGCTACCAGCCGCAACCCAACGAGCGTCTCTCCGCCGACATCACTTCCGTGTCCCCCGACTACTTCCGCGCCTTTGGCGTGCCCTTTCTGGCCGGGCGTGATTTCGGCCCGATGGATTCCGCCAATGGGCTCCAGCCCGTCATCGTCAACGAAGCGTTTCGCCGCCGCTTCTGGCCCGAAGGCTCGGCCGTTGGCCAACGACTGTATCTGTTCAACGGCCCCGGCCAACCCGAGGACGTCTGGGAAGTGGTCGGCGTCACCGGAAGCATGTCCGCGCGCGGACTGAGGGACGCGCCGCGTCCCACGATGTTTCGCCCGCTGGAACCCGGCGACGGTGCGTTGACCCTGGCGGCACGTTCCACGCAGGACGCCTCGGCCACCGTCGGAACGCTCCGCAGCCTGGCCGGCTCGATCGATCCGAGCATAGCCGTTGCCTCGACCCGGACCATGCTTCAACAGACCAGCGATTCCCTCGCGGTAGAACGCATGGCCGGTGCGCTCCTGGGCGGCCTCGGGCTGCTGGCGCTGCTGCTGTCAACGCTCGGCCTTTACGGCGTGCTCGCCTACTCGGTCAGCCGGCGCGTCCGCGAAATCGGCATCCGCATGGCCCTCGGCGCGCAGGTCTCGGATGTGCTCCGGATCGTCTTCCGCCAAGGGCTTGGCCTGGCCGGGTTCGGCCTGCTTCTGGGACTGCTGGCCGCCGTGGCCACGACGCGGCTGTTCGGCGGATTCCTCCACGGCGTCCAACCGCTCGACCCCATGACCTTCGCCTCCGTCATCGTTCTGCTGGCCGTTGCGGCCGTGGTCGCGGCTTGGCTGCCTGCGAGGCGCGCGGCCCGCGTGGACCCGATGGTGGCGCTGAGGGCCGAATGAAATGAACGCCCAACTTTCAACGCTCAACGTCCAACGGTCACGGGCTTCCTTCCCGCAGCCTTGAGCGTTCGGCGTTGAATGTTGGGCGTTCGATGTTTCCGCTTCTGCCACTAACCACTGACGACGAACCACTAACCACTGACTTATGAACGACCTTGAATTCGCCTTCCGCCAA
>CAYYSX010000440.1:1727-3772 GCA_964474315.1 uncultured Verrucomicrobiota bacterium | reverse complement strand
GAGAGTTCATTGCCTCGATTCACGTCCGGATTTTGGAGGTCCACCCTTCTTTGGAGCTTTGAACTTTGAGCTTGGAGCTTTCGCCTTCGGCACCCCTGGTGGGGAGCATCAAGGGAATCCGGTTGCGGTCCGTCTCCGGTTTTGGGTGACTCCGGCCAATGGTTTTACAGAAGCCATTCATCTTCATCCTGGGAGCGCCGCGTAGCGGAACGACTTGGCTCCAACTCCTCCTGGCCGGTCACCCCAGCGTGTGCTCCTCCGTCGAGCTTCGCCTCATCAGCCACTATATCGCGTCGTGGCGGGAGCATTGGGCGCATGAGGCGGGACACGTCAATGATCAGGGCGGGTTCTACTTCGGCCTGCCGGTGGTCTGGTCGCGGGCGGAGTTTGACGGTTTCTGCCGTGAGTTCCTGGAGCGGGTTTACACCCGGGTGCTGGCCACCAAGCCGGAGGCCACCCACGTCCTCGACAAGTTTCCTGGCAACGGTCCCCACGTGGAGACGATTCGGGAGTTCTTCCCGCAGGCGAAGTTCATCCACATCATCCGCGATGGACGCGATGTCGCCGTGTCCATGAATGCGGCGCGGGATGAAATCGGCTATCCCATGGGCGGGCCGATGCGAACGCTGGGAACGCGTTGGACCAAACACGTCCGAGCCTCACGGCAGGCAGCGAAGTGGCCCGAAGCCTATCTGGAGCTGCGCTACGAGGAACTGCTGGCGGAACCAGAGACCCAGTTGCGCACGGCGTATTCCTTCTGTGGTTTGCCGGCTGACGACGAGCTGGTGCGCGGAGTGGTCGAGGCCAACCGAATCGACAAGCTGCGCCAAAGCCGGACCATGCCCGCCACCGGAGTGAAGGCGCCGGAAGGACACTTTCGCAAGGGTCAGGCCGGTGGCTGGAAGTCTGCCATGTCCCCGATGGACCGGCGCGCGTTTGCCGAAACGGCTAATCCCCTGCTGCTGGAACTGGGCTATGTCCAGGAGGCGGATTGGTGGGCGGAGAACCCGTTGCAGAAAGTTTATCTGACGCCCCTGGAACGAGGATCACAGGCCGGGTTCCGGGTCCGCGACCTGGCCCGGCGCATGGGACGCCGCCGGAATCACCGGTGAACATTGGGTTCGGTCGAACAGGTTCGGCATGGCGCATTTCCTGTTCCGCAAATTCGGCACGGCCCTGCGGCAGGCGACCGATTGGGCCGCTTACCGCCTGCGGCCCCATGCCCTCCGTCCCGACTTCTTCATCCTGGGTGGACAAAAATGCGGGACCACGTCGCTGGCTCACTTCCTTTCGCTGCATCCTGACGTTTTTGGGGTGAAGGACAAGGAGGCCCACTTCTTCCATCGGGATACCGTTTATCGCCGCGGACAATCGTGGTATGCCCGGCAATTCCCCGGCGTGGCGGCCTTTCGTCCCGGCGCGCGGCTCTTCGATGCCACTCCGATCTATCTCTACTATCCGGGAACGGCCGAACGAATCCGGGAGTATGCGCCGGACGCCCGGATGCTGGTCGTGCTGCGCGATCCGGTGCCGCGGGCGTGGTCGGCTTACGCGATGGATCGGCATCAGCGGGAGAACCACCGGGAACACACTCTGCGTAAGATCCTGCTCGACGCGAACCCGGAGCAGCGTGATCCGATGGTGCGTTTGTTCTATGCCGAAACGTTTCCGAGTTTTGCCGAGGCCGTGGAGGCGGAACTGGCGTTGATCCAGGCGGGGAATCCGCGTTACCTGGAACCGAGTTACGTGCGACGCGGGCTGTTCGCCGAACAATTGGAACGCTACTTCAAGGTGTTTCCGCGCGAGCGCTTTCTCATCATCGAAGACCGGGAACTACGCCAGGACCGCGTGGCCGTGATGCGGCGCGTGGGGGAGTTCCTGGGCTTGCGTGTCCGGGACTGGCAGGCCGGCGAACTGGCGGACCGAAATGTCCGGCGCTACCAGGAGAAACCCGATCCGGAAGTGCTGGCCCGGCTGTACGACTTTTACCGGCCGCACAATGAGCGGCTCTACGCGCTGCTGGGCCGCCGTTTCGCGTGGGATCC
>CAYYSX010000440.1:0-1627 GCA_964474315.1 uncultured Verrucomicrobiota bacterium | reverse complement strand
GTTCGCAGTGCAGCGTCGATCCTCCGGCCGCAGGGCTGGGGCGGGTGGGGTGAGAGTTCTTCCACGCGTCCCTGCCGATGGGCGGGGCGGCACCAGGGTGCCATTCTTATCCCAGGCAGGGTTGCGTTTGCTGCACCTCGGTCAGTTCCCTTCACCAGTTCCGATCGCGTTCGTAGCCCAGGCGGATCAGGAGGTCGCCGTACAATTCCTTGAAGCGGTCTTTCACCGGGAGCGTGAAGGTATTTTGCCAATCTCCCGCCACGCCTTTCCGGAAATGCGATTGTGTGTCCTCCTTGCCCTGTTCCCGGCCCCCGGCCAGCCGTTTGAAATTGAAGGTAAACACGATTCCCAGCAGGCGCTCGGCCGGCATTTTCTCCAGGCGAATCCAGCCCCGTCGCCCCCGGGAGTTGATGGGGCGCCCGGGCCGGTTGAGCAGTGTCTTGAGCAGGAACGTGAGCCGGGTACCAATGGGAACGACCCCCTGGACCAGCCCGAGAAATTGGAAGGCGGCGAGAGCGGTCTCATACGGGCGCGCGATCAGGTCCTCCATCCGCATCTCCTTCACGTGCGGATTGGCGTAGTCCCACTCCGCCATCTGCCGGAAGACCGACTGCAGATAATCGAGCTCCCACAGCAGGCTTTCTTCGAGGCTCATGGTTTGGAGCTTCTCCCGCATCTCCTTGAGGTCGGCCCACATCTCGGTCGGGTGGCTGGAACGGTGGGAATGCACGGCGGACACCGCGATGTCGCGCGGGTCGCGGATCATGTGGAATCCGCGATACGGCCGCCCGGGGGGCAGATGGTTTCGGCCCGCGTTGCGAAACAGGAGGAAGTCCGCCGAACCACGCTCCGACTGGAAGTCGAAGTCCCCCGGGAAATCGGTGCTCTCCCAGGACAGGCCCAAATCCTGACAGAGAGCGGGAATGACTGAAGCAAACCAAGTGGTCGCACACTTGTGGTGACCGAAGTAACAGAACGTCATGGAAGGCCGAGTGCCAGCGTGGCATATCGGCCGGGAACTCTGGCGGGAGCGTTTGCGGACAGACAACGCTAAAGGCGTGGGGCGGGGGAACCCGTGGAGGGCCACCGAGACCAAGTGCCAGGTCACAGGCGGCCCTTGCACTGAAGCTCCAAAAGCCAAAGCCCAAGCTCCCAAGAAGCTCCAATTCCCCAAGGCTCGATCAGCGGTCCGATATCGGCGGGCGGTTCCCTGCGGGTTTAGCTCTTGGGGAGACTGCGGAAACCTGGCGTTTTGCGCTTGGAACTTTTTTGGAACTTGGGGTTTGGGTTTTGGAGCTTCCCGCCCAGCGTTCCTCCGCCGGTCCCCCCCAACCCCACAGGACGCTCTCTTCGAGCACTACGGTTCGGTCGCGGCGCTGGCGAGCGCCTCCGCCAGTTCCGCGCCGGTCCATTCGTTTCCCGCGAAGATTTTCCTCAAATGTCCCTGCGGCCCGATGACCACCGTGCGCAGATTATGATTCTGCTCGGCAATACCCACGCCGCGTCCGAAGTACAATCCGACACTGGTCGCCAGCGGCTCGATTTGGTCGAACGAACCCGTGGCCAGGGTCCAGTGAGCGGGGTCCGCCTTCCAACGCTGCCCGTAAGCCTTCATCGTGGCCGGGGT
>CAYYSX010000439.1:0-3774 GCA_964474315.1 uncultured Verrucomicrobiota bacterium | reverse complement strand
GGGTTGTCCGGCGGGCGAGCCGCCCGCGCTCCTGCCGGTAAGGACCGTGTCCAGATGCACCCGGCCGGCGGTACAGACGGACCCCAGACTTGCCCTGCGCCCCCAAGCCCGCCGACTCTCACCGGCACGTTGCTCGAGAAACCCAACGCCCGACGCCTGCGCCTCGCCGGCGTCACCCTCGCCGTACTGGGCGTCGTGTATGGCGACATCGGCACCAGCCCGCTTTATGCCCTGCGAGCCTGCTTTGGCCCGCATGGCGTCCATCCCACTCCGGCCAACATCCTCGGCGTCCTTTCCCTCATCATCTGGGCGCTGATCCTGATCGTCTCCGTCAAGTATGTCCTGTTCGTGCTGCGCATGGATCACAAGGGCGAGGGGGGGATTCTGGCCTTGTTGTCGCTGGCTTTTCCGGAACGTCGTGACAGCGCGGCGACGGGCCGGCTCGCGGTGGGGATGACCCTGCTCGGTCTGTTTGGCGCGGCCCTGCTTTACGGGGATGGCATGATCACCCCCGCCATTACCGTGTTAAGCGCGGTGGAAGGCCTCGAGGTCGTGACGGCGCGGTTTACCCATTTTGTCGTCCCGCTGGCGGTGGCCATCCTGGTGGGCTTGTTTTGTCTGCAAAGCGCTGGAACCAGAACGATCGGACGTTTGTTCGGTCCGGTGATGGTGGTCTGGCTGATCACGATCGCGGTCCTGGGCATCGGGGGGATCATCGTCAATCCGGCCGTGTTCAAATCCTTCAACCCTTACTACGGCCTGGAATTTTTCTATACCCAAGGCTGGCCCGCCTTCGTGGTGCTCGGCTCGGTGTTCCTCGCCGTTACCGGGGGTGAAACGTTGTATGCCGACATGGGACACTTCGGCATTCAGCCCATCCGCTGGGCCTGGTTTGGCCTGGTACTGCCCGCCCTGCTGTTGAACTACCTCGGACAAGGAGCGTTGCTGATGGAAGCTCCCACCGCGGTCAGCAACCCCTTCTTCCGTCTCGCCCCTCGGTGGATGGTGCTGCCGTTGGTGGGACTGGCCACGGCTGCCGCGGTGACGGCGTCCCAAGCGCTGATCAGCGGAGCGTTTTCGCTGACCATGCAAGCGGTCCAACTCGGCTACCTGCCCCGTCTGGCCATCGAGCATACCAACGAGCGGGAACGCGGACAGATCTTCATTCCCCAAGTCAACTGGGCCCTGATGCTGGCCTGTGTGGCGTTGGTGCTGGGATTCCAGTCGTCGGCGAACCTGGCCGCCGCTTACGGCATGGCGGTGACGCTCACCATGCTGATTACGACGGCGCTATTCCATTTCGCGGCCCGGCGCATCTGGGGATGGAGCTTTTGGCAGGCGACGGCGGTCAGTGGGGTGGCCTTCTTGATCGAGCTGGCTTTCTTTGGCGCCAACGCTCTCAAGACGCTTCACGGCGGCTGGTTTCCCCTGGTCGTGGGAGCGGCCCTGTTCACCCTCATGACCACCTGGCGCCGGGGTCGCCGCCAGCTTTGGCAACGGATCCGTGCCAGCGCTCTGCCCACGCCCCAGTTCCTGGAAAGCATCGGTCGGCGGGAGCTGCCCCGGGTGAAGGGCACCGCCGTTTATTTGGCCGGCAATCCCGACGGCGTACCCATCGCCCTGCTCCACAACCTAAAGCACAACAAGGTGCTCCATGAGCGGGTGGTGTTCCTGACGATTTTGGTCGTGGACCATCCCCGAGTGGACGATGGCACGCGCATTTCGGTGGACGAACTGGAGGACGGTTTCTGGCGGGTAAAAGCCACGTTCGGGTTCATGGAAGAACCCAATGTGCCCGAGCTGCTCCGGCGCTGTGCGGATTTCGGGCTCAAGCTCCGGGAGGCGGAGACGTCCTACTTCGTTAGCCGCGAGACGATCATTCCTTCCCGCCGGAGTGGCATGGCTTGGTGGCGCGAGCGTCTGTTCGCGGTCATGGCCCGGAATTCGCAGAGTGCAACGGCCTTCTTCCAATTGCCTGCCAACCGGGTGGTGGAGCTGGGAATGCAGATCGAAATTTGACGGGTTTTCAGAAGAGAATGTTCTGAACGAACGCCGCCAGCGGCTCGGGTTGAACCCGGTTCTTGCGCACCACGACCGCCAAGTCCCGGCTGAACCGGGGTTGAATGGCCAACCGTCCGAGGCGCCGCCGTGTGCCATACAGGGCCAACACGCGGTGGGGCATCAGGCTCACGCGCTGGAGTCCTGTCCAACCGACGCGATTGGCTGCGAGCCCGACCACGAGCCGGTCGTCCGGACCCGCGCCGCCCTCACCGGTTGAACCGCTGGAGGGCGACGGAGGGCGACGGAGAGTGATTCGCGGTAGGAAAGGGGTTGACCGCCGCACCGCAGGCCGAACCTTAGGGGCCGTCATGACCATCCTCGCCCGCTTCTCGTTGCTTGCCGGACTCGCGTCCGGTTCACTGCTTCTCGCCAATAACTGGACCTTTGTCCGCGGTCCCCAAGGGGACGGAACCACCCGGGAAACGGTTTCCACCTCCTGGCCGACCAGCGGTCCCAAGGTGGTCTGGCGGGTTCCCAGCGAGAATGGGTTCAGCTCTTTCTCCGTCGCCGACGGTCGGGCCTTCACCTTGGAATTGCGCGAGGTAGAGGGTGCGAAACAGGAAGTGGTGATCGCTCGCAACGCCGACACCGGCGCCGAATTGTGGATGACGACGCTGGGACCGGTGAAATACCGGAACGGCGGTGACGACGGTACCAAGGATAACCGTGGTGGCGACGGCCCGCGTTCCACTCCGACCCTTTCCGACGGACGCGTGTATGTGACTTCGGCGAAGCTGGTGCTTAGTTGCTTCGATGCGGGGTCGGGCGACTTGGTTTGGCGGAAGGACCTGATGAAGGACTTCGGCGGCGAGAACATCGCCTGGGAGAATGCCGCCTCGCCGCTGGTGGAGGACGGACTGGTGTTGGTCGCCGGAGGCGGAGCGGGTCAGTCACTGCTGGCCTTTGAGGCGAAGACCGGTGAGGTCGCATGGAAGGCGTTTGACGAAACCATGACCCACGCAACGCCGACTCCGGCCACGATTCACGGGCAGCGGCAGGTCATCTTTTTCGTCAAATCCGGCCTCCTCGCCCTCGAGCCGAAGACGGGCAGGGAACTCTGGCGCTATGCCTTTCCTTTCCGCATATCGACGGCCGCTTCGCCAGTGGTCGCCGGGGATATTGTCTATTGTTCGGCGGGATATGGTGTGGGCGCCGGGGCCTGCCAGGTCAGCCGGGACGGGGAAGCTTGGTCGGCCAAGGAAATCTATCGGTTCCAAGGGGACAAGCCGCTCGCCAATCATTGGTCCACTCCCGTGCTGCATGACGGCCATCTGTACGGGATGTTTCAGTTCAAGGAGTATGGCGAAGGTCCGGTCAAATGTGTGGAAGTCGCCACCGGAAAAGTGAAGTGGGAGAAGCCGGGATTTGGTCCGGGCCAGGTGATTTTGGTGGGCGATCAAGTCCTGGCCTTGGGTGACGCCGGTCAATTGGTGCTGATTGACGCCACACCCGCCGGATACCAGGAACTGGCTCGGGCCGATGTTCTCGACGGCAAGTGCTGGGGTTCGCCGGTGGTGAGCAACGGGCGCGTCTATGCCCGCAGCACGAAGGAAGCGGTCTGTCTCGATCTGGGAGCGAAGAGCGAAGTAACGCGGAGACCGGGAAAGCTGGTGGGACGGAAGGGGCGGCGGCCAAGAATGTGTCGGTAGCGACATTTTGGGCGCATCTTGAGATGGATCTTTAAAACGGGGCGCGCACGCCCAAGCTCCAAAG
>CAYYSX010000438.1:0-3803 GCA_964474315.1 uncultured Verrucomicrobiota bacterium | reverse complement strand
GGAGGCCGACGAGGTGGATTTCGCCCGCCCAGTCGATGTGGACTTCGACACTCATCATTTGGCGCGGTGGATGCGTTGGGGCAGACGCCGTTCATCCAGGCTGAAGGCGATGGCATCAGTCGCGGGGGCGGCCAGTTGGGCCAGGCGATCGTGGAGCCGGAGGATGAAGGCGGCCGTGGCCCGGACCGAGGACGGGAGATCGGTGGGGACGGCGGCGTGGTAGTAATCTTCGTAGGCGGGGGTGTATCGCCCGGCGGCATGATACGGCTGCATCCAACCCCGGGCATCGGACCGGAAGGCAAATCCGGTGCGCTCGGACTGCATGACCCGGACCACGGCATTGGTTTCGGGAAAGCGGTAGCGAAAGGCGACCCCGTCGGCGGACGCCACCAGATCCAGGGTGATGCGGCCGCCGGCGGCATTGCTGAAGACGAGGCTGCGCTGCGCGAGGACGGAATCCACCCGGGAGCGGTTCCCGGAAAGCAACTCGTAGGATTCGCGTCGCCGGGTGACGGGACTGGTTTCGACCCATCGCAGTCCGCGTGAGAAGTCCTGGTCATCGCGGGTCAGTCCCAGCGGCGACGGTTCCACCGCCCAGCATCCGCGATGCTTCACCCGGAACGAGGGTTCCCCTTGCGGACTCAACGAGACTTCGAGCCGGTTCCGGCCGTCCGGCGAGGTCACCCCCCAGAGACCAGAGGAATTTTTGGCGGTGGCCGCGGTGGCCGAAAGCATCAGGGCGATCCCCGCGGCCAACACCGCCACGCGCCCGTGGTCGCCTTTCCGTCTCAACACCCAGCGCTAGACGGAATCCCGTGGAGGCCATTCACCGCGCCGGACCTGTTACTTTCGGGCGCGGTACCAACGTCCTGTCCCTCCGTTCTCCACCTCAACTGAACGCTGGTAGGAATCACCTTTTTGCTCGGACCATCCGCAGATATGCATCCCCGCTCCGGGAAACTGGTTGGGCATCCTTCGAGATCGACACTCTTGCCGAGCGAGAGCAACGTTCCTGATCCTTCAAGTGCATCAATCTCGAGCCTGGGGTATCCAGCCGAAATGGAATCGTGTAGGACAACGCGGGAAAGGTTGCTCCCACCATGGGTAATTTGCCAGATACCAGATCGGTCCAACCCGATTCCGAATTCCTGGAGAAACCGAATGATACCTTCCGATTAGCCAGTATTTATGCAGTGTTCGATCCAACTCCCTCTTGGCCGGCCCAGCGAGGGGCCGCGCAATTTTCTTTCTGTAGTTTCAGCGGGCATCAGGTCGTGGGTGGGTTGGAGGAGGCCATGCTGAGGTAAACTTTGCCGGTCTCCCAATCTTGGGAGATTTCGGTCAGGAGAGCGGAGACCAGACGCAGGAGGGAGGACTCGTTGGGGAAGACGCGTGCGACCCGGGTGCGGCGCTTGAGTTCCTGGTTCACCCGTTCGAGTGGGTTGGTGGTGCGCAGACGCTTTTGATGAGCGAGGGGGAAGGCATGTACGGTGAGTCCCTGAGGAATATTCTCCTCGATCCAAGAGGCGAGCTTTGGGGCGGAGGCAGCGTACAGGGCGACGACCTCCTTGAGGCGGCGCTGGGCGGCCGGCAGATCGGAGCTGAGGAAGATGCTGCGCACGGCTTCGGCCACCGCAGCGCGCTGGTCTAGGCGAGGCACGCAGGCCTGAGCGTTCTGCTGGAGGTGGAACTGGCAACCGTTGCCAGGGAATGGAGGGAAAGACCGCAGCACGGGCCATCCTGAGGCCGGCATGGTCATCACTGACGAGGAGTTCGACGCCGGTGAGACCGCGGGTTTGAAGGCTGGTGAGGAACTGGCGCCAGTGAACCTCGGCCTCGCTCAGGGCGACGCTGACGCCGAGAATGGAGCGCTTGCCCTCGGTGCCGATCCCCAAGGCGATGAGGACGGCGCAATCGATGAAATGGCCGCCGTGGCGAACCTTTTCGTAGCGGGCATCGATGAAGACATAGGGAGTCGGCCCCAGGGGGCGGGCCCGCCACAGCGAGAGTTCGACGTCGAGTTTGGCGGCGCAGGCACTGACTTGGGCGGAACTGACGGAGGTGCCGCAAAGTTGTTCGACGAGGGCGGAGACGTTGCGAGTGGAAACGCCCTGCACGTACATCTCGGCCAGGGCGACTTTGAGGGCCTGTTCGCTGCGGATGCCCTTGTCGAGGGCGGAGGGATAGAACTCCAAGCCACCGCGGACCTGAGGGACCTCAAAGGTGATGCGTCCCACGCGGGTGGAGAGGGTCTTGTCCTTGTAGCCGTTGGCGTGGCCGAGGCGGGCCTCGGAACGCTGGTAGGGTTCGGCTCGCAAGGCGGCGGAGCGTTCGCGAACCATGGCTTCGTTGACGAGGAGGCGGATGCCCTCGGCGAAGCCCTCGGAACCTTGTTCGGTGAGCAGTTGCACGACGGTGTTCAGGAGGTCAGAGTTTTCTAGGTGGGCCATGGGTAAGCTTGGGTCGGATGTTTTTTGTCGAACACCCCAACACAGGCATCCCTTGGTCCACCTACGACGATCAATTTGCGGTTTCCATCCCCTGCGGGGTCGGTTGCGCTCGGCTCGCTACGCTCGCCATCGCTCCACCTCCCCCGCAGGGGATGGGAAGGAGCAGCCAGAGAGCAAACTACAGAAAGCTTCTTACACCGGCTTCGATCCGCCCTACGGCATCAAATTCAACAGCAACTTCCAGTGGTCCACCACCAGCCGCGACGTGAAGGACGGCAAGGCCGACCACATCACCCGCGAGCCGGAGCAGGTGAAAGCCTTCCGCGATACCTGGCGCGACGGCATCCACAGCTACCTCACCTACCTGCGCGACCGCCTCACCGTCGCCCGCGATCTCTTGACGGAGTCCGGTTCGATCTTTGTGCAGATCGGGGATGAAAATGTCCACCGCGTCCGGGCGGTGTTGGATGAGGTGTTTGGGGAAGGCAATCTGATCAGCGAAATCGTCGTTCAGAAAACTTATGGCTTCTCAAGCGACGCAATCTCCAACGTCTCCGACTTCGTGCTCTGGTATGCAAAACAGCGCGATCAGTTAAAGGCGCGTCCGCTTTATCGGGAAAAGCCATACGAACTTGGCAAGGGGAACGCGACTTGGTTGCTCAATCCCGACTTCACTTGCCGAGGCGTGAATTCATCAGAAAAAGATGGGCGCTCGAACATTCCCGACGGAGCGAAACCTTACAATCCAGACAATTTGCTGTCTCAAGGCCGAGCGTCCGAACCCCAGCCTTTTGGGTATCGCGGCGTCTCACTGGACCCGTTCACCAAGAGTTCTCATTGGAAGCCAAACTATCCGGTGGGGATGAATCGGCTTCTTCACGCTGAGCGCATACACGTTGCGGAGAACAGCTTTCGTTACCGGCGCTTTCATGCGGACTTCGCTGCTTTGCCCTACGCGAATATTTGGACCGATACCGGAACGGGCAACTTTACTGACGACAAGATTTACGTAGTTCAGACAGGCTCGAAAACTGTCGAGCGCTGCCTCCTCATGGCCACCGACCCCGGCGATCTCGTGCTCGACCCGACGTGCGGTTCCGGCACCACGGCCACGGTCGCCGAGCAATGGGGCCGCCGCTGGATCACGATCGACACCTCGCGCGTTGCGCTGGCCCTGGCCCGCGCCCGCATCATGGGTGCGCGCTATCCCTTTTACCTCCTGGCCAATTCCCGCGAAGGCCAGCAGAAGGAAGCCGAAATCACCCGGCGCGCCCCCTCCATCCAACCCGTCCACGGCAACCTCCGCCACGGCTTCGTCTATGAGCGCGTTCCGCACATCACCCTGAAATCCAT
>CAYYSX010000437.1:0-3854 GCA_964474315.1 uncultured Verrucomicrobiota bacterium | reverse complement strand
GGGATGGGCCAGCAGTGTCCCGGACGCGAGGATCGTCGAAGCCTTCCGCGCCATGGGCCCCGTGGCGCAGCGGCGTCTCCTTCAGTCGGTGAGACGCAGTAATGACCCATGGCGGGAGCGATGGAATCGCCTGCGTGACCAGTTGGGGCCCGTGGGAGACAAACTCCCGAGAGCGATGACCTGGGACTTCCTATTTTGGCTACAGTACCGGACCCGCTTGAGTAACACCCTCGGAAAGTTGCTTCCCGAATCGCTTCCAACCGTGTTGCAGGGAGCCTCCAGCCCTCGTGCTGACGTGCGAGAGGCGGCGATGAGAACGCTTGGAGCGGTTGAGGACCCGGATGCACAAGTGCGTTCCGTATTGCTCCGCGGAATCGGGGATTCGGACGATGGCGTCCAACTAGCCGCGATCTCCGCGATCAAGAGGATCAAATCTGCCGGCAGCTTTGCCGTGCCATCGCTGATTGCGGCGCTCCAGCGGACCGATCCACAGTCGTTCCGTGAAAAGGGCGCCGTCGTCTTTGTCCGGGCGCACGCGTTGCTTGCACTGGGAGACCTGGGGCCTGACGCCCGCGAGGCTCTGCCGGTCATCAAAGAGTTCGGTCCGAAATGCCCCGATGCCTTTGGCCGAGTCGCTGCGGCCCGGGCGCTTTGGAAGATCGAGCGGAACCTTGCCGATTCGTTCCCTGTCCTGAAGGCGGAGTTTGATGCCTACGACCACCACATGAAGTGGATGATTCTCGAATGCTTTAAGGAGATGGGGACAAACGCCGTCGCCGCGATGGCTCAGGTCAAGGCCTTTGCGGATGCGGCTGCCACGGAGGATTACTTTAGATCGAAGGCCCTTGAGGCGTTGCGGGCGATGGAGGGCGACGCGCCAGCGCTCTGAGCTGCCGGACCCGCGACAACCAGCCACACTGGGAGCGGTTCTGAGTTGAGGTTCTGGATCATCACCGAGGCGGAGCGGAGCGTGACGACGGTGCTCCTTCCGGATGAGAGTTGATAGATGTCCTGTCCCCGTGCATCGCAGCGCGTCAAGCGTCTCACTGGATCATGCAAAACCTGAACAATCTCGACGCGTTGTTTACACACGACATTGTCCACACCGGCTGGAATCTTCCGCTCAACATCGCGATCCAAGAGTACGCTTCGCTGATTCCCTATCCGCACTTTCATCTCTCGGCGAAGCGTAAAAATAAAATTCCTATCAGTAATTCATCGCTCGCCAGCATAGGCCGCGTAGGCGGCGGCGGTTGCACGATGAACACCGCCGGGGCGTAGCTAAGCTGGCAACCGGCTTTGACGCGATACATGACGCGCGCAGATTAGAACGACGCCGATCCCAAAACCGGACTGATTCAACCACGGACGGAACGCGGGTGGTCCCCGCCCGCAGCCCGCCGCCAGACACAAAGTCGCAACCAATCCAAACGCTCTTTTGTTGTCACACGCTGCGGACGGGACTGGCCGCGTTCCGCCGAAAATTGTTTGTCGGATTTTTCCGGCGGCGGCTGTTTAATGGGTGACATGCACGACCAGTCCGATGCCCGACTGCTCCGCGCCTACGCCGAACGCGGCACGGAAGCCGCCTTTGCCGAAATCGTCGCGCGCCACACCGACCTCGTCTATTCCGCCGCGTTGCGCCAAGTCTATTCCCCCGACCTCGCGCGCGACGTGACCCAAAGCGTCTTCACCGATCTCGCCCGCAAAGCCCGTACCATCAGCGCGAATCTGAGTCCCGACGCGTCGTTCGCCGGCTGGTTATATCGCGGCACGCGGTTCGCCGCGCGCGACCTCTATCGTAACGAAACGCGCCGCACCCAACGCGAAAGGCAGGCCATGGCACAACTTCATCCCGCGCCCGAAACTCCGCCCGACTGGGAACAACTCCGCCCCATCCTCGACGACGCCATGTCCGACCTGGACGACACCGACCGCGACGCCGTGTTGCTCCGCTATTTCAAGAACCACGACCTCCGCACCGTCGGTGCAACGCTCGGCATCAGCGATGACGCCGCGCAAAAACGTGTAAGCCGCGCCGTCGAACGCTTGCGTGAATTCTTCGCCAAACGCGGCGTCACCGTCGGCGCGAGCGGACTCGCTGCAGGCATCTCCGCCAACGCCGTGCAAGCCGCGCCGGTTGGTTTGGCCCTTACCATTTCCACCGCCGCCGCGCTTACCGGAACAACCCTCGCCACCACTGCAACTGTCACAGCCACCAAAGCCATCGCCATGACTGCAATTCAAAAATGCCTCGTCGCCGCCACCATCGCCGTACTGGCCGGGGCGGGAATCTACGAAGCTCGCCAAGCCTCGCAACTGCGCCAACAAAACCAAGCGCTTCAGCAACAGCAAGCGCCGCTGGCTGAACAAATCGAACAGTTGCAGCGCGAGCGAGAGGACGCCGCAAATAGAGTCGCTACCCTAAACGAGAAACCACAAAGAGCTTCAGACAACAATTTGGAGTTGCTGAAGCTGCGCGGAGAGGTTGGTCGGTTGCGCCGGGAAGGCGCCGAAGCGAGCACACCGATTACGCACGACTTGGTGGAATCGCGCTACAAGAACGCACAGGAGTTGGCCCGCAGTGGAAACTCGGCAGCCGCGTTAAGCGAATTCTTGTGGTGTTTTGACGAAGGAATGCCACGCATAGCGGGCTACGGTGGCGTGCGGAGAAGCTTTCTTCTGAGTTCAATCGCGGAGCTTGGCGAGAAATATCCCGCGGCATTGGTGGCTTTGCGGGAACGGCGTGACAAGGCGTTGCAACGGTTGCTCAACAGCAGCAACGACTCGGACGCAGCAATGGACTTCGCTGCACTCAACCGCACCCTCAAGGAAGACCAGAACACTTTGGCAGTTTTCGACCAGTTGCCGCCTGAAGATCCGCGCCGTAAGACGCTAGCATCCGGAACCTACGATCAATTGGTCGAGGCGCAACGTTACGATGATGCGCTTTCAGGGAGGCCCTACGCGCAAATCAGCGCGACGTTTGAAATTATGGCGAAGGCGCGACTGTTACCAGCAGACAATCCCAACGCCGAGAAGATTCGAAAAAGCCAAAGAGACAGTCTGATCAACTCCACGGTCAAGAGCGTCGAAGTGCTCGCTGGCGCTGGCGATCTCGATCATGCGCGGACGCTCGCCGGACGATTGCTAGCCTACGATAGTTCTCCTGAAACCAAAGCGCTCTTGCAACAGCACGCCACTCGTGCAGGACAAGCTGGTTTGCTTGATGGCTTGGCGAACCCTTGATACGCGGCGCTGGCGTCGGTTGTTTCACCTTCAACTCGGTGTGTCCGCTCTCCTCCGTCACCCATGTCCCCGCCCTGGTGCCAGGATGCCTGCCGCTACGGTTTCACCGCCACGATGCTGACGGCGGCGTTGTGTTTTTTGCGCTTTGTTTTGGCTTTCATGGGTCCGATCATTTTGTGGTCGATCAGACCCCAAAAGCCATAACTTACCAACTGGTCCGAATTTCGGGGTCCACCTCACCGGTCTGAGGCGACTTCGATGGCGATGGCGCGGTACTTGACGGGGGACAGGAAAGTTATCGCCGCCCCATTGCCAGATGGTTGTCCTGCCCCCCCAGCTCGCCGGTCCCCCCAGCTCGCCGAATCGTGGCTGCAAAGGAATCGCGGCGATCCGCTGCCACGGACGGCATAAACTCGAAGTTTACAATTGAAAACGATTTAGCTCGGGGTGACGATTCCAAATGTAATCAATCTCTGGCTGCGTATGAAACCACTCCCCTGCACTGATTTCATTTCCCTCGGTCTCGTCGTGGCGGCTTTGCTAGCGGCGACTCTGACCCATGCGTTCGCGGCAGAGGGTGACCTCGATGTCGCCTTCGATCCGGC
>CAYYSX010000436.1:0-3914 GCA_964474315.1 uncultured Verrucomicrobiota bacterium | reverse complement strand
ACGGCCCGGATGGCAAACAACGCGCTGAAGCGGTTCTCCAGGGCGAAGTGCGTTTGCAGAAACGGCAGATGCAGGACGACCAGCATCAACAGGACCCCGCCGATCAGCGACCACAGGCCGCCGCCTTGGTCCGGCGCCACCTGTGCCGCCAGGGCCAGCAAGCCCACCGGGATCAACAGCCAAAGGAAGGCTCCCAAAAACGCTCGGGCACCCAGCCAGAAATAGTAGGGCAGTCGTAAACTGACGAGATACCGCACGATGGCGTCGCGCACCGACGCCAGCTTGTCCGCTTCCCGGAGCCATTGAAAAAAACGGCGGGGCGCGGGCCAAAGAAAATGCCAGGGACGCCCGCCCCGCAGGCAGGCCCACACCACATGCAGGACGGCGAGCAGCGTCAGAATCAGCAAACCGGCGCGCCAGGCGTACGTGGCGGGACTACCCGGAGCGACGAGCTCCGCGTCCTTCCACAGGCCGGACACGAAGCGCACCGGGACAAACACCACCCAAGCCCCCACCACCAAGCCGCCCACCAACGAGGCCTTGCGAATACCAACGAGGCCGCTGCGCAGTTTGCCGGTGGCCGCCACCCGTCCGCTGGCATGGACCAGGTAACCCAGGCTCAACAAGTTCAGCACCGGCACGACCGACAAAACCGCCAGCCCGGCCACCAGCGAGATCAGTCCGAACACCCAGTCCAGCGCGGAGGCCAGCGCGCCGCCGATCCGGCGAATCCGCTCCGCCAGCGCGGGCCCGCCAGACCGATCGGGCCGCGTGGTCGGCAAGGGTGATGCTTCGGTCGGGTTCATGGTTGGGATTCCGCAGTCATTTTTCTTGAAACAAATAGGTCTCGCCGTGCCTATCTATACACGGAATCGGTTATGGTCAGTTTCAGTTTTCTGACGCCGGAAACCAAACGCCGATACAAAGACCAACTCAATGAAGCTCTGGATCCGCAACGTGATCTTCCTCGTATTCTGTCTGGCCATCACCGGCCTGGCGGTGCGGGGCCTGCTGTTGCGTCCCGCCTTCTCAGGGCCGAAGTCCTTCGATACGACCCAGTTCGGTGCCGACGATTTCTGCCAAACCGTCGAACGGGTGGAGCAATCGTTCGCGAACCAGTGGAAATCGGCGCACCTGGAGACGGCGCCGGTCGCGGACGATCTGACCGTGGCCCGACGCCTTTCGCTGGCCTTGACCGGCACCATCCCGTCGTTGGAGGAGTTGCGGGCGCTGGAGGCCCAGCCCCAGGCGGAACGCGTCCCATGGTGGCTGTCGCACCTGTTCGAGGACCGGCGTTACGGCGATTACCTGGCCGAACGGTTCGCCCGGATGCTGGTCGGCGTGGAGGACGGACCGTTCATCTTCTTTCGCCGCTACCGGTTTACCAGTTGGCTGAGCGACCAATTCATGGCCAACCGACCCTATGACGCCATCGTCCGCGACCTGCTCACGGCCGAAGGCATTTGGACCTCGCGGCCCGAAGTCAACTTCCTGACCGTCACCGTCGATCCGAATGCCGACGAGAAGGTGCTGGATCCGACCAAGCTGGCCGGCCGCGTGTCCAAGGCGTTTCTCGGCGTGCGGCTCGACTGCGTGCAGTGCCACGATGACTTCCTGGGTGGCCCCTGGAAGCAAACGGACTTCCATCAACTGGCCGCGTTCTTCGCACCGGCGGAGATGTCGCTGACCGGAGTCAGGGACAATGAGACCCGGACTTACGAGCATCGTTACCTCGGGGGACGCGACAGCACGGCGGTGCCAGCCCAGGTGCCGTTCCACAACGACCTGCTGCCGGTCGAGGGGGCGTTACGCGGACGGCTAGCGGCGTGGGCGACGCATCCGGACAACCGTCCCTTTGCGCGGGCGATCGTGAACCGCACCTGGGCGCTGCTCTTCAACCGGCCGTTGCACCAGCCCGTGGACCATCTCCCGCTCGACGGTCCCTTTCCGCCGGGCCTGGAGGAATTGGCCGACGACCTGATCGCGCATCGGTTCGACCTGCAACGTCTGATCCGGGTCATCGCGGCCAGCTCCGTCTTCCGGCTCGACAGCCGTTCGGACGACGAGGACTACCCCGTCACGGAGGAACAAGTGGAGGCCTTCGCGGCCTTCCCCTTGACCCGTCTGCGCCCGGAACAAGTGGCCGGCAGCGTGTTGCAGTCGGCTAATCTAAGAACGATCGACGCCGATTCCCACGTGCTGGTGCGGTTGGTGCGGTTCTTCCAGCAGAAGGACTTCATCCAACGCTACGGCGACGCGGGCGAGGACGAATTCGGCGTGGTCGGAGGAACGATTCCTCAGCGGCTGATCCTGATGAACGGCCAGCTCGTGCAGGAACGCACCAAGGAGGATCTGGTGATGAACTCGGCGACCCGCATCGGCGTCGTGGCGCCGGACGACGCCACCGCCCTGGAAACGGCCTACCTTGCGGTGCTGACCCGCCGGCCGACCCCGGCCGAGCAAGACCACTTCCTGAACCGGTTCCACGAGGGCTCGGCCCCGGGGCGTACCCGGAAGATGGAGGATCTCTTCTGGACGCTGATCAACTCGACCGAATTTTCCTGGAATCATTAGAATGAAGGCAAGAAATGACTAAGCCATGGGAACCGCAAGGCGTCCCGGCCTACGAGTGCGGCACGGCCGATCATGTTTCGCGGCGCACCTTGTTGAAGACGCTCGGTGCCGCCGGCCTTTCCGCCTGGCTTACCCCGGTCGCGCAGTGGCTCGCCCGCGCCGAAGAGAACGGGGGGACGCCCGCCCGCTCGGTGATCGTTCTGTGGTTGGCCGGCGGTCCCAGCCAACTGGAAACCTTCGACCCGCATCCCGACCGCAAGATTTCCTTCGGCACCCAGGCCATCCGGACCGCGTTGCCCGGAGTGCGGCTCGCCGCGGGTTTGGATCAACTGGCCGAAGTGATGGACAGCGTCTCGCTCGTGCGCTCGGTCGTTAGCAAAGAGGCGGACCACGAACGCGCGGTCTATAATATGAAGACCGGCTATCGGCCCAGCCCGACCGTGGTGCATCCGTCCATCGGCGCGGTGATCTGCCACGAGCTGGACGATGAGAATAAGGATATTCCCCGGCATATCTCCATCCTACCCGACCAATGGCCGGCCCGGGGCGGTTATCTCGGTGCCCAATTCGATGCCTTCCAGGTCCATGATCCCAAGCGGCCGATCCAGGACGTCACGCCGCTGGTGACGCGCGAGCGTTTCGATCAACGGATGGACGACCTGTCGGTGGTGGAGCAGTCGTTCGCGCGCGGGCGTCTGACGAACCTCGACGCGTCCACGACGCTGCACCGGGCTACGGTGTCGCGCGCACTCCAGATGATGGGCTCGGACCAGCTCACCGCATTCGATGTCGGCCAGGCTTCGGTCGCGCAACGGGCCGCCTACGGCGACACCCCGTTTGGTCGCGGTTGTCTGGCGGCGTTACGCTTGATCGAAGCCGGGGTGCGTTGCGTGGAGGTTACCTTGGGCGGATGGGATACCCATGTGAACAACCACGAGCTGCAAGCCGGCAAGGTGAAGGTGCTGGATCCGGCCTTGGCCGCCTTGATCCGCGACTTGAAAGACCGGGGTCGGTTCGACTCCACCGTCGTACTCTGCGGCGGCGAGTTTGGCCGCACGCCGAAACTCAACCCGCTCGGTGGCCGTGACCATTGGCCCTACGGCTTCACCGTCGCGTTGGCGGGAGGCGGTCTCCGGACCGGCCATGTTCTCGGGGCGACCGATCCCGACGGAGAAAAGAAGGAACCCGACCATCCGGTCCGCGTGGAGGATCTTCACGCCACCATCCAACAAGCCCTGGGCATCCGACCCAGAAAGGAACTGGTCACACCCGTGGGTCGCCCCCTTGCTCTCAGCGAGGGCCGGGTGATCAAAGAACTGCTGAAGAGTTGAACCGCCGGG
>CAYYSX010000435.1:0-3933 GCA_964474315.1 uncultured Verrucomicrobiota bacterium | reverse complement strand
TAAACCCGAACTGACCGCGGTTCGTTCATCACGTTTTTGCGCATCGCCAAAATGGCCGGCCCGATCTTTGGTTTGTCACCGGCGTACCGCTCGTAATGATCCAGCAGCTCGGTTTCCATCGGTTCGCTTTCGCGGCCATCGCTATCGACGCTTACGAATTCCCAGAAACCGACCCGATCGGCATTGATGTTCGCATCGCCAAATACCACCAGGGTTGGTGTCCGACTCTGCACCATGGAACGCACACCGGTGAAACGCTTCCTGATGGCCGGAACCCGTGTGTTCAACCATCGCCAGCTCTCCTCCGTGAACCGGTTCATCGCCATGAGCCGGACCAAAGGTTCATGATAATAGACACAATCCCGTCCGTAACTAACGCGACGAATCGTGATCCAGGAGCCGTTGGAAAAAACGATCTGCTGCGGCCGGCTGAGCAGCGCGACCCAGCCCGTCAACACCAGCAGCCCGGCGAAGACCAGGAGCGTCCACTTAGTCTTCTGACGCTTTCCGCTCATGGCGGGTCCGTCCGGAGCCGATCGAGCGCGGCCCTTAACAGGTCATCGCGATCACCCGAGAACCCGTCGGCATCCGCCGTGAACGGGATCTGCGGCTGGATTCCGCGTTCGTCCAACGCGCTGCCATCCGGCAAATAGTCGATCCATTGCGGAAGACTCACCGTGATCTGGAGCGGCAGGTTCAGCCTCTCCGGATTTCCGCTCGAACCGCCTGTACGTTCGCCCATCGTTGTTACGTTGGTGCTGCCGGTCATCATCGCGATGAACGACTCGTTGCTGCTCAGGCAGCGTTCGCCTATCAGCACCAGGACGGGTCGCCCATAGCGCCAGGGTCCGCGCGGCGAGACCACGCGCGGGCGCTTCGGCGTCAGATCCCCATGTTCGGGGCCGTTTCGAAACTGGCTGAACGCGTAAGTAAACTCGTTCTCCAGGAACCGGCCGGCCAACTGCCGCGCCACCGGTTCACTCCCGCCGCCATTCAGTCGCACGTCCAGCACCAGGGCCCGAGTCTCCCGCAGTTTCTCCAGAACCTCGTCCATCGCGTCTGGCAGCGCCGGGTCACTCCATTGATAAATCGCGAGATACCCAATCCCGTCGCGCGTAATACCCCACGCGGCGGAGCGCCCCACGGCTTTCAACTCGCCCACCATCGCTCCTGCCGCACGCGGGTTCGCGTTGGCGCGCCGGGAACGTTCATACACCGGAACCTCGGCGCCCGCGGCCTGGATCCCAATATGCAGATCCCGCAACGGCCGCAGCATTTTGGCGAGCACACCCGCCAACGCGTGAACCGACTTGCTCTCCACGGCCCGCGGACGGAACTGCTCGCGCAGCTTCGCCCAATTCACTTCCGGTCGGAGCACGAATATCGCGTAGCGCCGGTCAAACTCCGTCCAGAGCTGATCAAACGCTTGCTCGGCCAGGTCGCGGCTGATGGGTGGCGGCCGGGGCATCGCCCGACGTTCAAACGCCTCCACGTACTGCGCCGTTTCCGCTGCCGAATCCACCACGAAGAACCGTCGTGCCCCTTCCGCGGTGTCAGCGTCGATCGTTAGCTCGTTGCGTTCCGGGATCATCGCCCTTCCCTGAGCCTGCCAACTGGACGATATTTTGAAGTTAGCGATCGCGCGCATCTCCGCCTCCCCCTCTTTGGCGCCCTGGGCGATCACACTGTCGGGCGGAAACAATCGCGTCACTTCCGCCGGATGAAACCTCACCCAGATGTGCGTTACCGGCTCTCTCCCTTTCTCGCTCGTGATGAATCCTTCCGCTTGCGGAAGGATCACCGCCCAGACCGCGCCATCCGCCGAGTGCCCTATCCCCAGATCAGCCATTCCCATCTCCACCTGGAGCCCGTCGGCAAAGCTCCGCCTGAACTCCGATAGCCGGTAGATATCATCCTTCGAAAAACTCCAGGTGCGCGCCCGTTCCGGAGCCGCATCTCCGGCCGGCAAACTCGTTGGATACCGTTCCAACAGGTCCATCGCGAATAACTGACCCGCTGCCGCCATTCCCATCCCCACGGCGAGCACCAGCTTAAGACACGTCCTAATTGTACCCTCATCAGGCATCCAGGCCTATTAGACATTGATTCCGTAATTCTGGTCAATCCTCGTTCTTTGCCCAGAATCGGGCGCCTCTTGAATCGGCAGGAGCGCGGGCGGCTCGCCCGCAAGACCACCCCAGGGGAAGCTCCACGCTCCAAAGAAGCTCCCAGGGCCAACCAGTCCACCCGGTCGCCGTCTTGGTTGTTGTCAACAGGCTCTCAGGCCTGGTTGTAAGCACGGACAAAGTCATCGCGACTGACACGGCTCTGGGTCAGTGCTGCGCGCAACGTGGAACTTTTGATGGTGCAGTGTCCGGGCAACGTCATCGGTGTCACGGTGCCGTCGGGTTCAGTGCGAGCCAGCGCTATGCGATTGCCCCGGCGTCATTGATCGCCAAGCGTGTCGTCGCGGTGCAGCTCCAAGAAGGCTTCAGTACCCGCGGCCGGGGTGGCGACCTCGTCCAGGTAACCGTCACCCGTGCTCTGATAGATGGACGCGGAAGGAGGTCCTTGGAGGGACGCCCGACTCCGGACTTCATAGTCAATATCCGGCTGGGTCGCGAGCGTGGCCCGGAGTTCACCCGCTGTCACCCGAACGTCGGTCAACCTCAGATCGGGATCCGGCAGCAGTCGGCGAAGGCGCGGAAGGTCGGGCCAGGATGACGCGGGCACGGTGGCTGGCTTGCCGGTGGCGAACAGGACCGAACCATCCGCCAGCAGGGCGGCGGCGCGCACCTGCGGCCCGTAGCGATCGCCCGGGCCGTAGCGAGGAGGGACGAAGCGGAAGCTGAAATCGCGCTGACCATCCGGACGCCAACGAATAAACTCGGAGGGTGCCGTCCGGTCTCTTTCGATCGGGAACAGGACGCTCCCATCAGGAAAGCGTACCGATCGATGCTCTGAGAACAGGGCAGGCCCATCGACTTCCGCAGGATCAATGCGTTGAAAGATCGTCAGAACCTTGCCGTCGTCGGCCAGTCGAATGGGGGGAGCGCCGATCAGCACGGCCCCGTTCGGGCTTGAGCGTGACCTCGAACGTCGGATCCCATGTTCCATCGGGCTGCAGGCGGACGATTCCGGTCACTGCGTGTCCATTCCAATTCGTGAAACCTCCGACCACAATGATGCGCCCATCCGGTTGAACGACCGGCTGCAAGTGGCTCAGGGCATTGGTGACCAGCAACGACATCGTTACCTCCCCCTGCTCATCAATCGTGGCGAGCAGGTCGCGGGATTCCGATTCCCCGGGTTCCAAGCGCACGGCCACCACCACGGAGTTGCTCGGTCCGAGCGCGACGCCATAAGGCCAGGCGGTTAGGTTGGTGGCATTCTCCAAGGCGATTCCCAACGCCGGCGCGGGATTCCACCGGGGATCGATCTGCCCCGAGCGATGGAAACGGACCAACCCGAGTCGTTCCTCATTGCGTGCGCGGATAAAGCCGCCCACGGCGACGAGTCGTTCCTCCCGATCCTGCACGACATCCTCCCCGCGCCCTTCCGTGAAGGTATTGGCCTGGATGACCGAGCCGTCCCGTCGGGCGAAAAGCCGCAAAACGCCGGCGGTGAGAAAATCGGTCGGGGCGACCCGGGACAAACTGCTCTCGGTCCAGGCCAGATCGAGTCCGAAAACGCCCAGAACGGCGAAGCCTCCTGCGGGAAGACAGATGAAGTCCCTCCAAGCCACGTCCGTCGGGAGACTCCAATCGGGATCAAGGCTGCCGTCATCGCGTAAGCGCCCAATTCAGCTCGGCGACTCCTGCGGAAAATACACGTGCTCCTGGTAGGGCCGGTACAGGCCGTGCGCTGGAGGGGAGATCGCCGGATCGAAGGCGACATCGAGGTCACCCTCTGCCGCGAACGCATGGGTCAGAG
>CAYYSX010000434.1:0-3955 GCA_964474315.1 uncultured Verrucomicrobiota bacterium | reverse complement strand
ATTTCTTTATATGCAGCCTTCGGTCGATCGTAATGCGCTTGTTTTAGGCCTAGGAAGCCTCCTGTGTCGGGAGGTTGCTATTTATGGACTGGTCGGCATCCTGGCCGGCTGGACTGAATGCGCGAACGCTCAAGTCGTTATTCCAGAGACCTACGCTCTGCCGATGGACACCGCCGACGCTTCCCAGCCCGGCTTCTTCTGGAACATCTTTCAGAATGGCGCCAATCAGACCGCCAATATTGCGCGGGTCGAGGCGGCGCTGGCCGGAATTCTCGCCGATGCCGCGGGGAACCTTCTTCCCAACTTGGCCGATCCCGACGCGGTGGGAATTGCGTCCGGACCTGGGGTCAAGCTTGGAGCGAAGGAAAATGCCGTTCTTCAATTCGCCATTCCCACAGTCATCAATGTGGACCAGGTGGGTGGAAGCCAGGGAAACATTATTCCGGACGATCCGATGCCCGGCGTGCCCGGTTTGGGCGAATCGGCCGTGGACGATGGCATCGCCGTCGAGGTGTTGACCTGGCTGAATCTTCCAGTCGGGACGCACACACTCATTGTGAACAGCGACGACGGCTTTCGATTGAGCATCGGAGGAGCGGCGCCAGGCGACAAGCTAGGCCAGATCCTGGTTGGAGAATTCAATGCGGGGCGTGGGGTGGCCACGGATACCGTCATGGAGATCCAGGTCACGAAGGCGGGGCTCTATGCCACGCGGCTGCTGTGGATGGCGGGTTGTTGTGGCGCCAACCTCGAGTTTGTCCAAGTGCTTCCCGATGGACGGAGAGTGGCGGTGAATGCGGACGATTCCACGATCCAGGCCTATCGGGAAGCGACGGCGGCCCTTCCGGCCTATGTTTCGAAATTGCTGCCGTTGCCGAACGACAATCGGGTTCCCTTCGATGCGCCGGTGGAAGTGGAACTGACAGGGGTGGACGTGGATCCGACCACCGTCCGGCTGATTCTTGATGGTGCGCCGGTGGATTCCGAGATCACCCAAGCGGGAGATATTACGAAGGTTCGGTATCGGCCCACCGCGGTATTTCCCTCGGAATCGGACCACGTGGCTTCGATCGTCCTTGGAGAGAGTTCCGATCGCAACTTTACCTGGAACTTCAAGATCCTTCCGTACGCCTATTTGACGCCGGATCTCAAGGTGGGGGGGGATCCGGCCCAGCCTGGATTCATCTGGAACGTCTATCAAAACAGCACTCTCAGGGACTATCTCAACTGGCGGCCCCTGACCCAACTGGCAGGCACACTGGCGGTCAACCACGCCGATCCTTCCGTTCAGGGCGTTGCCCTGGCACCGGGCACCGTGGGTGCCCACGACCGCGTTCCGGTCCGGTTCGAAATCGAAACGGTGCTCAACGTGGACCAGGCGTCCGGAGATCAGGGAGAGTTCGTTCCCGATGATCAGATGCCGGGCATTCCGGGAGTGGATGAAGCGGAGCTCGCAGGCGGCATTGCGGGTGAGGTGCTCACTTACATCGATCTGCCGGCGGGGATCACCACCCTGATCTTCAATAGTGGCTGCGACTTCGTCACAACCGCCGGCAATGTGTTCGACCTGCTGGACCGGAAGGTTGCTGCTCAATTCTCGGGATTCCGCGCAACGGCGGGAGATACATTTTACCGGGTGTATGCCCAGGAGGCCGGAACTTATTTGTTCCGCACGGTGTGGCAGACCCGGAGCTCCAATGCCTCTCTCGAATGGAAGCTCCTGAAGGCCGACGGTTCGCGGGTCCTGCTGAACGATGTCGCCAACGACGGTCCGAGGACCTTCCGTGCCGCAACCGACCTGTCGCCGGCCACGATCACTCGGATCAGTCCCGCTCCCGGCGACTCCGAGGTGCCACCCCATGCCCGTTTTGAGATTGTGATCGAGGAAGGAAGTACCGCGGTGGACCTTTCTTCGATCGCGCTGCAGGTCGATGGTCAGTCGGTTGCTGCCCTGCCCTCAAAGAACGAAGGGGTGGTCACCGTCACTTATGATCCGCCGGCAGACTTCCAGGCCAACACCGCGCACACGGCCCGGCTGACCTTCCGCTCGGGGGAACAGCAACGGATCGCAGAATGGAGTTTTGCGGTTCCCCGGGTGACACGCGACACGGTCCACGGGTACTTCGGTGCCGTTCTTGGCGCCGCCGCATTCACTCCGGAGGGCGGGGGCCAAAGCGGACAGCCGGGCGACTTCGCCATGGATTTCGGCACGCAGAACGGATCGTCGGTCCATGTGCCGAATATCGACTTTCTGAAAGCGGCCGCAGCGGCCGACGAATTGACCTTCTCTCACTGGCAAAAGCTTCACGCGGTGGTCAACTCACAGGCGTTTTCCATCGTCTCTCCCGGAAGCAATGAGGCCAGCCACGGTTGGCAGGCGCACGTACCCTGGACGGATGGCGTCGTTTATTTCGATAATTCGGGATGTTGCATTCACGACGTCCATCGCATTAGCAAGGCCATTGACGAACAGCCCGGATACACGGACGAAACCTGGTGGCATTCGTGGCGGCATTTCGTGTTCATCAAAAAGGCGGATGGCACCAAGCAGATCTGGATCGACGGAGAGCTATTTCATGAGGGAATCAGCGGACCGTTAAGAACGGATTGGGTCGATATGTATATCGGATCCCGGTACGCGGTGGAACGAACCATGCATGGCGTGGTGGATGACTTGGCGGTCTTTGGCAAGGCCCTGACGGAGGCCCAGGTCAAAGCGCTCTTTTCCGGAACGCGCCCGGAGGAGGTGGCCGGCGACCCGGATCTTCTGGCGCTCTGGGACTTCAACGATGCGGAGCCGGCGGGAACGGTGTCAACGATTTCCATCGAGTTCGGGACGTCCGGCATTTCCGTGAGTTACACGGGCGTTCTCCAGGCGGCCTCCTCGGTGGAAGGACCCTACACGGATGTGCCTGACGCCACCAATCCGTACTCGGAGACCCCATCCGGAACCCGGTATTTTCGTTCGCGCCAGTAAAAAGTGAGCGCTGAAGACGGTGGATGGTATGGAGCCATGGAGCCATTCCGCTTAGCGGGGTCGGAGCGCACGGCGGGGGACTCGGGGAGATTCCCCGAGTCCCCCAGCCGTCACCATGCAGTCGGAAGCGATGACAAATCCACCACACTCTCTGACAAATGAATGACAGCAGCCAGTTTTCTTCCCCGATAGATTCCGGGGCGATGGGTCAGACTCCCGGCAGGGGAAATTCTCGGGCTAACCGGCCCGCAGCCTTCACCTTGATCGAACTACTGGTGGTCATTGCCATCATCGCCATCCTGGCCGGACTGCTCCTGCCGGCCTTGTCGAGAGCCAAGGGGAAAGCCCAGTCGGTGAAGTGTGTCTCGAACCTTCGCCAGTGGGCGTTGATGACCGCGATGTACACCGCTGACAACAACGAGCGATATATGGCCGATTACGGACCTACGGTCGAAGGCACCTGGATGTTACAATTGAAGGAGCTCTACAGTAATATCGGTGAGTTCAGGTTGTGTCCGGCCGCCACGAAGCCATCCAAGGGGGAGTATGGCAGCACCTTCGAGCGCTGGAGCGGTCACCACTACTTTCGCAAGGAGGACTATGGCAGCTATGGGATCAACCACTGGATCAATTCGTTGCCTCCCGCTTTTGCCCAGGGTTGGCGCAATCGTCCCCACTGGCAGTGGGCGGTCGTGGCGGCAGTTCAGGAACCGACGGAAACGCCGGTCTTCGCGGACTGCGCGTGGTACGGAGGCAATCCCTACGATCTGCCATCGGGTGAGTCGTCCGGGCTTCCCCCGCCGCGCGCCAATTGGAACAATCCGCTCGATCCGCCGTGGCTGTGGGATATGGGCCGCTTTTGCCTTCCCCGGCATGGGCGGGCCATCCAGGTCGCCTTGGTCGATGGTTCCGCCCGATCCACCCGACTCGAGAAGCTCTGGAGCTTGCAGTGGCACCGCGAGTTTCGACGGACCGACC
>CAYYSX010000433.1:0-3960 GCA_964474315.1 uncultured Verrucomicrobiota bacterium | reverse complement strand
GTGTCGGACCCGGAATCAACCACGAGCCTCGCCTTGTCGCCCCGACACATCCCTTTATCTTCAGGGCCTGAATGGAACCCGGGGACTTCACTTCTTTCGATACGGTCGCTGCCCAGCAGTTTCTCAAGGAATTGCCGCCCGAAACACGGCGGCGGGGCGAGGAGCTTCAAGCCCGCGGAGGGATTCAGGAGTTGCGCTGTGTCGAACCGGGGGGCGAGTATCTGGCCGATATTCAGGGCGAAACCCTGCTCCAAACCACCCTGTCCTACGATCGCGACACGAAAGCGTGGTGGGAGATGTGTTCCTGTGCGGCGGGGGGTGGCTGCGAACATACGGCGGGCATGATGCTTTCCCTGCTCGCCGAGCAGAGCTCCGCTTCGGCCCGCAGCCTCAGTGCCGGCAAACGGAGGAAGAAGAGTGAAACCGTCCCGACCACTTCCGGCGTGCTGGCCAGACAGGCTTCCGCCGCGCTGGGCCGTGACCTGTCCCGAGCCGAGACCGAGTTTGTCCGGAAAGTGGAAGAACGCTTCAGTCGTTTGCGCGAGAAGCCGGTCATCACTGGAGACGATCTGATCGCCCTGGGCTTTCGTTTCTCCGGCAACACCTGGGAGAAGCTCGATCTCTGGCCTGCCCTGCCCAAGGACGAGATCGAGTTTTGGAAGTACCTGGCCCTGGCCGCGGAGGAGCGCGACCTCAAGTGGCCGGAGTTTCTTCGTCCCCTTACCCAGCTCGCCGAACTGCAGCAGCGGATGTTGCACTGGCGTCGGAACCGCGACGTCGAACGCTGGCGCACGTTGCTCAACAACCTGCAGCTCGGTCCGGCCGACGACGCCCGGCCCGCTGACGAAGTCGAGCTGCGTATGCGCTTCACCGACACCGAGGCGCTGGTGGAGTTCCGCAAACCCGGGGCGCTGGACTGGAGTTCCATCAAGCCGGGCAAGTTCCGCGACTTCGACGAAAAGCACGGTGACCAACTGGCGCCGGAAGTCGCGCTCCTTTGGCAGCCGCTCGCCCAGCGCGCCCGCTACGGATACCAGATCAACCTCGTCTATCACGATCAGCAAACCCGCCGCTTACTGAACCGCTTTCTCCGTCTGCCCAGTCTCGAACCGTTCCTGATCGGGGCCGAAGGGGACCCCCTGCGCCGACCGGCCGAACCCCTCCGCTGGCGCCTGGATCCGGCGGCCGACGACGGCGACGACTACCGGTTGCGCCTGGTCCAGCCCGATGATTCGCCCGCGCCCAAAACTCTCGCCGTCCTGCAAGGGCGTCCCACGCTCTATCTGACGGCCGAGGCGCTCTGGCAGGGGCCGCCGGTGGAAGACCGGGTTTTGGACCCCGCGGCGGAAACACTCATTCCGGCTCCCGCTCTGGAAAGTGCCCCCGGCGTGCGGTTTTTACAGTATTTGGGCGCGCCGTTGCCTCCGCGAATTGCCGACCGGGTTCAGACCGTGCCGCTGCAGCCGGTGATCCAGGGCGAATTGCGCACCATCGCCTTCGGCAACGACACCGAATACGCCGTCCTCGATGCCCTGGCCTTGGCTCCCGACGGCACTTATGGCGAGCGGTGGAACGGCAACTCCTGGCTGGACGCGAAGTTGCAGCCGACGGACGCCGTCCAATCCGCCCACGCCGCCGAACAACTGGTCACCCACGACCGCTCCGAACTCGCCGATCTGCCGCGCTTGCTCGAACCCGCCGGCTTCAAATGGGATTTCGCGCGCCAACGCTGGCTGATGCGCGTGACGGCGAAGTTTCCCGACCTGTTCATGTCCTGGCTGGCCAGCGTGCCGCCACAGATTCGCCTCGAGCTGCGCGGCGAGCTGGGTTCGTTCAAAAACGCCACGGTCGCCGGACGTCTCCGGCTCGACGTGGTCGAGGCGGGCATGGACTGGTTCGATCTCAAGGTGATCCTCGATGTCACCGATACCCAATTGACCGCCGAAGAGATCAAGGCGCTGTTGGACGCCCGGGGTAAATGGGTACGGCTGGGGACCAAGGGATGGCGTAAGTTGGAGTTCAAACTATCAGCCGAGGAAGATGCCCAGTTGGCTAAACTCGGCATCAATCCCCACGAACTGACCAGCGAAGCTCAGCGTTTCCATGCCCTGCAACTGGCCGATGCCGCGGCGCGGAATTTCGTGGGTGAGGAAAAGTATGAAGTGATCCGCCGCCGCGCCGCGGAGATCCAGGAACGGGTGACCCCGGAGATTCCCGCCACGCTCAAGGCCGAGCTGCGTCCTTATCAGCGCGAAGGCTTTCACTTCCTCTGTTATCTCGCCGCCAACCGCTTCGGCGGGATCCTGGCCGACGACATGGGTCTGGGAAAAACCCTGCAAACCCTGGCCTGGATGGCCTGGCTAAAAACACAGGCGCTAGAGAATGGCGAAGAGGAAATCCCATCGGAGCCGCCACCCAGAAGTACTTCGAAGAAGAAAAAAAGCGTCGAACCGTCCGCTTCCTCTCCAGCGCCCATTGCCCCTCACCCATCGTCCCTCGCCATCCTGGTCATCTGCCCCAAGTCCGTGACCGACAACTGGCGGGCCGAAACCGAACGATTCACCCCGCATCTGCGGGTGGCGGTCTGGCGCAGCGAAAAAGTGAAGGACCTCGCATCGCTGGTGGGCACGGCCGATCTGCATATTATCAATTACAACCAGCTCCGCATCGCTGGTGAGAGTTTGGGTAAACTCGACTTTCTCGCCGTTGTCCTGGACGAGGGCCAGTATATCAAGAACCCCACCAGCATTACGGCGCAGCTCGCCCGCGGACTCAAGGCCCGGTACCGACTGGTCCTCTCCGGCACGCCCATCGAGAACAAGCTGCTCGACCTGTGGAGCCTGATGAGTTTTGCCATGCCGGGCGCCCTGGGCAGCCGCGCGGAATTTGCCAAGCTTTTCGATTCCAAAGGTGACGCCCTGGCCCGCCAGCGTCTCGCCGCGCGCGTCCGACCTTTCCTGCTCCGGCGCACCAAATCCCAAGTCGCCAAGGATCTTCCGGATCGCATCGAGGAAGATTTGTTCTGCGAGCTCGAGGGCGAACAGAAGACGCTCTATCGCGCCGAATTGAAGCGAGCGCAGGCCATGCTCCTACGCGTCAATACGCCGGCCGCCCTCGCAAAACATCGGTTCAATTTTCTCACCTCCCTCCTCCGTCTGCGCCAGATCTGCTGTCATCCGCGGCTGACCAAGCCCGATTCCACCGCCGAGAGCGCCAAGGTCGAGGCCTTGCTGGAGACGCTCGAACCGCTCATGGAGGAAGGACAGAAGGTGCTGGTCTTCTCGCAGTTCGTCGAAATGCTCGACCTGCTCAAGGACGCCATCGCGGCCCGCGGCTGGCCCACTTACTATCTGGTCGGCGGTACGGAACACCGCGGCGACTTGGTCCGCCAGTTCCAGGGACACGACGGCACCGCGGTGTTCCTTATTTCGCTCAAGGCCGGGGGATTCGGCCTTAACCTCACCGCGGCGAGTTATGTGGTGTTGTTCGATCCGTGGTGGAATCCGGCGGTGGAAGCCCAAGCCATCGACCGCAGCCATCGCATTGGCCAGAAACAGAAGGTCATTGCTTATCGGCTGCTGATTAAGGAATCGGTCGAAGAGAAGATCCGCGCCCTGCAGCGTCAGAAATCGCAACTCGCGAACGATATTCTGGGCGAGGAGAAGTTCGCCCAGAGCCTCACCCTGGACGACCTGCGGTTTCTGCTGGCGGATTGAGTGTTCCTTGCCGTCCCGGAATGTTCCGGCTGCCGGGGCACGTGTTTATCCTCATTCATTCTTTTAGCACGAGCCACCTGAAGATGAACTGCGTCCGAGAGAAATCAGCGCTTCACCGCCTAAAGGCGGGACTCCGAACGGGAGGCTCCGTTCGCTCCGTTTGCTCTGTTAGGAGTCCCGGCTTCAGCCGGCGGAGAGGTCCCTTGGCACGAGCCGCCTGAAGATGAACTGCGTCCGAGAGAAA
>CAYYSX010000432.1:0-3963 GCA_964474315.1 uncultured Verrucomicrobiota bacterium | reverse complement strand
TCCACGTCCCGGAATTGGGATCGAGCCGTCCCAAAATCGGACCGCTGCGGAGGGCCAGGCTCCGCGAATTGCCTTCATTTCCGGCGTTTTTGGTGAGTCTTCGCCGATGGCATGCCCTATGCATCCAGAGGAAGAGGATGGATCACTCTGGAACGGCAACTGACGCGGCGCGACGGAATCCGAAGCTGTCCGATGAGCTGACCACTGACCACTGACCACTGATTACTCTCGCCCTTCGCCCCTAACCCTTCGCCTCTATGCAAGACCTCAAGTTCGCCCTTCGCCATCTGCTCAAGAACCCCGGCTTCACCGCCGTGGCCGTGCTCACCCTCGCCCTCGGCATGTGTGCCTGCATTGCTGTTTTCGCGTTTGTGGACGCGGCATTGATCAAGCCGCTGCCTTACCATGACCCGGGCCGCTTGATCGCGGTGTATGAAAGCACCGATACGATTCCGCGTTCGAATCTTTCGTATCCCGATTTTCGCGATTGGAAGGCGGACAACCAGGCGCTCGCCTCGCTGGATGTCTGGACGGGAAGCGGGTACCTGCTGAAAACCGGAGAGGGCACGCGACCCGCGCGAAGCGCCCGCGTGAGCGCGGGCTTTTTTCAAACGCTCGGTGTCGCGCCGGTGCTCGGCCGGGGCTTTCAAGAGGGCGACGATCTGCCGGGAGCACCCCCCATCGTCATCCTGAGTTACGCGGCCTGGCGGGATTGGTTTGGCGGAAGCGGGGATGTGATCGGCAAGCCGGTGGTCCTCAGCGGGGTAACGCACTCCATCATCGGAGTTCTGCCCGAGTCGTTTCACTTTGCGCCGCGAGGAAAGGCGGATCTGTGGACGCCGCTTCAGCCGGTCGGCGGATGTGAACTCAGTCGAAGCTGTCACAACCTCTACGGGGTGGCCCGGCTCAAGGACGGTGTTTCAATGGAAAGCGCGGCGGCGGATCTGGCGGTGATCGCGAAGCGGCTGGAGGAACAGTATCCCGACTCGAATCGCGGACAGGGCGCGAGTGTGCAGCCGTTGTCGGAAGCCGTGATGGGGAACCTCCGGACACCGTTTCTGGCGCTGCTGGGTGGCGCGGGACTGCTCCTGCTTATCGGCGGCGTCAATGTCGCGAGCCTGCTGCTCGTCCGCACGGAACGTCGCGGTCGGGAGATCGCGGTGCGGGGAGCCTTGGGCGCTTCACCGGCGCGATTGATCCGCCACCTCGTAGTCGAGAATCTGGCGATGACGATTTTCGGGGGAATGCTCGGACTTGTCGCAGGTGTCTGGACCATCCGGTTGCTGATGGCGCTCTTTCCTCCGGACATGTTGATCCGGCTGCCGTTTCTGTCCGGCGTGGGACTGAATTACCGGGTGGCTGCCTTTGCGTGCGCGTTGACGGCGATTGTCACATTGCTGATCACCGGCGCTTCCTTGTTACGCCTGCCGTGGTCGAATCTTTCGCGCGGGCTCGCGGAAGGAAGCCGGGGCTCGGCGGGAACCGCCTGGAGGCGGCTGGGCGGCAAACTGGTGGTGGTCGAGCTGGCGGTCACCATGATGTTGCTGACGGGCGCCGGACTTCTCGGGGGCAGTCTTCATCGTCTGTTGCAGGTCGAGCTTGGGTTTCAACCGGACCATTTGGCGACAATCCAGGTCGCGGCCCCGGACGTCTCCTACGGAGACACGGAGAAATCCGCCGCTCTCGGCCGGGAGATCACGGGCCGCATCGCGAGTCTGCCCGGCGTGCAATCGGTCGGAATCGCCAGCCTTCTGCCGGTCACCTTCAACGGCAACACCGACTGGATACGCTTTGTCGGCCGGCCCTACGATGGCGGACACATCGAGGTGAACCAGCGGGACGTAAGCGCCGACTATTTGAAGACGCTTCAGGCAAAACTCATTCGCGGCCGCTATTTCACCGACGCCGAGGACGCTTCGAAACCCCGCGTCGCCATCGTCAATCAGACCTTCGCGAGGTTGTATTTTCCGAATCAGAATCCTATCGGCCAACAGTTCGGAGACACGGCGCTGTCGCCGGGTTCGATCAAGGAAATCGTCGGCGTCGTGGAGGACATCCGCGACGGATCGCTCGACTCGGAAATCTGGCCGACCGTCTTCTACCCCTTCAATCAAAGTCCCGGCACCTACTTTGCGGTCGTCGCCAGAGTTTCGCATTCGGAGCGGTCCTTCATTCCAACGCTGATCGCATCCATTCGCGGCATCGACTCCGACCTCGGAACCGTCGATGCGTCCACGATGCTCGACCGGATCAACGATTCGCCGGTCGCGTATCTGCACCGTTCTTTCACCTGGCTGGCGGGCGGATTTGCCGCCGCCGCCCTGTTGCTGGGAGTCGTCGGATTGTACGGAGTGATCGCCTATTCGGTGGGGCAACGGACTCGTGAAATCGGCATCCGCATCGCGTTGGGCGCACGTCGTGGAAACGTGTTTCGGCTCGTCCTTGCGGAAGCGGGCAGACTGACGGCGGCGGGGATGCTCATCGGACTGGCGGGTTCGGTCGGAATCGCCACGTTCCTAAGAAAACTGCTGTTTGAAGCGCAAGCCTTGGACGTTCCGACCTTGGCGGCCGTTGCCCTGGTCCTCGGTCTTGCCTCCCTGATCGCCAGCTATGTTCCGGCCCGTCGTGCGGCGCGGGTGGACCCGATGGTGGCGCTGAGGACTGAATGAAATGAACGCCCAACTTTCAACGCTAAACGTCCAACCTCCAAGGACTTCCTTCCCGCACCCTTGGGCGTTCAATGTTGAATGTTGGTTGTTCGACGTTGCCGCTTCCAACCATAAACCACTGACCACTGACTTATGAACGACCTCAAATTCGCCTTCCGCCAACTGCTGAAGAACCCCGGCTTCACCGCCGTGGCCGTGCTTTCACTTAGCCTCGGTATCGCAGCCAACACGACCATTTTCAGTTTCGTCAACGCACTCCTGCTGCGCCCGCCGCCCGTCAAGGAACCAGGGAAGCTGTGGCAGGTATGGCTGCAGGATGCGAAGAAACGTTCCGCCTTCGAACGGTATCGGGGGCTGCACTACCCGGGGTACGTTCATCTCCGGGATCACAATCAGTCGTTCGAGACGCTGGCGGCATTCGAGCCGGAGGCGTCCTTGGTGAGTTGGAGCCGAGACGGGGTGGGCCAGTCAGTCCAGTGCCAGTTCGTGTCCGGAAACTTTTTCGAGGTCTGTGGAATCACGGCGGCCGTGGGACGTGCCTTCGGTCCGCAGGAGGATCGTCAGCCCGGAGCCGATCCGGTTGCGTTGGTGAGCCACGCATTCTGGGTGAACACGCTCGGCAGCGATCCACAGATCGTCGGCCGGACGCAGACCATCAACGGGGTCAGCCTGACCGTGGTCGGCGTGGCGCCCGCCGGCTTCACCGGCCTGATGGCGGGACAGTCCCCGGATCTTTGGGTGCCATTCCTGATGGCCCCGCTGGTCATGCATGACCCTGAGTGGCCTACGCGGACATCGACGTTCTCCTATTTTGGGGTGGGTCGTTTGAAGCCGGGTATCCACGCGTCCCAGGCGGAAGCGGAGTTGACCGCGCTCATCCAAGGGTTGGAGAAGACCAGGCCCAACCAGGATCTCTCCGCGGCAATCCTGCCTTGCTCCCTGGTTCCCTCGCCCTTTCGCGGCAATGTGTGGGCGTTTACCTCCTTACTGATGGGAGCGGTTTTCCTGGTGCTGCTCATCGCCTGTGCCAACGCCGCCAATCTCATGCTCGCCCGCGCGGTAGCCCGTCGGCGGGAGATGGCGGTCCGTGCGTCCATCGGAGCGTCGCGCGGGCAACTGATGCGTCAGGTCCTGACGGAAAGCGTGATGCTGGCGCTCCTGAGCGGCGGCGCAGCCTTGGTGTTGACCCACGGGCTCATCCCGCTGCTTCTGCGCCTCACTCCGCCGACTTTGCCCCTCCGGCCGCAGCAAGTGAGCCTGGACGCCCACGTGTTCGCGTTCACCGCCCTGGTCG
>CAYYSX010000431.1:0-3973 GCA_964474315.1 uncultured Verrucomicrobiota bacterium | reverse complement strand
GCGAGGCGGCCAAGCGCTTGGGAATCTCCCGAACGACCTTATGGAAGCGCAAGAATCAAGGTGCCGCCCCTGATCGCGGTTCGTGGCAAAAGTGACCGTGGACGGAGGTCCTGATACCCGGAGTCCGCCCGAGGTCGCTTGCTGATCAACCACCACCACAGACGGTAACGCTGCCACCTTCGGGCATTGGCAGGCAAGAATCCGAATGGCCCCGCCAGCGCTCGACGTCTTGCCGTCAACCTTCTGCGCCGGACCAAGACCTGCCAACGCCGAACTGACAGTTCTGAATGTGCCGCTGCGACAACGGTCTGTGAGGGTAGGTGACTGAACTCGGATGGATCCCATGAAACTGCTTATCCGACTGACTTTCCTGCAATGCTTCCTCCTGGTTTGCTCCCTCAGGGCCCAAACGGGGCCGCCGCCGCAGACCATTCGGCTGGAGCCCGGTTGGAATCTGATTGCGTTCCAGGCCATACCGGCGGACCCGACTCCGCAGGCGGTATTCGACACCAATGTCTTCCGCGTCGTCTTGACCTACGACAATGCGACCCGTCGATGGTCCCAGTTTGGCCGACCCCCTCGACGGGTGCAGAGCAGAATCATCTGCACCCCTTCGCCTCGGTGGAACTGGGGCGTGCCTACTGGGTTTATTATGACCGGCCTTCCGGAACCAACTGGTCCGTAGTGGGTTCCAGCGTCGCCTCCGCCATTCGATTGGATTTCCGCCAGGGCTGGAACCTCGTCGGAGTGCCCGGGCAGGCCGACGACGCGGAACTGAATGTCATCAGCATCTTCAAGCCGGGCGATCTGGAAAAAATCCAGTTCATCGCTCGCTGGGAGGCCTCCCTCCAGGAGTATCAACTCTATGACCCCAAAAACGCCACGGCTTCCCAGTTTCAATTCTTCAATCCCAATCGCGGCCACTGGATTCTGGCCACGGGGCAGCTTTCCATTCAGCCCGACTTAGTGGTGGAGGCACCGGGAGATGCCGATCTGCTGCCGCTTCAGGCGCCGGCGGTAGTTGAAGGAAGCCCGTGGTCGCCTGGACCCGAAGATGTCAGCATCCACCTGCCGGGCGCCCCGCCGGTTTTTCAGACCCGCGCGACTAAGACCGTCATCCGGATTCCCAAGGGTCAGGATTCGTTCCTGCTGCCGCTGTACAATCGAGGCGGCGGCATTCTCGGCTGGACGGCCACGTTTCTCCCGCGCGCCGCGCAAGGCGGGGCCACCGGTCTGGGCGCTGCCGAGGTTTCCACGGTCCTGTCCCTCCAGCAGGAGTCCGGCATCACGAGTTCGGAAACCGATACGCTAAAGATTCTGGTGGACCGCACGCGTCTGGCGCCCGGCGAATATCTGGCCCAACTCAAGATTGCCGCCAGCACCGGCCAGTCGAAAGTGTTCGACTTGGTGATCGAAGTCGGCGGACTCGACGGCCAATGGGTCGGCTTTGCCTCCATCGATAGCATTAACGGCAAGTCCAACGTGGTGGCCGACATTGATCTGTTCGTTCACCTGTTTCAGGACAATCAGCCTGGATCCCGACAACTGCGGGGCATCATTGACAGCCGCGAAACCCTCCTCTGGCCGATGGATGCCCAGCTTCTCGGCCATGTCATTGATAGTCCTTCCGGCACTTTCGACCCTAACTATGCCAGCCGATTTGTCATCAGCGGCGGTTACACCCTACCGCCGGGCGACGTGAACCGGCATCCGTTCGAGACCTTCCCCACAAACGGCGTGCCGGTGACGGATCCCGACACCGGACTCCCCTTCCTGACCAATGAAGATGGCGACCGCTGGTTCTACACGCTGCCGGATCGCCTCACCCGGCCGAACTTCCTGAATCCGTTTCCCAAATTCATCTCGCGCGAAGTGGAATTCATTGGGCAATTGACCGGTTCCGAGGGTGCCGCGATCGCCGAAGGCGACTACTACGAAACGATCACCGGGATGATGCCGCAGCCGATTTACCTCAAAGGCTCCTTCCGGCTGACTCGCCGAACCTACAGCCCGCTCGAAAAGCGTCCCTACAAGTATTTTGACGAGACCATCCCTCAGGGCGGCCTGCAAATCGGGGCCGGAGGGACGGTCCTCCGCACCAATACGATCCCCGATCACCTCCTCATTCAACGACTGATGGTCGTGGTCGCTCAAGATGCCGACGCGGACAAACATCAACTGCAACTGATCGGCCCGAACGGGCAAACCGTTACCCTGCACGATGGTCAGAATGTCGGCTCAACCCGGTATGTCATTTACGATTCCGGCGAATTGCCTATTGACCCGCTCCGGCTGCTCGATCCGCCCGACCTTCGCAATGCGCCTAGGCCGACTAGCGGCGCTTCCGCGGGCAATCTCGGCTACGAAAACACGCTCCGCGAGAGCCTGGCCAGCTACTCGGTCCGCCCTCCCCGGGGAACCGCTCCCAATCTGAATGCCTTCACCGACATCGACGCTTTTGGCGCGTGGCGGCTTCGCTACGTGAGCGCCTCCGGTTCGCTCCAGCGTCTTCGCGGCTGGAGTCTGCTCGTCTATGGCACGCCGGCGTATCCGGTCGCGGGACAGGTGGTGGTCGAGGGCAGCGCTGATCCGAATCGGTTTCAGGATGTCTCGGTGCAGGTGCTGGGATTGAATGCCGACCTGGATGCGGGCCTGACCGAATTCAACCGGACCGATGGCTCGTTTCGCATCCCGTCCCTGCCGAGCCTCCGGGTCAACGTCGTCGCCTACAAGCCGGGTTACCGGCCGGGAACAGTCGAGGGGCTCAACACACCGGCGGATCCGCGCGGTTTCCGGGATGGCTTGGGAGGTGTTCTCATCGGTGGCCCCGGAACGACCAACCTCACCCTGACCTTGCGTCTCCCGACGACCGATGCGCCGCCCGCGATTTTCACTCACCAGCGTGCCTTCCATCTGACAGGCGCCAACGGCGTGGCCTCCCTCACCGGAGCGACGGTCGCTTTGCTGGCCTCGGCGCCGGACGCCAGCATCGGCTGGGATCTCGAATGGTTGGGCGTCGCTGCGCCACCGGTTCCCTGGTCGGCCACCGGAACCCGCGCCCCCGCGATCCAGATCGACATCCCGTTGTCGGCCTTCACGCCCGGAAACAATTACACCCTGGCCTATCGTCCGCGCGCTTACCTCATCGCGTCCGGGGACACCCTGGCGCTGGGCAACCCGCCTCCGCCGCCCGATGACTTTTCCGATGCCAATTGGCTGCTGGTGCAGGGAACCATCCTCCAAGGGTTCGGGGCGGTTCCCGGATCAGTCACCGACGGGGTGGACTCCACCGGGATCACCGCTCTCCACGCCCAGAAGACCGACGTGGCCATTGTGGACGTGGACCGACCGCCTCTGATCAACGCCGGCACGAATCCGTCATTCCTGTTTGCGCAGGACGGGTTGAGTGGAAACGCGGATGGCGAAGACACCGATCTGCACCCCAGAATCTTCTCTCTTTGGATTCCCGGTTCCCGCAACAACCAGTTTGCCTACGCGGAAATCCAGGAAACCTCCGATCTGCGTTTCACCCCGCTCGTTCCTCCTCCACCCGGACAGCCGCCCGCCTACAACGACGTGGACAACGGCATCTCCGGCCGCGACCTCAACGCCCCCAACGAACCCGTCCGCATCTTCACCGCCCTGGGAGGACGGTTGGCCAACCTGGGGGAATCGGGCACCGATGGACGCTACCGAATCTCTGCCGGGGCCAATCCCGGTTCCCACTGAACCCAATCGCAGAAAACCGATGAAGTCATTCCCTCCATTTCACCGGCTCGCTCTTCTTGCCGCCCTGCTGGCGGTCCTGCCGCTTCCGCGGGCGGCGGCGGATGTAGATCAACAAATCACCACGCTGGAAAACCAGATCAAGGAGGCCGCCCGCCTCTATCTCGGCAACTACCCGGCGGGAAACAATGATCCCAACCCGGTGCGCCGTCGTTTCCTGGGCATGGATCCCACGGATGAACCCCAC
>CAYYSX010000430.1:2592-3993 GCA_964474315.1 uncultured Verrucomicrobiota bacterium | reverse complement strand
TGCCCTGATGTCTTGTCCCCTTCCCCTATTCGGGAGGGACAGCACAGCTATCGCTCCTCCCTCGTCCCCATAGGGCTCCTCCGGTCAATAATTGTCCTGTCCCCGATTTCGCCCCAAGAAGCGGCGGCAGGGACAGGACTTCCATCAGGCTGCCCCCAATGGGTAAGAACACGCCCGAGCGGAAAGACTACATCATGGACAAGCTCGTCGTGCCGGCGGACGAGTGATTGCGGAAACTGTGTACGGAGGGAAGCTTCAATGTGAATCTTCCTCGTTGAACTCACGGATTCGACCGATTTCGACAATCCACAACTTGCCCGACAGCGGACTACGCTTCAGCCCCTCAATCAAAGTGCGGGTGGCGGAAAGCAAATCCTCAACCGAGGCTTTCTTCGGCAAACGCAGCACCGCGATGCCCGGATATTGACTGGGGCGAAAATGAATCGGGTTCGCGAAATCTAAATCCAGCGTGACCAACGCTCGACCTTCCTTGCGGCAGGCGTCGATCACCTCCGTGTCCAACGCGGCCTGCATTTGTTGCAGGACAACAGTGGAAACATCATGGCCTCCGGCGGCCAGCAACGCGATGCCGCGCTCATTGAGATTCTCGTCCAGCTTGAGTTTCACGCGTGCGCTTCAAGCGGAATGTCCACGTAGCGTTCGCGCGACATCTCCGAGCCGTAGGCAATGCAGGCGAGAATGTCCGCTTCCACCAGTCCCGGATAGTCCGAAAGAATGTCCGCGACCGTGCTGCCCGAAGCCAGCAGGTCCAGGACCAGTGATACCCAGATTCGATGCCCCCGGATGCATGGCTTGCCGCCGCATCGTTCCGGGTCAATCCAGATGCGCTTGAGCAGCTCCTCCCGCGACAGGTTTTTCATAATGGCTTTACCCTATCAGAGGCGCGTCCATTTGACCACCTCCAGTTCGGAAATTCCCGGAGATTCCATTGCTTACGCCCGAGCGGAAGGATTACATTATGGCGAAAAGACAATGGGCTCACCCATTAGGGCCAGGGGTCAACGGGTCAAAGATCACCGCACCCAACTTTCCGAATGGGGCTCTTCTTCAAGGGCTGAGCAGGGTCAGGTGGTTCCAGTGCCGTCCGGTGTTCATTCAGATTCTCAGAGCTGTGGTTCGTGAGGGGCCGAAGGTCCGCCAGGTCCAACCCTATGCCGACTCACCGTGCGGTCGAATCGCCACCAAAGTCTTCTCAGCCGTTGTGGTTGTTGGCGGCGCGGCTCGATCGGCCACGCGGGGCTCTCGCTCTGAGTTCGGGTGGATCGCTACGAATCCACTCCCGTGTCTAAGGAAGCGAGGGCATACTCCGCCCCGCGGCCGGGAGGATAGGGCTCTGCGGGAGTGCAACCCGAGCGCCCGTCCGTCCGTGGTTTGCGGACC
>CAYYSX010000430.1:0-2492 GCA_964474315.1 uncultured Verrucomicrobiota bacterium | reverse complement strand
CCGGAGTTGCTCCTCCGCAACCCTCGGTTCAAGCGGTAAACTCGTGGCTCGGGCAAAAAGATCGCCGAGGGGTTCGGCGTTGATGCTTCGGCACTGTCGGTGATCAAGGGACAGCTTCGTTCGTTGCTCACGCAAGCGGCCGACCTCGGCGTCCCGGCGTCGGCCTTGGCCGAATTGACCGGGGATGCGATCCGGCAGCAGCTCGACCAATCCGTGCGCGCCGGCTACGCGACTCCCGAGGAAGGTCTGGCGTTTTTACTGAACGAAGAGGGAGGGTGTGCCGATGTCGCCGAGGCGACCGGCCTTTTTCGCAAGCCGAAGCGCGTTTCTCCGCAGGCGATCACCCGGCAAATCCGCCACGGCAACCTGATCGCCATCAGCACCGGCGGTGGCCGTTACCGGATTCCACGCTGGCAGTTTCGCCCGGAAGGCGGCGTCTGGCCCGGCCTGGTGGAAACACTGGCCGTGCTGCAAATATCGGTGCCGGGATTTAGTCCGCTTTCACCGTTTGCGTTCTTCCTCCAGGCACACCCGCTCACCGGAGGGCGCACGCCGCTCGAAGCGATTCGACAAGGCGATCAGGCGGCGGTCCTCTTCGCGCGGCCCAATCCGAAGCGGAATGATCCCGGAGGATCTGCGTCAGAAACGGGTCGGACCGCCGCGCTTCGATCCAGGGATCGCGATTCCCACCTGCGATGAGACGCGGCTGATCGGGATCCGCTGGGTTCGCCTCCCGAAGGCGGCCTATCCCCAACCAATTGGATCGAAAGATTACCTTTGCCGCGACGGGTGTCTGCCGGGATTCATCCGCCGCTTTTGAGACGGCTCGGAAAATCGGCATTAAACTTTCGTTTCCATTTGTTTGAGGCTGGCTTCCCAATTCGCCATGGGACACTAATAAAAGGGCAGGTTATCGTCGGCGTTTCGCGGGCGCTGCTTCCGTTCCAAGCGAAGATCGCAAAGCAAAAATCCCCCCGCTTCTTCTTGCCCAGGTTCGAGCGGACGAGCCGTCCGCGCTCCTGCAATCGCTGCTTTCCCCAGCGGGTGGCTCCAAGCAGGCTTCCGCCGTTCACCGGTGATCATCGACGTCAGGAAAAGAGGTCTGCAGAGAGTGCTGAGCGTTGGCTTCACGCTGGCTCTGTTCCTGTCTTCGGCCCACGCGATCCACGGTGCCGACGGTCCCCTTCCGGTGCCGCGCGCCGGGTTGCAGGTGTCGCTCTGGGCGCGGGAGCCGATGGTCATGGATCCGGTGGCGGTCGCGTTCGATGATGTCGGGGCGGCCTATGTGGCCGAGACTGCGCGGCGGAGCACCGTGGATATTGACATTCGCTCGCACCGCGACTGGCTGCTGGATGACCTCGCCTGCGAGTCGGTGGAGGACCTCCGCGCGGCCTTTCACCGTTGGATGGCACCCGAGCGGAGCCTGGAGAACGCGTCGTGGCTGGCGGACCTCAATCAGGATGGCGTCCACGATTGGCAGGACCTGCGGGAGATCCGGGAGCGGGTGCGGCGTCTCGAAGACACCACCGGCGCCGGACGCGCCGACCGCTCGGTGGTGCTGGCCGAGGGCTTCAATGAGGAAATCTCCGGAGTCCTGGCCGGCGTGCTTCCGGTGGGGAATCAAGTTTGGGCCACCGCCTATCCCAATTTGGTTCGGCTCACGGTTTCCGAAGAAGATCCTTCCGTTCACCAGGCGGAAACGGTCTTCCGCGGTTTCGGCGTGCATGCGGCTTTCGATGGACACGATCTTCACGGATTGATCCTCGGTCCCGAGGGGCGGCTGTACTTCACCTGCGGCGACAATGGATTTTCGGTGACCAATCGCGAGGGACGCCGGCTGCATTATCCGCATACCGGGGGCGTGCTGCGGATGGATCCCGACGGCTCGAATCTCGAGGTGTTTGCTTCCGGACTGCGCAATCCGCAGGAGATCGCGTTCGACGACGACGGCAACTGGTTCGCAGTGGATAACGACGGCGACCTCAAGGACGAGCGGGAACGCTTCGTCTTCGTCGCCGAGGGCAGCGATTCCGGATGGCGGTTGCACTGGCAGTTCCGCGAACCCGGGTGGGCGGAAGTCACCCGCGCGCCCGACTACAATCCCTGGGTGGATGAGCGGATGTGGGTTCCGCATCATCCCGGCCAACCGGCCCACATCGTCCCGGCCCTCACGAACTATTCCGTGGGACCGGGAAGCCTGCGCTTCAATCCGGGAACCGCGTTGTCCGAGGCGGACCGTGGACACTTTTTCCTGATCCAATTCCCGGTGCAGAAGGTGACGGCCTTCCGGGCGGTGCCGCGTGGCGCGGGATTCGAGATGGCCGGCGAGCACACGGTGTTGTCGGGTCTGATGGCCAGCGCGCTGGCGTTCACTCCCTGGGGAGCCTTGTGCGTCGGCGACTGGGACGGCCTCTGGGAGCCCAATGGCACGGGTGGCCTGTGGATGCTGGATGATCCGAAGTCGGCGGGCTCCCCGCTCCGGCGCGAGGTCG
>CAYYSX010000429.1:0-4014 GCA_964474315.1 uncultured Verrucomicrobiota bacterium | reverse complement strand
GTGGCAGCGACTGGAATGTATCATCCATTGATCCGGTGGACGCCATCCAGATCGCTCTGACTCGCCGGGGTTTGGAAGACGGACCGGGTCCTGCCTGGATTCCGGAAGAGACGGTGGATCTGCCCACGATGCTGGCGGTTTATACGATCAACGGTGCGTATGCCTCTTTCCAAGAACGCGAAACGGGATCGCTGGAAGTAGGAAAGGCGGCCGACTTGATAGTGATGGACCGCAACCTTTTTACTATCCCGGCCGCCACGCTGCACGAAGCCAAGGTACAGCTGACGTTGCTTGATGGAAAAGCGGTTTATTGGAGTTCTGAATTCACCGGCTGGTGAGTAATTTGAGCAGTGTCTATCGATTTGAGAACTAGGACATTGCCCGGTGATGAAACCCGATCTTCCCGTCCGTGAGATCTTAAAAGATAATCAAGATTCCATTTTGCCACTGCGAAGACTTCCGGGGCTTGATTTGTGCCGAAGCCTCATTTGTGTTTTAATGGCACTGGACCATGCCACTTATCTTCTCTGGAGCGAAGCTCGCGAGCCATCATTTCTTTTCTGGTATGGACCCTTTGTCTCCGACGAGGTTTTGCCAGAAACGTTAATTCGGCTGGGATCCAATCTCTGCGCACCAGGGTTCTTCTTACTGATGGGAGCAGGCATTTCGATGTTTGCTCAGAATCGCCGCCAGTTGCTTTGGAGTGAGCCGGCAATCCAAAAGCATTTTGTTTCGCGAGGAATTCTGCTGATCGCCCTCCAGTTTACGGTCGAGAACTCTCTCTGGTCGCTGAAACCAAACGAATCATGGTTCAACTATGTCGGAGTTCTTTATGCCCTAGGTGTCAGCCTGCGCTTGGCGGCGTTATGTGCAGGCTGCCAAACTTAGCACTCGGGATTGTGAGCGCTACTTTGATCCTGCTTCCCGAACTGGCCGCCCCACTATTTCACGGACGAGAAGAGAGCCTGCCGCTGGCGGTCGCATTGACAGTTCTGGCGGGCAATAGCCTTGGCTTGATGGTGTATTTCCCCGCCCTCCCATGGCTGGGTATTACGCTCGTAGGGGTGCTGATGGGACGCTTCTTGGCGAAGGATTCCGAACCCGGCTGGCGCATCGCGGGACTATCGGGCATCCTTGCTATATTAATCGCTTTACTGATTCGATGGAATGGCGGTTTTGGCAACCTCGGTGTGATTGAAGGACAAGGGTGGAGCGGCTTTTTTTCTTTCGTGAAATATTCTCCCAGCCTGGCGTATGTCGGTTGGAACGCCGGTCTTATCCTTTTGTCCTGGCCTGCTTTGAATCTGGTGGATCAAAAGTTCCCTGATCTGACCCGGATAGGAACAGTCTATGGCCGCAGTGCTTTGTTTTTTTACCTGGCTCACTTGGCCATCTATGCCTGTGTCTCGCGCATACTCGGCCCGCCCGAACAATCGCTGGCGGTCGCTTTAGTCATCTGGCTATTGGGGCTGACTATGCTATGGCCTCTTTGTCGTCTGTATTCATGCTTCAAACGTTCGAAGGCGCCCGATTCATGGTTCCGATTCTTTTGAAAGAAAACTGACGATAAGACCGGCTGAATCTAATGCTCAAATAGAAGAGAAAGTAACTTAGCATAAAAAGTAAACTCTCTAGCTTTGCCGGAGAACCCACAAAGTTTGACGGCTCCGGGAGTGGGCCGTAGCAGTTGTGGAAGGAAGTCGCTGAGAGGATCTGGCAAGTCCCTTATTTAGTCAATTTCGCGGAGGTCGGAAAGGTCGTACTGTGGACCACCGCTAACGGAAAGTTGGTTGATGCACTACTGGAGCTTGGAGAGGCTGATTCCCCCCCCCGAGGCGTGTGGAATCTTGCCAGAAGGATTACCATTGTCTTCGGCGAACTGGAACGGGAGCCGTTCGTCCGCCTAATGCGGGAGTACGAGGCGTTCTGCGGGGTGCGCATCCTGACTGACTGCATTCTTTCCCATCACTTCCACCTTCTGGTCGAGGTGCCGGAGCGACCGGTGGAATGACCCGGCTCGGACGAACTGCTGCGGAAACTCGAACTCCTGTCCGGCACAGCGATGAGCCCCGCGACAGCGCGGCAACGAATGGAGATGTTCCGTCAGGCCGGCGATGCGGCCGGCGAACGGGCGTTCTGGGAACGGATCGGCGTTTCGAGGTGGGACGCCAGCGCCTTCCTGAAGCTCCTCAAACAACGCTTCACCCAACTTCTCGCCACCCCCGCTCGTCCCAGCCTACCTGGAACCTCGAGGAGCATCAATCGCGGGTCGTTCCAACGCCTTCCCGATGGCTACGCTGCTGCGGGTCACAGACCCGCGCTCCGCCCCCCGGCGACTCTACCCGCGCCCCTTAGTCAGCGCGTCCGGCCGCCCGCGGCTACGTAGCAGAGGGGGGACGAAGCAGAAGTCTCCCTCGCAAAAACGCATCATCGCCGGCAAGTGATTCCCCGATCTGATTCAATCCTTGAGCAACGGGACAAAGCCCGCCTGCTGGAAGTGATGGTCGGTGGTGAAGGCGTCCTGGACTTGCAGTTCGCGCATGATGCCAAAGCTGACGCAGTCGGTGAATGACCAGGTTTTGTCGGCGTGCTTTCTGAAAAGTGCCCCGGCGGCATGAAAGCGCTCGGGACCGATCCATTCCAGGCGGAGGACCTCGCTGCGTTCGATGGTGTGGAGAAAATCCACCGCCGCGGCGTGACTGTGCCGGACGAGCAGCAGAGTGACCGTTTCATCCACGACGTACTCGGTCGTCAGAAAACGCCGGCGCTTGCGGACCAGTTCGGCCTGCATTTGGCGCGCGGCGGGGATGGTGCTCATCGCCGGCGTCCCACAAGGCTAAAAAGCCGGCGCTGTCCATGAACACGTCAGCGGCGGCCATAGAGGATTTGATCGATGTCCGCGTGTTTGGTGCGGCCCTTGGGACTCGGTTTGGCCCGGCGCGCAATGGTGAGGAAGGGGTCAGTGTCGGGATCGGAAGCGGAGACCGCCGTCAGCGGTTCCAGTCTCGCCGCGGGCTTGCCGCGATGGGACAATACCAAACGCTCGCCCCGGGCAACGCGGCGCAAGATCCCTTCGGCGTCCTGGCGAAATTCCAGCATGGTCACGACCTTCATTCCCTGAAGTTTAAGTTGAAGTTAAAGTGCATTCAATCGCGGGTTCCGGGCTCTCGCGTCCAGCCTCGACGAGGAGGGAGGGAGAACGGCAATGGATTTATACTGTTGACAATGGGTGACAGGAACCGGTGCGAGATGAAGGGAAGGTTGTCCGGACAGCGAAGATGGAGTTCGAGAGCGGCCTTCCGGGCAGGGCCTGGTCCAGTCATCGGCTCCGTAGCCGCTGAAGGCACGAAGCGCACTTCTTCTCGTCCCAGCTTACTCGGAACCCGAAGGAGCATTGATCCGGGGTCAGTCCATCGCCTTCTCAATGGCCACGTTGGTCATGTGCTTGGGGCGACGAAAGGCGTCAGAAGGTCATTCCGTCGCCTATTACCATTGTCTCTCCCGGGCGGTGAACCGGGAATTCGTCTTCGGCGATCGGGAACGGGAGCGGTTCGCCCGCCTGATGCGGGAGTAGGAGGCGTTCTGCGGGATGCGCATCCTGACTGACTGCATTCTTTCCCATCACTTCCACCTTTTGGTCGAGGTGCCGGAGCGACCGAAGGAATGACCAAGCTCGGACGCATTGCGGATGAAAAATAGGGAGACAGGTCATGGATGGGAACTATCGAGATCTTCGCAGAGCGTCGTGGAGTACGGCGGTCCTCCGCCGTTTTGGCCCGCCACGACGTTCCAGCCGAATGCCGAGGGTTACCCGCCGCGACGCTCAAATACGCCAGCGGACTGGCGTACTCCAAGACGCTGGCGCGTTCTTCGCCGCCCCGTTCGAGACCTTCGCGAAGCGTTGTGGAGTACGGCCGGTCCTCCGCCGTTTTGGCCCGCACCGACGTTCCAGCCGAATACCGAGGGTTACCCGCCGCAACGCTCCAAAACGCCAGCGGACTGGCGTACTCCAAA
>CAYYSX010000428.1:0-4025 GCA_964474315.1 uncultured Verrucomicrobiota bacterium | reverse complement strand
TCCGATCAACGGATCCACGGGCCGCATCCAGAACGTGAGGGTGAAGGTTTGATTCGTGATGCCCGGTCCCAGCTCGGTCCAACCCGCGGCATAGCCCAGCCGCACCTCGGGCTGGGCCTCCAATGCCCCGAATCCACGGCGGATGCCCCGGCGTCCCGTGACTTCATCCGTCCCTTCGACGGGATCCGGCCACCAATGCAAGAGGCCGGCCGGATCGAGGGCAACGCCGCGCTCCGACGACAACCAGAGCCCCAGCACCAAGGTCGCGACCCGAGTTATGCGCCTACCGAGCCTCTCCACCCCGGGAGCCTACCAAGCCACCCGATCTTGGGAAGCGGTAGAGCTCAGTCAGGAGCGCGGGCGGCTCGCCGGCACGAATTTTCCACCACCAAGGGTACGAATCCCTGACCAAGGGTCGGTCCCTGCCGCCCGAAAGGACGCCGAGGAATAATAGGGAACAGGGGAGCGGTGGGCGCATCTTGGATTGGTCCTTGCTGCAACGGCGATGGGGGAGAGGAAAATTCCAAGCTCCAAGCTCCAAGCTCCAAGCTCCAAAAAAGTTCCAAGGGCCAACGTCCAAGCGCCCCCCCAAGACCTCGCTCCCAGGGACGGTTCGCGCCGGACCCGGAGTTGGGAGCTTGGGTCTTGGGTCTTGGGAACTTCTTTGGAGCTTGGAGCTTGGCTTTTGGAGCTTGAGGAAAGGGATGGGCAGCTTCTTGGGCTTGGCCCCTGGCTTTAAGGACCAATTCAAGATGCGCCCGGAACCGGTCACCTGCCATGCCAGACGCTTCACGCCCCACTGTCTTACTCCCACCGTCGGCCAAGGCCCTGTCCCCACCGCCCAGTCTCAACAGACAGAGGGGGCGGTCCTTTGGCATTGCAACTGCTTTCTTTGCTACGCGTCCAAGACCCTCTTGCCCATGTTTCCTTTGCTGATCCTTCCCACGATGGCCTGGGGATTCCGGCGTCGCTCCCCGGATCCTCCGGCCCGACGCCAACGGCCAAGGCGGCACCCGCAGGAATCGTCGTTAGAACTTATCTAATTTATCCGCCGTTACCCTTATGAATCTCCGTCACCGAATCCTGGTCACCTGGTCGTTTCTACTCCTGGCATTCTCGGCGCCCGCCGCCGACCGGCGTCCGGGTACCCCCAATCCGGACTGGAACCCACCCGCGTCACACTCGGCCACCGCCATCCACCCCCGGCCCGGTGGCGGGTACTGGTTGCTCAACTCCTACGCTTACGGCATAACGAATGGCAACCTGCTGGCAGTCGGGCCCAACGGATCCACGGATCCCTCGTGGTTCGCAGACGTGCAGCCGGCGGGCGCGGTGTATGGCTTGTCGGTCGCCTCTGGGGGAGCGGTAATCCTGTGCGGCAGCTTTGTTGCGGTGGACGGTGTGGCCCGTCCGGGACTGGCGCGGCTGGAACCCTCCGGGCGGCTGGATCCGCAGTTCGTTCCCGCCCTTCTCCTGAACACCAACGTTCCCCCACCCGGCGGCGGCCCACCCTTGCCGCCCAGTTCGCTTCCACCTTTTGGAATCCATGGGGTGGCGGCCCAGCCCGATGACGGTCTTCTGGTTTGGGGCTTTCGACAGGTGACTCGATTGGATGGCCGTCCGATGCCGTTTCTGGTCCGCCTGAAATCCGACGGTGCGTGGGATGATACCTTCCAGTTCCCGGAGCAAATCGAGCCGCTGCAACTCCTGGTCCTCGCCGACGGCCGATTCGTCACCATCGAGGATGCCACGATCTCCGATGAGCGCGGAGAGGCCCGACTGCTGCGGCAGTATCTGAAACGTTGGCTCGCCGACGGCCGGCCGGATCCTGCCTTTGTTCCGGTCTTGATTATCGGAGGAGGGGTCTATGCCCTCTGCGAGCAGGGCGACTCGCTGCTCCTCGGCGGCGAGTTTTCCCGGGTCAACGATTTATTCCGCGACCATGTCGCCCGCATCCTTCCCGATGGGCAGCCGGACCCGGAGTTCGGCTCGCCCTTCGTGAGGGCGGCTTACGGTCAGTGGGTGTACACTATCTCGGCCCTCCCGGACGGACCGGTCTTCATCGCCGGGGAGTTCGCCACCGGCGGCCTGGAGGGCCGGCGACATCTGGCCCGGCTGAATCCAGACGGCTCTTTGGACCGAGCCTTCCTGCAAGCGCCGATCCCCTTCCTGGCCACGGCGGTTCGGGCACTGTCCGACGGGGGCTGTCTGGTCGCCTCCGGTTCTTCGCCCTACGTCATGCGTCTGCATGGCGACCGTGCCGAAGGTGCGGGTGTATTCACCTTCACCACGGACCACCTGGAGGTGAGCGAAGGCGACGGCTCGATCGAGGTCACGGTGGACCGCTTCTGGGGCTGGCAGGAGGCGGCATCGGTTCGCATCCGGGTAGAAGGCGAGGATGCAGTCGCAGGAGAAGATTTCGCGGGAACGACGCAGACGCTCGTCTTCGGCGAGGGTGAGACGCGGAAGTCGGTGCGGATTCCGGTGTTCGACGACGGCTGGATCGAGGATCTGGAGACGCTGCGGGTGGTGCTCGAGTCGCCGACGGAGGGTGCCGGACTCGGGTCCCTCACCCACCTCACCGTGTCGCTCATCGACGACGACGGCCACTCCGCCGAGGACCGAAGCTTCCGGTTGCCCGAAGGCAGTATCGACGGACACTTTAGGTCCCTGGCGCTTCAACCGGATGGACGCATTCTGGTCGCGGGCCAGTTTTCCCGCGTCGGAATCACAGCTCGGGCCGGTCTGGCTCGACTGGAGCAGGATGGGCGCCTCGATGCCTCCTTCAATCCGCTGGCGTCTCATGAATCCTGGTCCGCCGGCTGGATTCGAGGAGTCCAGTTCCGCAATGGCCAGATCCTGATCTCCGGCGAGGTCGACCCGGGTCCCTGGCCGGAATCGGAAGGCACTGGTCTGGTTTCCCTGGAGGGCCACTGGATTCAGCAGTTTGAGCAGCTCAATCTGGCTGGGGACAGTTTTGGGATGGGCATCATACCTTACGGGACGGACCAATGGATCGCTTTGGGACAGTTCGATCCCGGAGCCGAGCCTTGGGGCTTGACGCGGATCGGGGCCGACGGTCGGGTGGACCCGACGTTCCGGCCTCCCGGACTCGGACGACGGGAGACCTCCGCGGCCACGGTGGAGCCGGACGGCAGTGTGCTCATCAGCCGAACCGATACCGGACTGCATCGCATATCGCCGGATGGGGCCACCGTGGTGCCGATTCCCCTTCCCTTTCCAATTTCCCACGTTGCCGGTCTGGCCAGCCTGCCCGACCGACGGTTCCTGGCGTGGGGACTCTTCGGATCATCGGCGCCCGGCCGTTGGCATCCTCTGCTCCGTTGTCTGCCCGACGGCCAGCTAGATCCGCAGTTTCATCCCGAACTCGACCTCTTCATGCCGGACTACCAATTGGCGACCGTTCACCAGCTCACCATCGATCCCCAAGGACGTCTTCTGGTCGCTCTGCACGCCTATCCACCCGCGGGCCATTCCTTCGATTACCTCTTCCGCCTGTTGCCCGACGGCGCGCTCGATCGCTCCTTTGAGCCGGTCGTCTTTCATCTGGAAGGGGCCGATAATCACGCCATCCACTCGATCGTCGTCACCGCGGACGGCGGGATCCTCGTGGCCGGGGAATTCAGTCATATGAACGGGTTGCCCAGGGATCCCATCGTCCGGTTGAAGGGCACCGGGCCGACCGGCCGCCGGCAGCCCTTGGTTCGCAGTGTGGCCCGCCATGCCTCGGGTACGGCTGAGGTCCGCCTGAGTGTCGCACCAGCCCGGCCATTCGCGCTGGAACGCTCGTCGAACCTCCGCCAGTGGGAGCGGGTGGCCACCAACCGTTCTGCCGTCAGTCGCACGGTCTCGATCGATTCCGGCCATCCGGTCGGGGAGGATTCCGTCTTCTACCGGGTGGTCCAACTCGAGGAATAGCGGAACGACGCCGGCCCCGGCTGTCATTCCTAAGGGGAGCGGATGATCGACACGCTGGTCCTTGTCGGGACGGGGGCGAAAGCTCC
>CAYYSX010000427.1:0-4036 GCA_964474315.1 uncultured Verrucomicrobiota bacterium | reverse complement strand
GTCGAGGATGACGTTGGAATCGACCAGCGTCATGGCTTCAGCCGCGGACCGCTTTCATCACCTCATCCGTGCGGAACTGCCCCTGCCGCCGTCCTGTCATGTGGGCAACCATTTCTTTGCCGGTGCTCCGGGCTTCAGTACCCGCGACCAAGCGGGCGACAAACCCGCCGGTGGAGATCCGAATCTCCTGCCCCATCGCCGCCTTGCGGACGAGTTCGCCGAGGATCGGTTTGGCTTCGCTCACCAACATCGTTTTCATGGTGCGAAGTGTAGTCTGAAATCAGACCGTTACCAGTCTGAACCCGATCGGAGTGGATTCATCCGGTCGGTTGTCAGTGCTCCGGAAGTCGCCTCTTCCTTTGCGCCTTCATGCCTTCACCCGGGCGCATCTGGACACTGTCCTTACCGGGACGGTGATCGGGAGCCGGGGCGAAAGCTCCAAAAGCCAAATCCCAAGCTCCAAAGAAGCTCCAAGGACCAACATCCAAACGCTTCTGTCCGTTCCCAGATGGGTGATGCCGCTTGACAGGCAGGGACGACCGAAGCGCTGTGCCCCAACGCCTGCTTCGCTGCGGTCCGGACGGGAGCTTGGAGCTTGAGTTTTCTTTGGAGCTTGGGCTTTGGACCTTGGAACTTCCCATCGGGTTGTCCTGCGGGCGAGCCGCCCGCGCTCCTGCCGGTAAGGACAGTGTCAAGATGCGCCCCCTTCACCCGGCGGCGTCATTTTTCCCTGTCCCCTTGGATAGCCGTTGCCCCCCTTCCAGTTCTCCTCTTATTAAAACAGGCTCTCAGGAGTGTTTCTGGTGCTCCTTCGGATCGAGGACCAGTTGGTCCGCTTCGCCGGCCTGGCGGTCCTCCAGGTCGTTCAACAAGCCCTCGTCCGACAAGTCCAGTGGATGCGAGTGCTCCCAATCGTGATGGGCCACTTTGTGCAACGCCGCCACCACTTCGTCATCGTGGACCTCGATGGCCAGCTCACGGCGGTCATCGAAACTGCCCGGGGCCAGGTTGATGGAGCCGACCACGACTCGCAGCCCGTCCGCCAGGAGCACCTTGCCGTGCAACTTCAGGTTCTTGAGCTTGTGGATTTTGATGCCCACGTCGTCCATCAGGCGGAGTCCGCTCACGCCTTCCAGGAGTTTCTCCTTCTTCAACGTGTGGGGTGGGCGGGCCATCACGTGGATCTTCACACCGCGTTCCTTCGCACGGACCAAGCGTTCGATGATGACCGGGTCCTGATAGCGCTCGTTTTGGACGAAGAGTGAATGCCGGGCGCGGTCGATGAAATGGGCAACGCGTTCGCGGCCATTGGCGGGACACCAGATCAGGCCACCTTCGGCGCCGGGTTGGAACGATTGCCGATGCCAGTCCGCCTCAAAGCAGTCGATGACCTCGCGGACTTCGTGGTGGTGGGAGGTGGTGACGGCGTAGTCACGGGTCTCGGTCAAGTTCTTGGTCGCCCAGTTGAGCGACTTGATGAACGCCAGTTCGTCGTCCACGACCATGGATTTTTCGTGGGTGACACCGAAATCCGGGCTGCTGTCTGTTACGGTCACCCCGGCCTTTTCGAGCGCTTTCCGCGCGGGGTGGTTGTCGTCCTCTCCGTCGCGGCGGGCGGCGTTGAGCATCACGCGCACCTTCACGCCACGCTTCTGAGCGGAAGCCACGGCGTGGAGCAGGTCGGGATCGGAGAAGACGAACATCTTCACCCGGATGGATTTCTTCGCCGCGTTGATCGCCTCGATGATGGGCTGGGCGGATTGGTCGGGGAGGACAATGAGGGAACGGTGGGACATAGGAAATCAAGGCTGGGTGGCGAAGGATCAGGTAACCGTGGGGCGGGAGCCATCGCCGGCTTGGATGTGGTACAACTCGGCATACACGCCCGATCGGGCCAGCAGTTCATCATGGGTCCCCTCCTCGACCACGACGCCGCCCTTGAGGACGACGATCCGGTCCGCGTCGCGGATGGTGCTGAGGCGGTGGGCAATAGTGATGACCGTGCGTCCCTGCATGAGGCGCTCGAGCGCTTCCATCACCAGTTTCTCCGACTCGGTGTCAAGCGCGGCGGTGGGTTCGTCCAGGATCAGGATGGGAGCGTTCCGGATGATGGCGCGGGCGATGCCCAGGCGCTGACGTTGGCCGCCGGAGAGAGTCACGCCTCGTTCACCCACCAGGGTGTCATAGCCCTGCGGCATCCGAGTGATGAATTCCTCGGCATTGGCCAGCCGGGCCGCTTCCGCAATCTCCGCCTCCGTCGCTCCGGGCCGTCCGTAGGCGATGTTTTCCCGCACCGTTCCCCGGAACAACACAGTGTCCTGCAGGACGAAGCCGATGTTGGCCCGGAGACCGTCCAACCGGAATTCGGTCACATCGATGTCATCGATGAGAACCCGTCCGGCGGTGGGATCGTAGAAGCGGGAGATCAGACTGACGACCGTCGATTTGCCACCGCCCGTCGGCCCGACGATGCCGATGCGTTGGCCGGGCTCGATGCGGAAGGTGACGTCGCGCAGCACCGGTGCTTCGGGATCATAGGCGAAGGCGACGTTCTCGAAGACGATTCGTCCGCGCAGGGTTCCCGGGTCGCGCGCCCGGGGTTTCTCGGGAATGATGGCGTCCGTGTCGAGGATGGCCCGAATCCGGTCGAGACCGACGGAGGCCTGGGCAATGGTGTTGGTCATCTTGGCCAGGTCCTGCACGGGTTTGAAGAATTTGGCGAGATAGGCGAGGAAGACGGTAAGCGCACCGATGGTCATGGCGCCGGACAGGATCAGCGTGGCGCCCCGCCAGAGGACGAAAGCCGTGCAGAGGGCGACAGTGAGGTCCACGACCGGGGAGAGCAGCGATTTGATCCGCCGGGCCTTCAGGGCGGCCGTGACCGTGGCCTGGCTGGCCTCGCCGAGACGCGATTCCTCGAGTTGTTCACGGCCGAAGGCTTCCACCGTGCGCATGGATCCGAGGCCTTGCTGGACCACGGCGACCAGATCGCTTTGCCGATGCCGGACTTCGTGGGTCGCCTTCTTCACCGCCTTCTTGAAGCGGGCCACAAAGAGCAGCAGGAACGGGGTCACGCCCACCGCAATCAGCGCGAAGTCCCAGTCCAGCCAGAACATGAGGCCGAGCATGCCCAGGATGGTGAGCAGGTCGATGAGGATGCCGAGCGTGGCCGACGAGGCGAAGTTCTGGATGGTCTGGACGTCATCGGTGATGGTGCTGAGGAGAACTCCGGTCTGGTGGGTGTCGTAATAAGCGAGGGAAAGCCGCTGGAGATGGTGGTAAACGCGGAGCCGAAGGTCATTGGCCACCCACTGGCCGACGCTCTCGGTATAATAGTTGGCGAGGTAACCCGCGACGGACCCGATCAGGGCGATGAGCACGACGATGAGAGCGGCCAAGGCCGCCAGCCCGGTTTTGGAATGGGCCAGGGGCAGGTCATTGAGCCAAGCCAGCCACCCCGGGAGGGCGTGATGGCCGATCACGTTGTCGAGAATGATCTTCAACGGCCACGGGGCGGCAAGCCCCATGGCCGTCTGCACCAGCATGGCCACGAACACGATGGCCAGACCGGTGCGGTAAGGCCGGAGCAGACCGGCGACGAGCGGAGCGAGGCTGGTGGCGGGAGGCGTCTGGACGGACGAGACCGGAAGAGACGAACGAGTCGTTCCTGCTTCGGGTCCGGCGTGGCGCACAGGCCGATTAGTGCTTATCGATGCCAGCGGCGTCCAGTCGGTTGGCGGAGGAAGGAGGGAGGCGTGTCCAAGCTCCAAAGGCCAAGCTCCAAGCTCCAACGTTCAAGCGTCCCCTAAGACCTCGCTCCCAGGGACGGTTCGAGCGAATCCCAGAAGTTTGGAACTTGGGTCTTTGGAACTTCTTTGGAGCTTGGAGCTTGGCCTTTGGAGCTTTCGCCTCCCTTCTCCTCATCGCGGTCCCCGCAAGGGCCAATTCAAGAGACGCTGGGAGGGCACCGGGTGGGCGCAGCTCAGTTTTTGGATGGGGAGCGTACGCCTCTGGCGTGCCGAACCGGGCGTCCCGC
>CAYYSX010000426.1:0-4037 GCA_964474315.1 uncultured Verrucomicrobiota bacterium | reverse complement strand
GTCTGGGGACAGACGACTCTACAAGGTGGGAAGGGACGGTTCATGGGAAGTTCCAAGCTCCCGGTTCCCACCCGAACCGTCCGGGAAGGGGGAGCGTTGGGGGAAGCATCGGGTGCGCCTGGTCCCACTCGGGGTGGCGCCGCGCACCAGGGAACTTGGGGTTGGGGAGCTGAGGCGCGGTCTCCCTGGTTCAAGGACAAATTCCAGCGGCGCCCCTTCTGACCTCAACTTCACCCCTTGGCGGGCGGGAAAAAGTCGAAGATGGTCGGGGCCGGTGATTCACACAGCTATTGAGCTCAACGAGTTTGCCGCCCGGGTGCTTGCCGCCCCTTGGGTGGCCGTGGACACCGAGGCGGACAGTCTCCATGCCTATCCCGAAAAACTCTGCCTGCTCCAGGTGGCCATTCCGGGCGAAGAACAGTTGGTCGATCCGTTGGCTGACATCCATCTGGAACCGCTCTGGGAAGCCTTCGACCGGCACGAGATCATCTTTCACGCCGCCGACTACGACCTGCACCTGTTGTTTACCGGGCATCACTACAAACCGAGCGCCATCTTCGACACGATGTGGGCGGCCCGATTGTTGGGCGAGGGCAAGTTCGGGTTGAACGACGTGCTGTCGAAGTACTTGGGCCTGACTTTGGAAAAGGGGTCGCAAAAGGCGAACTGGGGACGCCGGCCGCTGACCGAGAAGATGGTGGTGTATGCCCTCAATGATGTTCGCCACCTGTTCCCGTTGACCCAACTGCTGCGGAAGCGACTGGAGGAACTGGGACGGGCCGGGTGGCATCGGCAGATCTGTGACCGCATTATCCGGGACGCCGCACGTCCTGACCGTGACGATCCGAATACGGTTTGGAGGATTCGTGGTCACGATAAGCTGGATGAGACCGGGTTGGCGGTGCTGCGGGAGTTGTGGCATTGGCGCGAGCGGGATGCCCTTCGCACCGGACGTCCTCCGTTCTTCATTCTCAAGCACGAAACCGTATGCAGTGTGGCGGAACAGGCCGCACGGGGTGGGGTGCGGGCCGTACGGCTTCCCGGATTTCTGACGCCCCGCCGGAAGCAAGGGGTGCTGGAGGCCGTTCAACGTGGGCTCGCCGTCCCCTCGGGAAAACGCCCCCGTCACATTCGCGTGCAGACCCGGCGGATGACCCGCAAGGAGTTGGACTATGCCGAGGAGCTCCGCCTGCGGCGCGATGCCTGCGCCAAAGAGCTGGGCATCGATCCGACCATCATCGCGGCCCGGGGAACGCTGATGGCGCTGGGGCGGAATGACCCTCAGGAATGGCAGGACTTGCTCCCCTGGCAGCGGGAGATTCTGGAAACGGCACGACGATCCCATAGCCAGATCCCCGAAACGGCGGCTTGAATCTCCATGAATCGGCTCCGGGCGATCAAGAAACGTCGCGACGGCGTCCGAACTATTGAGCCGGATGCCTCACCCCGGCACGGCCCCGTCTTTACGCCACCACCAGACGTCATTGGGTGCCTCCTGCACCGCGACGCCAAGTTCGGTGGCAAATTCATTCACCGCCGTCTGCACCGATTCCAATCCTCGGTAATCATGTCCGCTGAAGAGCCCGCCCGGACGAAGCTTCTGCCAGTAGTTGCGCAGGTCACGCCGCACCTGTTCGTAACCGTGGTCACCATCGATGAACACGAAGTCGAGTTCTTCCATTGCCGGCACCGCTTCGTCGCTGGTTTGTCGGAGTAACACCAGACGGGCGTCCGGTTCGAGGTCCATTCGCACTTCCTCGAGGTGGCGATCCAGGAGGCCCTGCGGAATCCGCCCCCACCAGTCATCGTAGCTGAGGAACGGATCGATCGCGTACAATCGCGCGACCCGGGGACTCGCCAGCAAGTGTCGGGTGGTGTCGCCCAGCCAGACCCCGATCTCGGCCCCGACCAGTCCGTCGCCCAGTTCCTCCAGCAAGCCCGGGAGAGCGGCGCCGCTAACGATTCGTTCCGGCGGCACCGGTCCCGTTCCTTCCCCCTGGTTGGGATCCGCAAAATCGGCCGCGGTGTAAGGAAGCCCCAAGGACACCGCGAGGTCCGCGTAGTCGTCCGGACCGTCTGAGTCGTGCCACAGCCGGTGGGGATGCGGGCTGGCGCGGCAGTTGCCCATGAATTCCCACGGCGCATAGCCCGACCGCTCCCGCGGTACCGGATGGCGGCGCTGCCATTCCTGCCATCGGGGTGAACCTGAAGCGCTGAAATAGGCGGCCCAGCGGTGGAGATAGTTCTCCACAAACACATGACGCCCCTCTTGGAGACAAATCGTCACCGCCGCAGCGAAGTCACTTTCCCCCCAACGGTTCACCCGAAGCGCCACGCATTCCGTCCGGAATCCGAACGCGAAGGAGGCGGTGTAATGCGAAAACGTATCCGCCTCTGTCTCCGCCACGAGGTGGGCCAGGCTGGGACGCCAATCCCGCCGCCAGATCCAGCGCCGGGACAGCTTCAGCAACAGGTCGAGCCCCCGTTCCTGCGCCCAGCGGAGGCCGGCGGGAAAGACGGCCAGGTCACCCAAGTGATGCACCTGCCGGGCCGGTGTGGAGGCGAAGTCGGCACCGTAGTCCCGGGCCAGCGATTTTAGCGCGGAACGCTGCTGGCTCGCATCGTCGTGAATCAGCACCGGAACTTCCGGATAGAGTCGGCGTGCGGTTTCGAGCTGAAGGTGAACGTACGGAACGGCGGCAAACGTGCCGATCACCAAACCGAAGGCCGAGTTTTCTTTCATCTTAAGGAGGGCGAAAATTCAAAGCTCAAAGCTCAAAAGAGATTTCCAGCGTGTCGTTTCCGGTTGGGACGAGGCAACTCGCCGGCCCGCGGGAGACTCCCGGGGAAGTTCCAAAGACCCAAGCTCCAAGCTTCCCAAGCCCTCAATCCAAACTTGCCCGTTCCTGACCCGCTCCTAGGCTCGCGCCGCTTCGTATGGTTGATCTGACAAATGAGGAGATTCGTCGCTATTCCCGGCATCTGATCCTTCCGGAAGTGGGCCTCGCCGGACAACGCCGGATTCGCAACACGTCGGTTCTGTGTATTGGCGCCGGCGGACTCGGCTCCCCGATTGCGATGTACCTCGCCGCGGCTGGAATCGGAAAGCTCGGCATCGTGGACTTCGACACGGTCGATTACTCCAATCTCCAACGGCAGATCCTGCATGCCGATGCTGATGTCGGCACGTCCAAGGCCGAGTCAGCCAAAGCGGCGATCAACGCGCTCAATCCCAATGTCGAGGTCGTTCTCTATCCGACTCGTATCTCCTCCGAGAACGCCCTCGATCTCCTCCGCCCCTACGACATCGTGGTCGATGGCACGGACAATTTCCCCACGCGTTATTTGACCAATGACGCCTGCGTACTGCTCCAGAAGCCCAATGTGTATGGGTCGATCTTCCGATTCGAGGGCCAGGCGAGCGTGTTCGCGCCCCATCTGGGTGGGCCTTGCTACCGGTGCCTTTATCCGGAGCCGCCGCCGCCCGGAATGGTACCCAGTTGCGCGGAAGGTGGGGTGCTGGGGGTGCTACCCGGCATCATTGGCTGCATTCAGACCACGGAGATCTTGAAGCTCGCGCTCGACAAGGGCTCACCCTTGATTGGACGTCTGCTGTTGTTCAATGCCTTGGAGATGAAGTTCCGTGAGCTGAAGTTGAGGCGTGATCCCAAGTGTCCGGTGTGTGGAGAGCATCCGACGGTGACGGAACTGATCGATTACGAACAGTTTTGCGGGATCGAGCCGGAGCCGGTCAATCCAGGACAGCATCCCGATGAAGTGACGGTACAGGACATGAAAAAGGCGCTGGATACGCCCTCCCTGGGCATCCGGGTTATCGATGTTCGCGAGCCGGACGAGCAGCAGATCGCGCGGGTCGATGGGGTTCCGTTGTTCCCCTTGAGCCGTCTGCCGCAGCAGTTCACTGAACTCGATCCCAACCAGCAGATCTACATTCACTGCAAGTCCGGAAAGCGCTCGCTGAAGGCACTAGAGTTCCTGCGCCAGCAGGGGTTCAAGTATGTGAAATCGGTCAAGGG
>CAYYSX010000425.1:0-4039 GCA_964474315.1 uncultured Verrucomicrobiota bacterium | reverse complement strand
AAGCCATCGTCCCGGGAAAAACGTCCCAAGAAGAACCCGTCACCGAGGAAATCGCAGAATGGCGATCCAGGGAAGGCGGCGACTCTTGCCGCTCCCCGAAGTGCATCAAGTGCCAGGTCATCTATCGGCCCTCGTTCTGGCTCGGCTGGAGTTCCTTTGGAACTGGGGGTGCGATGGGGAGGCTTGGCGCTCGTGATTTCAGGACCGGGCTGGCTCGGAGCAATTCCGTTTCCGTTCCACCCCAAAAGGCCAGCGGCGACGAGCCGCCCGCTTCCGAAGTCGGAAGTCGGGATACGGATCGAGGGACGCTGAGGCCCCAGTTTCCCCATTGGTTCTCTCCGTTGACCGTACGTTACCTCGACGGGGTCGGTCGAGGACAGCCGACCCGATCCCCAAAACTGAGATGCGCCCCCCCCGGCGCTGATCTGGAAGCAAGGCTTGCCTCCCGAGGCCTTTTCGGCCACTCAACTGATGGACGTCAAACGCCCCTTCACCCGATTCCTATGAAGACGCCCTTCGTTCCGCGGCCGCTCGCCGGTGCGTTCACTTTGATCGAACTGCTGGTGGTGATTGCCATCATCGCCATTCTCGCCGGGATGCTCCTGCCCGCGTTGTCCAAGGCGAAGGAACAGGCCCAGCGCACGGCCTGCATCAACAATCACAAACAACTGCTGCTGGCCCATATCATGTACGTGAACGACAACGCCGATCGGATTTCGCCCCCCAACTGTGGGGGAGCGGCCGGGGCGGCCAATCCGTCCCTGCCGGCAGGCTGGCTCTACAAACCGGGGGAAGCCTTGGCGCGCGGCACCAACTACCCCGGCCCGACCAAGGGGTTGTTCTATCCCGTCATGCAAAGCCGAAAAATGTACATGTGTCCGCTCCACCGCACCAACACCGTGGCGGCCCGCTCCAGTACCATCAAGTTCACCAGCTACTTGCTGAGCGGGGTGGTCATCAACGGCAGCGGGAGCTTCGACTGGTCCGCCGGGGCGTCGGGCCGGACCTTCAAGTCCACGGCTTTCCTGCCCACCGACATGATCTTTTGGGAAACCGACGAAAGCGACCCCAACAATTTCAACGACGGTTCTTCCACCCCGGCGGAAGGCTTTTCGAAACGTCACAACACCGGGGCCATTGTCGGGCTCATGGGCGGGCATTTTGAATATCTGAAGTGGAAACGTTATTATCAACTTCTCGCCGAACCGATCCGGAATAGCTTATGGTGCTTCCCCAATTCCCGGAACGGCCGCTGAGCCGCCCGGTCTCCCGGCTCGTGGGTCCGTTAGTCGTTCTCATTAGTTTGGCCACCACCGGGTGGGTCGGATCCGGCTGCCGGCGGGAACCGACGCCGGCGGATGACCTGACTCGCTTGCAGCAAGCGTTTCCCGACACCCTCGCGACCCCGGCGATCCAGTTGGCCATTGCGGCCGTCCAGACCAACGACCTCGGCCAAGGGGTCGTCGCGCTGCAGCAGGCCAAGGAGACGCCGGGCCTGTCGGCGGAACAGCTCCAGTCGGTCGAGCAGGCCTCGCAGGCCTTGACCCGGGAACTCCTGCGCCGGGCGGAAGCCGGTGACGCGCGGGCCAAGGCCGACCTGGAACTGATTGAACGATCTCGGTCGCAGTGAGGCGGCCAACCCGCGCGGTCCTTGGAGCGCATTTCCTGCGTAGCCCGCTATGTCCTCTCGTCCTCTGTGCTGAACAAAATCTCCCGGCGGGAGTCTAAGCAAAGGTCCGCCTCGGCCGCAGGTTGGATGTGCCTACCTTTCGGTCGAGAATCCAAGCAGTCCTCCGAATCCATCTCGAAATCTCCCCATGCAAACCCCTCCTCGCCACCGCGTTTGGGCGTCCCTCGGCTTGACCGCCGCCGGACTTCTCGTCGCGTTACACCGGACCCCAGCCCAAGATTGGCCGCAATGGCGCGGCCCGGATCGGGATGGCAAGGTTGCCGGATTTCAGCCGCCAGCCACTTGGCCTAAGACGCTGAGCGAGAAGTGGAGAGTGACGGTTGGGGACGGCGTCGCCACGCCGTCGTTGGTGGGAGATCGGCTTTACGTTTTCTCCCGGGAAGACGGCTACGAGGTCGTGCGCTGCCTCGAAGCTCCCACCGGAAAGGAGTTGTGGAAGGATCAATATGAAAGCCTCGGGGCCAGCGGTCCGGCCTCCGGCTTCTCCGGCCCGCGCGCGACGCCCACCGTGGCCGACGACAAGGTGTTGACCTTTGGGGTTCGGGGAACCTTGTCCGCTTTCGACGCCACTTCGGGCAAGTTGCTCTGGCGCAAGCAGGGGAAGTCGGACGACTGGCCGCGCTTTTATACGTCCAGCTCGCCGATCATCGTCAACAACCTGGGCGTTGTGCAATTGGGCGGCGAGTCCGGCGGCGCAATCACCGCCTTTGATTTGGCGACGGGGGACGAGAAGTGGACTTGGTCCGGCGATGGAACAGCGTACGCCTCGCCGGTCGCGATGAAGGTCGGAGGCGATTCACTCATCGTGACGCAAACGGCCGCCAAGGTCGTCGCCTTGAAGGCATCGGACGGAAGCCTGGTTTGGGAGACGCCGTTCGTGGTGCAAGGACGCGGCTACAACACCGCGACTCCCATCGTCACCGGCAATACCATCATCTATTCCGGATCGGGACGCGGCACCACGGCCGTGAAACTGGACCAGCAAGGCGACCAGTTTGTGGGCACCGAACTCTGGTCGAACCAAGACAACTCGGTTCAATTCAGCTCACCCATTCTCGCCAAAGGCCTGCTATTCGGTATCAGTTCCGGAAACGAGTTTTTCTGCCTTAAAACCCAGACCGGCCAGGTGGCCTGGGCGGTTACCGCCTCCGGTCAACCGGTGGCCGTAGCGCCGGCACCCGAGCCCGGTCAAGGAGGAGGAGGAGGACCCGGTGGACGGCGCGGTGGAGGTGGTCGAGGCGGAGGCGGCTATGGTTCCTTGGTGGACGCCGATTCCGTCGTTTTCGCCCTCACGCCGACGTCGGAACTGATTGCATTCGAGCCGACCGAAACGGCTTACACGGAATTGGCACGAATCAAGGTCGCTCCCTCTCCCACCTATGCTTATCCCGTGGTGTCGGGCCGTCGGGTCTTTATTAAAGATCAGGATTCCGTGGCCTTGCTCAGCTTCGAATAAGTTCGATCCGCGTCTTCACGCAGGGAGACAGGGGACATCTATGATAACTCCAAATCTCAAGCTCAAAAAGGGTTCCCAACGCGAAGCTCCGGATTCCCGTTGAGAGTGCCTTTCCTAAAAACCCGGACCTCCCCGATGGCCTGCGTGCTGGCGTGGTTGATCCCGGCGATTTGCCGGTGCGTGGCGGGATCGAACACCCCCGATGTCCGTCCCCATCCTCGATCCCGGCGGAAATCATCTCATCCGGCCGGCCCTGCGTCGTGTCATACGTGAACAGGCGGCCCTCGCGGTAACGCACCAGGCGCCCCCATGCGTCCCTTCCCCACTCCAGCAACGACCAGATGCCCGAATCCACCGTGGATAGCTTCAACTCGGAGGGGAATTAGCAGGTTAAGCCGTAACAATTCAATGCAACCGCGAATAACCGCGAATCAGAGATGCCGTCCCAAGGGGTTGGGGGGAATGTCGGCCGAGGTCACTGTTTAGTGACGGAATTCCATCGCCTTCAACGCGGGCTTCCCCCTACGCAATTCACGTGGATTGACGGCCGCTGTAGGTCAGCCTCTCGCGTTGGTCCCAACTTGCGGCTTGGCTTCGTCGGTTCTGGCTCAAGGATGTCGCCATGCGAGACGATGCCCGAACCGTCGAGGTCGGCCCGGAGGCCCACTTGGCCAGACGGATCCCACCAGTTCACTCATGAGCCCTGACCGAGGAACCCTCGACGCCCTGAAGATCGATCGCTCGGCCCGACCGGAGCCCAAAGTCGCGGGCTTGGATCGTCGTGGCGCTGCTCCTCGTACTGCTCGGCGCCGGCGCCGCTTGGTGGCGACTCCGCCCGGAGCGCATCGCGGTGAAGACCGCGGTCGTGCAAGAAGCCCAGTCCGGCGGGCAGA
>CAYYSX010000424.1:0-4041 GCA_964474315.1 uncultured Verrucomicrobiota bacterium | reverse complement strand
CTTCTCACACCCTCCCCTACCCCAGGGCCGCCGCCCGACCTTCCGGAATCGCTGTCTACTACCTGGCCTTGATTGACCTTTGGATGGGCAGATTTCAGGCCAGATGGCGCTCCCTGGCCCTGGCGGGGCCACAGACTCCAGCCCATAGAAGGGCTGAACCTCCAAGCGATGCCCTGGGGCTGATGCCCTCCCTCCATCAGCTTCCTGAAGGGACGCCAGAGTGGGGAATCCCAATTGCTAGAGATGATTCAATGTCAAGGCCGCTGACGGCTCTGGCGCTCCTTCAGAGCGCCGAATTTTTCCACTGGCCCAGACCCGGGGCATCGCCCAGAGGCGCAGCCCTGGGCTGGGGTCTCCAGGCCTTTCAGGCCAGCCCGAAGCCGGCAGGCGCCGGGGGAGAGGAAAGCTCCAAAAGCCAAGCTCCAAGTTCCAAAGAAGCTCCAACGACCCACGCTCCCCACACCCAAATTCCGCTCGAAGCTTCCCAGGAAGCGAGGTTTTAGGCGGAGACTTGGACGTTGGAACTTGGAGCTTGGCTTTTGGAGCTTGAGAAAGGGAATGGGTCGCTCTTTAGGCCCGACCTCCGCTTCACGGAGTACCAGATGTCCTGTCCCCGTCGCAGACGCAGCGCCAAACGAGCATATTTCAATTGTTGACATATAAACAATCTGCGTTATGACAATTTGGAAAAATCAAGCGGAGGCACCATGCAACGGAATTTGTCCCCCAGGCGCGCGGTCTTGCTGGTGGCAGTGGCCATTGTCACCTTCCAGATGGCATTCGAGTGGCCGGCTCTGTGTTGGCTGGTGCTGGCCTATCTCGGTTGTCTCTTCGCGCTCCGCCGATTGAAGACTCCCCGCCAATCCTTCTATGTCGGTTTGCTGGTGGGATTGGGCGTTTTCGTCCCACAGACTTGGTTTCTCTGGCGCATCTTTGAGGTGGCGGCCTTTCCTTTGTGGCTGATCCTGGCGCTGTTTCACGGCGGGTTTCTGCTGATACTCAACCGCGTCGAGGCCCGCTGGAGTTCGGTGTGGGCACTGGCTTTGGCGCCCGTTCTATGGTGTGGCATCGAGTATTTTCGCTGTGAAGTCTGGTGGCTGCGCTTTTCCTGGTTGGCGGCGGGAACGTGTCTGCCGCCGGCAGCGCGCGGCTGGTTGATGCCGTTCGGGGTCTATGGCTGCGGCGCCTTGGGGATGGGGTTGGCCGCCTGGGGATGCCGTCTGCTGGAGCTTCGCGTGGCGGATTGGCCGCGCTGGACCCGGATTGCTCTGCCCATCGCGCTGGGCGGGATCTGGATCGGAACCACCTGGCCGTCCTGGAGCGGATTGAAGCGAGACCAGCCGCACTCCGAAGTGGCGGTGGCCGGGGTTCAATTGGAGTTTCCCGGCGTGCCGGAAGTCCGTCTGGCGTTGGATCGTTTGCAGAAGGCCCATCCGGAGGCCGAACTTCTGATGCTCAGTGAGTACACCTTTGACGGGCCGGTTCCGGACCCCGTGAAGGCGTGGTGCCGACGACAGGGCAAGTGGCTCGTGGCCGGCGGAAAAGAACCGGTCGCGGAGGCGGGAGAACCGCGGCCGACGTCTCCGGTCCACGCGCCCGCGCGGCCCAATTTGCTCTTCCCCTCCGCCGGAGCCGGCGAGCGTTTCTTCAACACGGCATTCGTGATCAGTCCGGATGGTGAAGTGATCTTTACCCAGGCGAAATCGCGTCCGATTCAGTTCTTCAAGGACGGTGAGCCGGCTCAGAAACGGTGTGTCTGGCCTTCACCGTGGGGGCGGCTCGGCCTAGCCATCTGCTATGACGCCAGCTACCGGCGGGTCATGGATGAGTTCGTCCGGCAGGGGGCGCAGGCGCTGCTGATTCCCGCCATGGATGTCGAAGCTTGGGGGGAACATCAGCACCGGCTCGATGCGCGCATGGCCCGGTTGCGCGCGGTGGAATACGCTCTGCCGGTGTTCCGCGTGACCAGTTCGGGGATCTCCCAATTGATGGATGGACAGGGACATGAGCTAGCCATGGCCCCGTTCCCCGGGCCGGGGGACATGCTCGCCGGGACGCTGCGGTTGGTGAGTTCGGACCGGAGGTTGCCGCTGGACACCTGGGCCGCGCCGGCCTGCACGGTGGCGACGGCGGGAGTGACGATTGTGTTGGTGCTTGGGGTGGTGTGGCGGAGGCGGACGGGGAGTCAACCCTGAACCAGAGCCGAAGGAATTCAGCCGCGTCTTGGAGCGCGGCCTCGCAGCACCGGGGAGTGGTCGCTCGCTTGCGGGGAAGGCGAGGAGGCCGCCGGGTATTCGATTTGCAGGTGGAAGCTTTATTTCATTCCGCCTCCGAATCGACCGACAGATGGCCCCAGGCCCCTTTCCGCCCCATTCCCGCGCTGCCGGACGACCAAGTGTCTTTGACGGTTCTGCCGCACCTCGCTACCATGCCGCCCATCAGCCTGGAAACGGTGCAACAACATCTATATACACGTATGAACGAAGCGGGAACTGTGACCAAAAATACGCTCAACTCGGAGGCGGAGATCCGCGGCACGCTCAAGTTTGCCGGCGAGCTGACCTTTGAAGGCAAACTGGAGGGGGAGATTGTCAGCGAGGGAACGCTGCACCTCGGAGACACTGCTGCGATCAAAGGCGACATCAGCGTGGGATCCGTCGTGGTGCGCGGAAAGATCCAAGGAAACGTCACCGCCCGCGACAAGATCGAGATCAAGGCCAAGACGGAACTCTTCGGGGACATCAAGTCCTCCAAGCTGGTGGTGGAAGAAGGGGTGACCTTTGTCGGGAAATCCGAGGTGAATCCCAACAAGGCCACGCCAACCCCACCCCCAGTGCCGCGCCCGGCCGACCGGCCTCCGGAACCCGCGCGGCCTCCGGAACAGGGACGGCCGGGCCGCTGATCGCCCCATCGCCTCCGGGCGCGCCTCGGGATGCCCGACAATCCCCCAGACCAAGCCCGGGTTCATTGTCCGCATTGCGGCCACTCCCAACCGGAGCCACGGCAGGTGATCTCCACCATCTGCCGGAAATGCGGGCGGCATCTTTCGGTCCGGGACCTGACGCGACCGTCGCCGCGGCGTTCGCCGCCGCCTGGCCGAACGCCGGATCTCCGCCGTGTCACCTGCTTTGACTGCGGCACGGAAATGGAGGTCGCGGTGTCCGCCCAGTCGTCCATGTGCAAGCGCTGCAGCAGCTACCTGGATTTTCAGGACTACACGGTGCATCAGGCCGTTTCGAAGAGCTTCCGGACCAAAGGGCGCCTGCGGGTGGAGAAAACCGGATACATCTTCAACACCGAGATCCTCGCCGCTGAAGTGACCGTGCATGGACGGATCCAGGGCAAGGTGACCGCCGAACGCAGCGTCATCGTGCATACCGGCGCCGAACTGCGGGGACCGGTGCGCACGCCGTTGCTGGTGATCCCGGAAGGCGAGTGCTTCTTCTGGCGGGACGGATTGCAGGCAGAGGCCGTGGAAGTCGGCGGCGAACTGGTGGGCGAACCCCGCCTGCTCCAGACGCTCCGGCTCCTGGCCACGGGGCGTCTCTTTGGCGGGGTCCAAACTCGCAACCTGGTCGTGGAGGCCGGGGCCGTCCTCGTGGGAAGGCTGGAGGTATCAGCGTGACCGGGGATGGCGGGTCGCCCGGGTTGCATCTTGGATTGGTCCTTGGCGCAACGCGCGATGGGGCAGGGGGAAGAAAGCTCCAAGTTCCAAGTTCCAATGAAGTTCCCCAAAGGGCGCAGTTTTTGGCGAGGTGTTGGAGCCGGGGAGAGGGGACGGACGACCGAAGCGAAAGGCCATGTAGCGTCGGCTGTCCTCAGCCGCCCCCCTGGCCGTCGAGAGCACCCGGCGTCCTCTGCTCCACACTCGGTCGTTCCAGTTGTCCCCAGGCGACTCGAACCGCGCGGTCGGTTGAGGACAGCCGACGCTACATGGCCCCTCCCGAGACCCTCCCTCACCCCTTCCCAAAACGGAGAGGCGTCCGACAACGGTGTCCGCCCTTGTTCATAGATAAAATTCCATGGACGCTCGTAAGAGGG
>CAYYSX010000423.1:0-4055 GCA_964474315.1 uncultured Verrucomicrobiota bacterium | reverse complement strand
CACCTGGGGTTTCCGAGTGCATCTGTGCCTCCCGCCGCCGAAGGGAGATTCGTGCGGACGAGCCGTCCGCGCTCCTGTCCGTTCCGACTTCCACGGTCCCCACTTCCGACTTTGGCAGGCGGGAAGCTCCCAATTCCCGCCGGGAGTGCTTCAGAAGCTCACGACCCTTTCGTGCCGTGGCGCGGTGGGTAGTTCCTGGGCCAGGCCGGGTGCATCTTGGATTGGTCCGCACCGCAACGGCGATGGGGGTGACAAAAGCTCCAAGCTCCAAACCCCCGGGTTCGGCTCGAACCGTCCCTGGGAGCGAGGTCTTGGGCGCTTGGACGTTGGCCCTTGGAGCTTGGAGCTTGCGAAAGGAGATGGGCAGCTCTTTGGCCTCGGCCCGCGGCTTTAAGGACCAATTCAAGAAGCGCCCCGCGAGGCCGGGCGCATCTCAGTTTTTAGACGCCGCAACGCTTCCCGACCACGAGGTAGGGATGGCGCGCTGCGTCGAAGAACTCCACGCCCCACCCGCCCCGGTTACGTCACCGGATGATCGACCCTGCACTGCCAACGGCCGCGTTCCCGCGCTGCGCGTGGAACGCGGGGCTGCCGCCGCGCGGCAGCCCTACCCCGGCAGGACGGCCGCACAGCGGCTAAAAACTGAAAGGCACCCCGCCAGGCCGCTCCATCAACTTTTTCCTTGCCCCGCCACACACTACATGTGTAGTTGTTCCAGTCATCCAATGAGTAAGAACAACCAGGAACGTCGGAAGCCACCCACTCTCAGCGGTCAGGAATGGAAATTGATGGAGCTGCTTTGGACCCGGTCGCCCCAACCCGCCTACGATCTGATCGAGGCCCTGGCGCCGCGGGAGAAATGGCACCCCAACACCGTCCGCACCATGCTGGCCCGATTGGTACGCAAGAAGGTGGTACGCGCGGAGCCGTACAAGAACTTGTACCTGTATTCGGCGGCCCGGACCCGCGACGCACTGGTGTCTGCCGAGAGCAGCACGTTCCTGGAACGCGTCTTTGGCGGGGCCATCCGTCCCGCCCTGATCCATTTTGCGACCCGGCAGCGTCTCTCACCGGAAGAGGTCGAGGAGATGAAGCGGATTTTGGATGAGAACACCAAGCGACGAACCCCATGAATCCTCCCCTCCTGTTGGAATCCGCTTGGAGCCAGGTGGCGGCAGCTACCCTCCACGGCGCCGCGCTGATCCTGGTCGTCGTTCTCATTCAGGCAGTGCTGAAGCGTCGGCTGGGACCGCAATGGAGCTTTGCGCTCTGGTTCCTGGTCTTGGTGCGCTTGTCGTTCCCGATCCTGCCGACCAGTTCCTGGAGCTGGCAGCGAGCGTCCGATGCCCTCGTCAGCCGCGCGTCCGAATGGCTGCCCAAAGCCCGGCCTTCAACCTCGCCCCCGGCGCCCCCGTCCGCAGGCTCGGCCCAGGCCGGCCTGGCCACCGTCGAAGTCATGACTCCGGCTCCGCCGAGGATGCCCGGCCGACCGGTGAACAAGGCCATGGTTCGACCGACGATTCCTTTGGCTATGGCTTCGGCACCGGCACCGGCTCCCGGATGGCGAGTGTCCACCTGGTTGGGCTTGGCGTGGTTGGCTGGCACGTTGGTCCTCCTGGTGCGTCATGGGGTCAGCCTGGGGGCCTTCCGGCGGAGGTCGCGAGCTTGGCCCGCCCTGGCCGATGAACGCCTTCAACGCTTGGCGGAGGGCTGCCAGGAGGAACTGGGAATCCGCCGCCGGATCCCGATCCAGGTCACTCCCGAAGTCGAAAGCCCCTGTCTCTTTGGCGTGGTTCGGCCGGTGGTGTTGCTGCCGGCTGCGCTGATTCCCCGGCTCAGCGCGGCGGAATGGCGGAACATCCTCCTCCACGAGTTCACCCATGTCCGCCGCCTGGACCCGCTGTGGAATGCCTGGATGTCGCTCGTCGCCGCGCTCCATTGGTTCAATCCGCTGGTGTGGTGGGCGGTGCGACAAATGCGGGAGGATCGGGAACTGGCCTGCGACGCCGCCGTCCTGACGCGGGCCGATGCCGCGGCCCGGCATTCCTACGGTGAGACGTTGCTGAAACTGGCCACCTGCCCGGTGGCGCCCCAGTCCGGAGCGACCGTGGGCATCCTCGAGGACGGAGGGCCTCTGAAGACGCGGCTGCAGGCCTTGGGAATGCGCCCGAAGCTCTGGCGCCACGCGGCCTTGGGAATCCTGCTGATCGGAGTCACCGCCCTCTTCGCATTGACACGAAGGCCGGAGCCCGTCGAACCGGTCGCGGCGGGTTCCGACCAAAGCGGCACGGGGTCGGTCCGTTTAGCTGAGGGGCCTGAATCCTCGTCCTGGGTGGAACCCCTCAGCCTCTCCGGCTTTACCGACTATCCGCGGGCGGCCATTGCCCCGGGAGCCTTGCAGAAGCATGGAGACGACCCCGGGATGTGGTCCCAGATTCCCCAAGGTGACCAAACCTTCTTCGGAGTTCCTTTTAACGTCACCGGCTTAATCCGGCTCGCCGGCCTCGCCCCGCAACGGGACAACGAGTGGTATTTCCGGCCTGAAGTATCCGGGATCCCCGTTGGCCGCGCGTTCTCCCGCCTCTATCTGCTGCACGCCACCTTCTATTTCTCCGAGGTCGGCACCGCCATCGCCGTCGTCCGGCTGAATTATTCGGATGGAACGTGGGCGGACCTCCCCATTCAGTATGGCGACCATGTCCTGAATTATTGGCGGCAGCGTTACGAATCCACCTCTCATCTCCGCGATCCTGATTCCCGGATCGCGTGGGCCAGCGAACATCCGGCGCGGGCCGAGTACGGGAACAACCTTCGCCTCAGTCTGACCAGCTTGGTGAATCCGTATCCGGACCAGCCGGTCGAAACGCTCGATCTCTTCAGCACAGTGGAGGATTCGACGGAGGTGGTCGCCGGCCTGGCCATCGGAGGACCGGATTTGCCGGCCGCGTGGCGGAACGATCCGTACGTTCCTGAGCGTGACAACGAATGGCGGAGTTCTCTTCGGTTCCAGGCCGTCGATGCCGTCACCGGCGCGCCGATTGCGGACATGCAACTCCGGCTCGAAGTCGCCGAACCGGGAGTGCATTCACGAATCGGGATCTACCGGACGGACGCCACCGGAAGCGCGACGCTTTGGTTCCCTCACTCGGAGATGAAATACATCAGCATCTGGGCTGACCGCGCAGGCTACGTCCCCCGCTTTGTCCAATGGACCCGCGAACAACACGGTCCCTTCCCGTCCGAGTACCTTTATCGGGCCGAGCCGGGCAGCACGATTCGCGGCCGGATCGAAGACGAACAAGGTTCGCCCATTCCCGGCGCCATTGTGCGCATCAATGGCCCGCGGCCGGATTTCTCGGGTGATGCCAAAGAATTCCTGATGCTGACCCATTCCTACGCCATCACCGATGGCGACGGGCGTTGGAGCTGCTCGGAGATTCCGCAGGAGATACCGCCCGAGGCGATCCACCTCCGGGTCATTGACCCCGACTATCTGTCCCCGCCCCCCCGGTCGCTGTCACCCAATGACCTGGCCGGATCCGAGATCATTACCCAGTTGTCCGGCGGACTGTCCTTCGCCAGCCAGGTCCTGGATCCGGCCGGGCAACCCGTTCCGGGCGCCCGGGTGCTGGCCAGGAGTCCATGGTTCGGCAGCCAGGTGCGGGGGACCACGACGGATGCCGCGGGAAGGTTCGCCTTGCCAGTGCCTGCCAGTCGCTCGCTGGTCGTAATGGTGGTCCAGGCGGCCGACTACGCGCCCCACGGCTTGGTCAATCAGAACCTGGAGCCGCTGCGTCCCACGGGCCCGCTGGTGCTGGAGCCCGGCCGGCCGGTTGAACTCCAGGTGCTCGACGACCAGGGAAACCCGGTGGAAGGCGCCTTTGTCGAAGCCACCTATTCGCCCCTGACACTTCCTGAGAGAGGGGGATCCGGATTGACCCTCGACGGTTCGGTAACCACCGACTCCACCGGGGTGGCACGCTGGGATCACGCTCCCAGCACCGGAACGTTCGTGTTGATAGTCAGCCGATCCGGATTCAACACGGTGCGATTCC
>CAYYSX010000422.1:0-4063 GCA_964474315.1 uncultured Verrucomicrobiota bacterium | reverse complement strand
ACTCCAAAGGGGGCGTGGGTGAAGTTCTGGGCGTGGAGGAGAGGCTCTACCTGCAAGGACGCCCCCTCGGGAAGGCCGAGCTGGAACAAGTCCGTCGGCTGCGCGAGCAAATGCCGCAGGCCAGTCGGCGCGCGCTGTCGGTGGCGTTGGCCCGGCTGTGGGAGTGGCGTAGCGCCTCCGGTCAACTCAAGGATATGGCCGCCCGCACCCTGCTGCTCAAGCTGGAGCAGCGCGGGGTGCTGAGCTTGCCGCCGCGGCAGCGGCGCGGCGGTCGGCGCCTGCCGCGGCGGGTTCCCCCGCCGGAGCCCACACCGGGCAGGTCCTCACCAGCCTGGCCGCTACCTGCCGCCAGCGTGCCGAGTCCTTCCTCGACCTCGTCTCCCAATCCGTCCCGCTCCAAGCACGCTAAACACATACGAAATCGGTGGGCTATTTTCGGGGGTCCTGCGGGACTGCAATAAACTGAGATGCGCCCCGCTTGGAGCTTGGAGCTTTGAATTTTGAACTTCGCCTCCTTCTACAGCGTGCCGGACCGCAACGTCCCACCGACGATCTCCCACCGAATCAGCTCCCGTCCCAAGTCCCGCGGCCAGTTCTCTTCGGTGCAGGTCATGAACACCTGGCCACCCGCTTGATGGGATTGGTGCAGGAGCGGAAGGACCCCGGCTCGCCGACCGGCATCGAGTTCTCCCATCACGTCGTCGATCAACAGCACCGGTGGAGACCCCAAAAGTCCTCCGAGGTACTCCGCCTGCGCCATCTTCAACGCGATCGCCAAGGTCCGCTTCTGTCCCTCGCTGGTGAAGGGAGCCGCCGGCCGGCCGTTGACTCGCAGAATCAGGTCGTCGCGGTGCGGTCCCATCAGCGTGGTGCGGTAAGTTCGTTCGCGCGGGCGGCTGGCGGCCAAGGCGACAGCAAAATCCCCGGTGAAGGTGGGTTGATAATCGAGATTCAGTTCATCCGCCCCGTCGGAAATCCGCCGAAAGGCCAGCCGGGCCAGGGGTGAAATCCGCGGCATCAGCGCGGCCCGGGCCTCCATCAGAGGCTGACCGAGCCGCGTCAACTCGGCGGAAAATCCGGCCAACTGATCCTCGTCCACTCGCGGAGGTTTCAGGAGGGCATTACGCGCTTTGAGGGCCTGGAGATAACGGAGGAGCAACGTGAGATAACCGGGCTGGGTCTGGGCTAGCAACAGGTCGAGAAACCGGCGGCGGATCCGCGCGGAGCCCTTCACCAACTGCACGTCCTCGCTGCAAAACACCACAGCGCGAAACGTGCCGAGGTAGTCGGCCACCCGCTTCACCGCGACCCCGTTCAGCGACAGCTTCCGTTCCCGCGGGGACCAGTACGCTTTGATTTCCGACCGGCCCTGTCCTTCAACGGTGGCCCCGACGAAATAGCCGCGCGCGCCCTCGCGAATCATCTGAACTCCCCCGACGCCGCGGAACGAACGCAGGGTGGCCAGCAGATAAATGGCCTCCAGGAGGTTGGTCTTGCCCTGCGCATTGCGACCGAGGAGCAGGTGGAATCCGGGAGAAAACCCGGCATCGAGACGCGCAAAATTGCGGAAATCGCGGAGACGGAGCTGCGCCAGATGCACCGCGGAACCATGCGGAAGCCCCTCGCGCCTGCAAAGCCCGTGGCAAACCAAAGACCCGTCGCTAGGTTCCGGAAGTGATTCGACGTTGCCGGCGCCTGGGACTGGGCCTGCTGGTCCTGCTGGGCCCGGCGGTCCTGGCCCAACGCGTCGAGTTTCGCTCGCCCCGGGCGGCCGCCTACGAACTGCTCCCGGTCCCCGATTCCACCCCGGCCTCGGCGTCACCGTGGTTGACCGCCCGCCGACCTGGACATGCCCGCTCGGTGGTGTTCGGACGCCGGGTGGTGGTTCAAGCCAACGCAGAGCGGACGCCTGATTTCGCGCGCTTGACCCCGAATCTACGCCTCCGTCGTCAGGTCAACTCCCGCACCTGGGTCTTGGAAGCATCGGACGCCCGCACCGCGGTCCTGGCCGCCGCGCGTCTGGCTCGGGAACCCGGCATTACCCTCGCCGTTCCCACCCAGCGACGACGGGTGCGACCCCATTATCCGCTGGCTCCGGTTCCCAACGACCCCTACTTCGGGCGCCAGTGTGCGCTGGAGACGCAGGATTCGTCCGCCGCGTTTTTGCCGATCGCCGCGGATCTCAACGCCCGCGCCGCCTGGGCCTTCACCCGAGGGGAAGACGTCATCATCGGGTTGGGCGACGACGGAATCGAGCTAACCCATCCGGACCTCGCGAACAATGTTTGGGGAGCCGGCCACAACTTCCTGACCGGAACTCCCACTGGACTACCGGTGGCGCGGAGTCTGTATCACGGAACGGCCGTGGCGGGGTTGATCGCGGCGGTGGGCGACAATCATCTCGGTCTTACGGGCGTGGCTCCCCGTTCCCGGCTCACGAGCTGGGTCATCTTCGATGAGACCGACACCAACCAGCCGGACGAGGTGGGATTTGCGGAAATGTTTGGCACGGCCAATCAGGAGGTGGGTGTCCAGAACCATTCCTGGGGTAATGCGGACTATTCCTTCGTCGAGGTCAGTGTCCTGGAAGACCTCGCGTTGGAAGAGGCGGTCACGGCGGGTCGGGGGGGGCGCGGGGTGGTCCTGGTCCGCTCGGCAGGGAACACGCGCCAACAGTCCACCAGCGGACCGGCAGGCGACGCCAATCTGGACGGCTACGCCAACGACCCCCGGCAGATCACCGTGGCCGCCGTCCGCAGCGACGGGCGGTTCGCCAGTTACAGCACGCCTGGGTCATGTGTGTTGGTGGCGGCCCCCGGGGGCGACTATCGGGGAGGGTATCCCGGGTTGGTCACCACGGACCGCACTGGAACGGCCGGGTTGAACGGAGTGGGGGATCCAGGCGACCCGACATCCTTCGATTATCTGGTCGGCTCGCGTTTGTTTGTCGGCACGTCCGCCGCGGCTCCGCTCGTTTCCGGGGTGGTCGCGCTGGTCCTTTCGGCACGTCCGGAACTGCACTGGTTCGAGGTGCAGCAGATTCTGGCGTTGTCCGCCCGCCACGTGGGCCCGGCCGACCCGGATCTGCGGGTCAATGGGGCCGGCTTCCCAGTGAGTCCGAACACCGGCTTCGGCATTCCCGATGCCGGGGTAGCGGTCCGGTTGGCGCGTTCATGGAACCAGCAGGAGGCGCCGGTCACCCGCCGATATCCGCTCCCCACTCCGCAAGCGATTCCCGATCCGGCCATCGGCGAAGTCGGAGTTCCGGCGCGATTTGAATTCGAGGTCCCGGATGCGCTGGTGTTGCAGCATGTCCGGGTCCGTCTCGCGTGGTCGCATCCCCGGGGCCGCGATCTCCAGGTGTCGCTGCGGTCGCCCACCGGATTCACCAGTCCCCTGCTCCGGACCGGTTCGGCGGCTGAGCCGGTGCCGGAAGCCTGGACGTTCTCGTCGGCACAACACTTGGGCGAACCGAGTGCGGGCCACTGGGTCCTCGAGATCACTGACACGGTGTCAGGCGAGGCGGGACAGGTGGAGGAAGCGGAGCTGATTCTCGCCGGCCGCGCGATCCTGGATACCGACCGGGACGGCCTGGACGACGAATGGGAACAAGCCGCGTTCGGCACGTTGATCCAGGGTCCGGAAGGAGATCCCGACGGTGACGGCTGGAGCAACGCGGCCGAGCAGTTTGCCGGACGCGATCCCAGCCAGCGCGATGAGGCCTTTGTGGCGAGCCTGGGGACGGATGCCGACGGCCGGTTCCGGCTTTCCTGGCCGGGCACCCAGCAGGAGAACTATCAGATCTGGGTCAGGCCGGACTTGGGAATGCCGCCCTTACTGGTGACCAATGTGCCGGGACGGTTTCCCGAGGCGGGCTGGCGCTTTCCGGCCGACGCAGCGGCGCAGATGTTCGAGGTGCAGCGTTGGCCGTGAGCCCAGCCGGTGGGACAACGACCCGAACGCACGATTACGTATCAATCGTTGCGAAAGCACCTTCACACTACTCGACGATGGCCTGCTTCAGTCGCTCCAACTGGTCCCAGGTGTGCGCCGTCGAAACGGC
>CAYYSX010000421.1:2087-4077 GCA_964474315.1 uncultured Verrucomicrobiota bacterium | reverse complement strand
CACCCACGGCGCTGGGAAGCTCCCAAACCGAGCTCCAAGTTCCGAAGAAGTTCCCCGCTTCAAGCTCCCCGTGGTGGCAGGAACCCTCGCCCCCGCCGCGCCGCGACGTAACCCTTGGGACTTGGGATTTCTTTGGAGCTTGGGTTTTGGACCTTGGAGCTTCACGCCCCAGCCAACCAACCGGAGCGACCCACCGGCCCCAAGGTTTTTGAACTTTGAGCTTTGAGCTTTGAGCTTCCTCCCCCGCCTCATTTGCTTCTTCCGTGACCCTGAGTCCCGGTGGATCAATCCTGGTGTCGATGGCTTCCGATTCCTCGTCTCCGTCCACTCCTCCACGGCGGCTGGCCTCTCTCGACGCCTATCGGGGCGCCATCATGCTGCTGATGGCGTCGGCCGGCCTGGGCCTGTCGCAGGTGGCGCATCATCACGCCGACAGTCACCTCTGGGCCTTCATCGGGCGTCACTGCGAGCACGTGCCCTGGGCGGGCTGCAGTCTGTGGGACCTGATCCAACCCGCCTTCATGTTCATGGTGGGCGTCGCACTGCCCTGGTCCTTGGCCAACCGCCGCGCGCGCGGGATGAGCACGGCGAAATTGCTGGGGCACGCGTTGTGGCGCTCCCTGGTGCTGGTGTTGCTGGCGGTGTTCCTGACCTCCGCCTGGAGTCCGCGCACGGAATGGATATTTCCGAATGTGCTGGCCCAGATCGGGCTGGGGTATCCCTTCCTCTTCCTGATCGCCTTGACCCGTCCGCGAACCCAAGCGTGGGTGGCCGGTGTCATTCTCTTAGGATATTGGCTATGGTTCGCGCTGTATCCCCTGCCGCCCGCCGACTTCGATCCCGCCACGGTGGGCGTATCACCGGAGGTGCCACAACTGACCGGTTGGGCCGCGCATTGGAATAAGAATACTAACGCCGCGGCGGCCTTCGATCGCTGGTTCCTGAACCTGTTTCCCCGCCGCCAGCCGTTCACCTTCAATGAGGGCGGCTATCAGACGCTCAACTTCATTCCCTCCTTGGCGACGATGATCTTCGGTTTGTTGGCGGGGGAAGTTCTGCGGAGTGGACTTCCGTTGCGGCAGCAACTGAGTCGTCTCGTGATGGGCGGCCTGGCTGGAATCGCACTGGGAGCCGTTCTGGACTGGACGGAGGTGTGTCCCCTGGTGAAGCGCATCTGGACTCCTTCGTGGGCGCTCTTCAGCGGCGGGTGGGTGACCTTGATGCTGGCGGCGTTCGTGGCGGTGGTGGACGGGCGTGGGTGGAAGCGCTGGGCGTTCCCGTTGATCGTAGCCGGGATGAATCCGATCACCTTGTACTGTCTCTGGCAGCTTTCCGGAGGATTCATCCGCGAGAATGTCAAACGCCACCTGGGTCCGGACATCTTCGAAGTGTTCGGCCCGGCCTGGGTTCCCGCGCTGGAACGCGGCACGGTGCTGGTCGTGCTGTGGCTGATTCTCTATTGGATGTACCGAAGAAATCTGGTCATCCGGATCTGAGAGGTTTTTTCCGCGCTTCGGCTTGGGCGTGGGCCTTTGGAGTTTCGCGCACCAGCCCGTTCACCTGAGGCATACGTCGGATCCCGGTTTTTGAGCTTTGAGCTTTCACACCCGCGACCCATATCCCCTTACCCCTATCTCCAACAAAAAGGGGTGACACCAACTGGTGTCACCCCGGTTGCCGATACCGGCTTCGCTCAAGGATGCGTGACCCGGTAGAAACGGGCATCGCCCTCGTTCGGATCGGAAACCGTTTTCGTGGTTCCGTCACCGGTCACCGTCGTCAATACGGTCCAGGTAGGTGCCGACAACGTGTTCTTGTATTCCACGGTGTAGGTCACTCCGGCTTCGGTCGGGAACTCGATCTGGAACGGTTGGCCCGGCGGGATCAAGCCGATGATATCGAAGGGCGGTGGAACCACTGTGCTCTCGCGATATACTCCCAGTTCAAAGACCCCCAAGAACCCGCCGCTGGCCGTGCCCCCTTCGGTACC
>CAYYSX010000421.1:0-1987 GCA_964474315.1 uncultured Verrucomicrobiota bacterium | reverse complement strand
AGTTCGAGGCGAACGATGGCGTTAGTCTGGGGCTCATCCCACCGAATGCCGACATAGCTGTACGTTCCCAGATTCGCCCCGTTGTAAGTATCCACCACGCTGGCGAGATTGAAGTCATTGATCGCATTAACGCTGCCGGCGTTGGCCCAGGGTACGTCGTCACCACTGTCTAACGCCTCGCGGGTGCCGAGGATACCGACGCCCAGGGACGCTATATTGGCGGGAGCGCTGCTCGCCGAACGCGGATCGGTGCCTTGGGCGACTTCCAATCCATCGGCGAATCCGTCGCCGTCAGTGTCCGCCTTGAGGGGGTCGGTTTGATGGGTGTTCACCTCGGCGCCGTCATTCAGGCCGTCCTCATCGGTATCCGCCTGCAGCGGATGGGTCTGATGGGTGTTCACCTCGGCGCCATCACTCAGCCCGTCACCGTCGGTGTCCGCTTCTTGCGGATTCGTCCCCAGGGTAAATTCCTGGAGATTGGTCAGGCCATCCTCGTCCGGATCTTCCGCGGCGTCGTTGGTGCCGACGTTAAGCCCATTGAGACGCTCCCATTCGTCGTCCATTCCGTCGTTGTCGGAATCGGAGGACGCCGGACGCACGCGAAATTCGAACACGCCGATGAACCCGCCGCTGGCTGCGCCCCCATCGGTGCCGATGAGGCGGACGCCGGTAATTCCCACGGCCGGGGTTTCCAGGGTAAAGGTGGCACTGACGGTGGTGGGATTGGGGAATCCGCCTCCGCCGATGTTATGGCCGATGAGTTTGTTGAAATAATCCGAGGTATGCGGAACGGCCGACCAAGTGACGCCGCCGTCATTGGAGATCTCGACCGTGGGTTCGGCCAGGTGAGTGGCGGTCAGGGCGCCGCCGGCTCCCGGGTCGATGCCATTGACGCCGAACCAACCGCCATCGAAGAACGTCGCAAAGACAAGTTCGACGCGAGCGACCGGTTGGCCAGCCGGTAGAGGTTGGTCCCAGACGACGCCGACATAGCTTACGGTGTAGGCTATATGCGTTTGTCCGCCGTTCCAGGTATCGACCCGGGTGGCGGGGTCACCGTCATTGACGTTCGCTGCGACACCGACATGCTCGAAGATCTCTTCGGTCTCCGGCCCGCTCTCGAGCGATTCCTTGACGCCGAGGATGCCAGTGCCAGTGAGCGCCCAGTTATCGGGCCTGCTCTCGGGATCGTTGGGATCGCTGCCCTGGTTGATCTCGAGACTGTCCGAATGTCCGTCGCCATCCGTATCCTCCAACAGCGGATTGGTCTGATGAACATTGATCTCATCACCGTCGCTCAATCCATCCTCGTCGGAGTCCGCCAGCAGGGGATCGGTATGATGGGTGTTCACCTCGACGCCGTCACTCAGTCCGTCACCGTCCGTGTCGGCCAACAGCGGATTGGTGAAGTGGGTCTTGACCTCCGGACCGTCGTTCAATCCGTCCTCGTCGGTGTCCGCTTTCTTGGGATCCGTGCCGGCCTGATATTCTTCCAGGTTGGTGAGGCCGTCCGAATCGGGATCGCCCGCGGAGTCGTCCGTGCCTACGGTGAATCCATGGACTTCCTCCCAACTGTCAGGAAGCCCGTCGCCATCGGTATCGGCGGTTGGGGACGAGTACACCTCCAGCTCGAAGACCCCAATGAATCCGTTGCCATCCGCGACGCCACCGTTGCTGCCGATGATGCGAATGCCGTTCACCAAGGTCGCCGGGGTGGTGAGCGTGAAGGTCGAGGAGACGAAGGTGGGATTGACGTTCCCTCCCCCGCCAATGCTGTGGTTGAGGAGGATGGGCAGGTAGTCAGAAGTATGCGGTGCCGTGGTCCAGGTCACCCCGCCATCTGTGGTCACCTGCACCGACGGCTCCACCAGGTACTCTTCCGTCAACCAGTCACCCGCCGCGGGTCCCATGGACGGTGTGCCGAACCATCCTCCGTCGGCGAACGTCGCCAAGGTGAGCGTGAGGGTGTCAATCTGATCATGGCGTA
>CAYYSX010000420.1:2188-4086 GCA_964474315.1 uncultured Verrucomicrobiota bacterium | reverse complement strand
CCCAGTGACCCAATCCCAAGTCTTGGACAGGGCGGCAGGTCTGGAGTCTGAGACCAGGGCCGGTTCCTCGCCAATAAGGACGACGATGTCAGTGGGTGTTTGGTTCTGGGGATTTCTTTGGAACTGGGAACTTGGAGCTGGAGATTTGGACCCCTCCCGCCGCGCCACTCGACACGCCGGACGGCAGGGGCTGGAAGTCCTGCTGAATCACTTCCATCCGCCCGGAGAAGCGATGGAAGAGCTTTCGGCCGGCGGCGTGACTGTCGAGCTTCACATTGACCCAGGCCCCGCCCGGCAGCGGACGTCGCTCGATCAAGAATTCGAGGCGGGTCAACTCGGCGATAAAGCCGCCGATGTTCAGGCGTTTCAGCAGGCCGGCTTCGATGCGGGCGACTTCGTACACTTCGCAGTCCACCCAGATCCGTCCGCCCAGATGGCCCAACACCCGGTCGGCAACTTTGTCGAAGTCCGGGCGTCCTTCCGGCGAAAACGCCAATACGTGGGCCACCCGTCCTTCCACGAGGTCATTGGAAAGCCACTGGTAACGGAAGCGGCGGATCAATTGTTCGTCGAGTTCCAGGTTTCCCCGACGGTCGCGGCGGCGAGCGTAGCGGTCCTGATTCTCGCCTTCTTTTCGGTGCTCCCGGGAGAGGTCGCGGTCGGTGGGCGCTTGGTCGTTGATCTTCACCAGACTGGCCTGTTGCTCTTCGCCTCGCCCGACGACCGAGTGTTCCTTGGTCCGGCGTTCCTCGACGCGGCCGCGGGAATCGAGATCCTCGATGGTGGTTAGTCGGCGCCAGGTATGGTGCAGCCCGTTGGTTTCGCTCAGGCCTTCCCCGGCGCGGGTCACCATCCGTTCGACAATTATCTCAACAGTCAGTGGAGCGGGAGTCGAAGCGGCTGGGGTGCGGGCCAGGAGAAGAAAACCGCCGACGAGCCAGAGGCTCCAGCGCACCGCGTTCCGGATCGGTCGCATGACCGTCAACCGCTATCGTCATTGTCACTCCACGTCAATAATGGGTCCTTACTGACGAACCGCCGGTCGCTCCTCCGTAAAGATCAGTTCCAGACCAACCCAACGAGTTGGCGACTCCACACCGCTCTCGCCAGGCGATCTGTTCCGTCCCATCTTTTCGCGGTTCCGAGTTTCCATTGTGCATTCCGATGTCTCCCGATGTCCGCACCAACTTCCTCCGCCATGGTTCCCCTCGGCCCCTTCCGGAGCGAATTCCGCTGCGCGCCGGCCCGTTAACTTTGTTCTTTGAGGACGGCGATCTGCGGACCGTGCGTTGGGGCCGAATCGAAGTGATTCGCCGTCTCTGCGGCGCCGTGCGTGACCGCCACTGGGGCACTGTTCCCGGCACGCTCAAGGATCTGACCCTCCGCCGCGAGGAAGCCGGTTTTGAGATCAGGTTCACTTTGCACCATCGCGCCGACGGCATCGAGTTTGTCTGGCAGGGTGGAATCGTGGGAACCCCGGATGGATCGTTTCGCTTCACCTTCACCGGCGAGGCCCGGACCACCTTTCTCCGCAACCGCATCGGCTTATGCGTGCTGCATCCGATCCGCGAATGCGCCGGCGCCCGCTGTCGAGTGAGCCGGGCCGATGGATCGTGGAGCCACCTGGTGTTTCCCGAAACCATCGCCGTCGAACAACCCGTCCTGGGGTTTCACGACCTGACATCGCTTGCCCATGAGATTCAGCCCGGGTGGTGGGCGGAACTGATCTTTTTCGGCGACCAGTTCGAAACGGAAGATCAGCGCAACTGGATCGATGCCAGCTTCAAGACCTTCTGCACGCCGTTGCGACGGCCTTATCCGGTGGAAATTTCCGCCGGAACGCGAGTGCAACAGGAGGTGCGCTTCCGCCTCTTGGAACAGGGGAAGGAAACGCGGGG
>CAYYSX010000420.1:0-2088 GCA_964474315.1 uncultured Verrucomicrobiota bacterium | reverse complement strand
TCCGGCGTCTCCTGGTCTTCGGGGCGCGACAGGACCGGTCCACTCCGGCCGCCGTCTTGGCCGCGGTCCGGAAGACCCTGGGTTCGTTGCGGGTTCCCCTGGGCGCGGGCACTAATGCCGACCTTTACCAATTCAACCTGCAGCGCCCGCCCACTGAGGCCGACTTCGTGTGTTGGTCGATGAATCCACAAGTGCATGCTTCCGACTGCACTTCGATTGCCGAAACGCCCGAGGCCGCCGCGCATCAGTTGCGTAGCATGCAGCGATATGTTCCTGGCACGCCCATGGTGGTGTCGCCCATTACGCTCAAACCCCGTTTCAATCCCCTCGCGGTCAGTCCCCCACCGGATCCGTCGCCGGGCGCGCTCCCGTCCCAGGTCGATGCGCGGCAACGATCACTGTTGGGCGCGGGCTGGACGGTCGGGATGATCAAGGCCCTGGCGGAGAACGGAGCCGCCAGCGCCACGCTCTTCGAGACGACCGGTTGGCGCGGCGTGATGGAGTCCGCCGCCGGATCGCCTCTTCCGGAGTGCTTTCCCTCACAACCCGGAGAAGTGTTCCCGCTATTCCACGTCCTCGCGGACGTGGCGGAATTTGCCGGGGGCGAATCTCTCTCCACCACCTCCGACGACCCAATCACCGCTTTGCTCTTACAATGGGGCGAGCGACGGCGCCTGCTCCTGGCCAACTTAGGGACCGCCCCCCAACGAGTTCAGCTCCGCGGTTTTCCGAGCTGCACCCGGTTTCGCTGTCTGGATGAAGACACCGCGACGCTGGCCGCGACTCACCCGCTGGAATTCCGTCGCCGTTGGCAACCGCACGCCGGCGAGACTCTCATGCTTCCCGCCTTCGGATTCGTCGCCCTCGAGTCATATGTTGGAACAAGTGGTGTCAGTGAAAAGATTAGATAACGTAGCAAACGGGCGCCTGTCCGTTTTGGGGAAGTGGCGAGGGACGGTCTCTGGAGGAACCGTGTAGCGTCGGCGGTCCTCAGCCGCCCCCTGGCCGTCGAGAGCATCCGGCGTCTTCACCTCTACGCCCATTCGTTCCCGTGGTCCTCAGGCGACTCCACCCGCCCCGGTCGGCCGAGGACCGCCGACGCTACCGGCCTTCCGCTTCGATCCTCTGTCCCCGGCTCCGCCATCGTGCCCAAAACGGAGAGACACCCCTGCGGTCAGACCATGAACAATTAGGCTTTCAACGTCGATGAGTCAGGGACAGGCTGGCCCTCCATGAGAACGACCGTTCTGGCAGGGTTCCTGGCGGGCCTGTTGACGCTGGGCGTCACGCCTCGCGCCGGGGCCGCGATCGACGCGTTCCTGAAGATCGAGGGCGTGGATGGCGAATCCACAGACGCCCGTCATCCGGGCGAGATCGAGGTATTGTCCTTCTCCTACAGCATCCTCGTTCCGTCGTCCACGGGAGGCGGAGGGGGCGGGGGAGCCTCCAAAGCGACGCTCTCCGACCTCGTCATTTCCAAGCGACTCGACAAGACCACCCCGGTCCTTCATCAACGCTCGGCTCAAGGTACCTATTTTCGGACAGCGGTGCTCACGCTTCGGACGGCGGGAAGTTCTGGATTCGTATTCTACCAGGTGAAGCTCTCGGACGTGCGGGTGACGAGTATCAGCACCACCGGGGTGACCGGTGCGGACAGCGACCGACCGGTGGAAACGTTGGCCCTCGGTTTCAACAAAATAGAGTGGATCTATACCCCTCAAGCTCCGGATGGCAGCTCGGACACTCCGGTTGGAGGAAGTTGGAATGTGGTCAGCAACAGTCCTTGAGCCGGCCCCCGGCCCCGTCGTCGTTAGTTCGGCCGCCCGTCGAAGAGGACGACGGGGTGGTTGGAGTTGCGCGTTCTTGATGGCGGTCGTAGGGGCCTTGGCCGAAGGACCAGGAATCGAGGCTTATTTGCAGATCGACGGTGTTCGGGGTGACGTGACCGAGGTCCATCATCAGGACTGGATTCGAGTCAACGGCTTTCGAGACGAAACCGCCGTCGGCCCGACGGACCGGTCGCCGGTGTTCAACAAATTTTGCCTCATCAAGGCCACGGATCGCGCCACGCCGTTGCTGCTTCAACAA
>CAYYSX010000419.1:0-4097 GCA_964474315.1 uncultured Verrucomicrobiota bacterium | reverse complement strand
TGTCTGCCGGGTTGGCATCGCGTTGGAGCAGCGAGGCCACGACGCGGAGCGGATGGCGGCCACCTCCTAACAGAGGCCGCATCCGCAACGTGGCCGTGGTGCTGCCGCCGGCAACAAGGGGCGGCAAGTTGGCCAACCAGCCACCGTACACGGCCGCCATGGAGCCTCCTGGAACGGTGCCCTGGATGAACTCCACGCCGTCAGGAAGCGTTCCTGCCAGCCGGATGGCCGTCGCCGCGGCCGGACCGGAATTGGTCAGGGTCAGCGTCCAATCAAACTCTTCCCCGACTTTCAAATCGGACGGCAAGGACGAGGAAATCGTCAGGTTGGCGGGCGCACCCGGCTCGATGTAAGCCGATTGCAGTAGGTACAGTGTGTCGCCGGTCCGAAAGGCCAGGCCGGAATTCCCCCAGCGGACCGGCCGAGTGAGTCCGAGTTGGGAGTTCCCCGAAGGAAAGGTCAGCGGGTCGAGCGCGGTTCCGAGCGACAGAATCCCGCGGGCCAGATAAAGCCGGCCATCGAACGTGGCCAGATAGAAACCCTGGTCCCGCTCCGGTTCGACGACCAGCTTCTCGTGTTGCAAGCCGACGATGCCGGGTAAGAGGTCAAAGGTGCTGGCGTCCCGAACGTATCCTGTTGACGAATACAAGCGGCCGGAGGCGAAAACCCAGGCGGCCGGAGGATCCACCGGTCCCGTGCGGACCAGGCTTAGTCCCGCGTCGGTGATCCGATACTCGTACACCGCGGCTTCACCGTAGAACACCTGAGGGATATGAACGTATAAGAGGTCTCCCTCACCCTGGTTCATTTCCATATACAGTGTGTGGTCGGGAACCAGGGCGTCCGGTTGGCGAATGCCTTCGGTATAGAGGGCGATGTCATTACCGGAAGGGTGAAGATAGCGATAGACGACCACGGAGTCCGGATGACCCCGGCGCGCCACCAGTTGCACCGGCCAATGCCCTTCGAGCGAAAACGTCCGGGTAATCTGGAACGTTTCCAGATCCACCCGCTGGACAGCGGCATCGGTGTAGAGACCCACCCACGCCACCTTCCCGTCGTCGGACAAGGCCAGGGCCGAAGGATCCTGTCCCACCGCCAGGCTTTGTTCGACCGCTCCGGTCTGTGGGTTCACCACCACCAAGGTGTTGGGATGAGTGGGATCGTGGGAGGCCACCACCGCGATCAAACGATCCCAGTCGCGGTGGTACGCCAGATCGACGGCGGCGAGCGTAATCGCGCTTTCCAGGTCATCCCATACCTCGGTCAGAACACTGGCGGGAAGAAAGTCGGAACTGGTCACCGTGATGACCACTACGACCGAGCCATGTGATGGACTACCGGGAACCACTTCCAGCTCGAACTCCGCCTCCATCTGGCCCGCCGGAATGCGGACGAGGTTCGGGGCGGCGAGAATCCCCTCCGGTTCCAGGTGGATCGCCACTTCCACCTCGGTCAACGGTGCGCCAGATAACGTCACCCGAGCCAAGGCGTTGGTCGGTCCCCCGCCCCGAATCAACGAAGGCGCCGTCAATCGAATCTGCCGGTCCTCGTTGTCCCGGGCGATCACGGTGCGTTCGGCCGGTGTCCAGTTTCCGGAGCGGGCCGTTACGGTCACGGTGACGTCACCGTCGATGGCGCTGTCATTCACCGCCCCAAAAACAAAGGGAACCTGGGTTTGTCCGGCAGGAATGACGACCGAAGGCGGCAGAACCAGTTGATCGGCCGGACTGGCTTCCAGAAGAACCTTGACCGCTTCGACCGGTGCGGTGGCAGCCGTCAAGGTGCCCAACCCTGCCACTCGACCTTCCAGCACTTCGTCGGGAAGGTCCAAGACGAGCTGGGTCGTTTCGTCATCGGCCACCACGATCGTCCGTGAAGTTTGGGCAAATCCCTCGGCGCGCAGCCGGAGCCACGCCGGTTGGTCGCCCTGCAGGCGGGCGTCGTCGGGAACTTCCAGAGAAAATTCAACTTGGGTTTCGCCCGCCGGAAAGGTCACCGCTTCCGGAAAGGACAGCCGGTCGGGCCGGTCGGAGGACAGATGAACCGTCAGATTGGTGCCGAGGATTAGAGGAAGTCGCAACCGGCCGACGACCGCCGCGGAGCCTTCGGTCAGGACGGGTGGCAATTCCCACGCAATGACCGGCGACGACCCGATGTCGAGGACCCAACTCCATCCCACGATCCCTTGACGATCATCGGCGACCAGCAAAAAGCCCTCCCCGGCCACCGGGGAGACGACGTCTCCGGACCACGCTCCGTCCACGAAGGCCGAGGTGAGGGCCGGATCCAGTTCCCACGCAGCCAGTCCCGGCAGAAAAACCGGACCACCATACGGATTCACCCGTCCGAACGAGTCATTGCAGACCAGCCAGTCGCGAGCAGATTGGTAGTCCCGGCTTCCGAGGCGTTGATACACATCAGAAGGCGAACCAGGCCGCGGGGCGGGCAGGCCGATCCATTCGGAGAGCGGCACCGGCACCGGCTCGGTAATCTCCCGTGGAAATGCCTGGTCGGCCGCAAAGAAATCGACCACGGCTCCGGCCGGATCCCGCAGCAGGACGGCCAGGACCCGGTTGGTGTTGTTGAACCTCCAGTCCAGCGGGACGGCCGCCCGATACACATTGTTGGGATCGGGTGTAGAAGACCAGTGGCGGAGAACGACCGTATTACCCGCGGCCAAGGTGGCACCCGAGGGAAACACGAAGGTCGTCTTCGGCCGGGGCCAGGTCCGCGAATCGTAGAGCGCCACCTCCCAGCCTTCGAGAGACAGGTCGTTGGTCGTGCCGTTGAGGAACTCCACTCCGCTGGAAGGCACAACCTCGGTGATCAGCAGCGAAGGCGCCCGAGAGTCTGGCTGAACCACCGCGAGTGCCGCCCGATTGGTATAACTCGGCACCGGATACCCGACTTCGCTGCGGGCTTCCAACGTGGCCGATACCGGTTGTTGCGCTTGCAGGTCCGCAGGCAACCGCTGCCACTCCAGATGGGTGACTGCTCCGTTCGTTCCCGTCCGGAACCGCCAAACCGGGCTGGACACGGTCCCCGCCGCGTCCGAGGCGCGAACCTGCCAGAAGTACGAAGTTTCAGGCAGAAGCTCCGGCAGAACCCACGAGAGCGCCGTGGTGGATCCCAATCGATTCGCCTCGGTCAGCGGGACCGTCGGAGAAAGAAACACGTCGTAACTGACCCCTTCGGGCGCCGCCGTTTCCAGGCGGATGTCATCGAGCATCAGGTCGAACAGACCGATGTTGTCGGAAGCGATGAAAGCAATCCGGACGGTGCGTCCGGCGAAGGCCGACACATCCACGCTCCGCCGCGACCAGGGAAGTCGAAGTGGATCACCGACCCGCATCTCAAAGACCGTGGCGTACGGGAATCCCGACGGGGACTGCACCTCCACGCGAAAGCCCTGATCCGGCGGGGCATACCGGTTGGCCTCATTCCGGATCAAGTCCACCCAACTGAGTACCGCACCGGGCGCATCGGCCGGGATGGTGACCAACTGCGACAGAGACTGCGGTCCGGGCAGGCTGGTAAAAAAGGCGGCGCTGTACCTTCCCTCAAACACCAGGGGCGACGTCCCGCCGGCCGGCACCTGGTTCAGGCGGATCTGTTTGCCGGCCGGACTCTGGCGCTCCCACCCCGTGAAATCACCGGTCTCGAAATCGCCGTTGCTGAGGAGATTCGTACCGCCGCCCCGCCAGGTCAGACTCACCACCGGACGCGACAACACCGTGCGATTGGTCACCGGACCGGGGCTGTCGGGCACGGGCGCCGCCATCCCCGCGCTGCCAGTCGCCCCTAACGCCACCACCCAACCCCAAGCCATGAGTTGCCGGATTAGACGATCTGAGTTGGTCATGCGGACCAATTACCGATGTCAATATGGGAGGGCAAGAGGTATTCATGCTGGGCACTGGATTACCCGTCCCAAGGGAAGGATCGGGGCCTTCCAACGGCCATTCTAATGTGGTACCTTGGTAACTGGTGTGAACCCGGAGATGAAGAAAGCGACCCGCGACAAGACGCCTTCCCCTGTCGCCGAAACGAAGGAGGTGCAGTGGGAGGGAATCTTGCGCGCCGGCGTGCAGGCG
>CAYYSX010000418.1:0-4100 GCA_964474315.1 uncultured Verrucomicrobiota bacterium | reverse complement strand
GTTGCCATTCCTGTCCGTCCACCGAACGCAGGATGGTGCTGCGGGTGCCGACGGCCACCCAAGCCTGACCGTCCCAGGCAATGCCCGATAGCCCGCCACCGGCCACGGGCGGATGAGCGATCGTCCTCAGGTGCTGGGCTTCCGGCGCGGGTGTTTGCCCGAACAGACCGGCGCCGGGAACCAGGAGGAAGACGAACCACCGAAGAGCAACGCTCGCGCGACGCCAAAGCAAAGCGGGTAAGCTAATCCTTTCAGATGGGGAGAACGCCTCGAAATTTCTTTTTCCAAGGTGGGCCACAACGGTGGCCGGGGGCCGATGAGGTAACGGGTCTGAGCGCGTGTCCGCTGGGCGTGGTGGTGGTGGTTTCATCCACTCTTAAAGGCGCATTCCCGTCGCAAAAAGTATGGACTCTTTTTCCTGCTCGGTGGGCTTACCAAGGGACAGACCCGTCGGCCCAGCAGAGGCGGATGGATGGTTTGTCCTTTTTTCGTCCCCCCCCTGGCTCCCCCGACTCGCCCCAAAAAAGGCTCGCTGCGGGCGAGCCGCCCGCGCTCCTGATGATTTAAGTTCAGGGTCGTGAGGATGTGGAATCACGAGGGAGATCGACCGTGTCACCGAATGGATCCTCAAGGGCAAAAAGGTGACTGGCACTGTTGAAATAGACCACGCCATTGGCCACGACGGGCGTGGAGTAAATCGGAGCGCCAACGTTCGGGCCATCCACGACCTCGCCGTCGCGATGGATCGAACTGAGCACCTTCTTTTCCTTGCTCGCGGCGAGCACCACAAAATCTCCATCCTCGTCGCCGACATAGACCTTGCCGTCTGCCACGAGAGTCGAGCCCCAGATGTGGGCTTTCATGTCGTGTACCCAATAGGGCCGGCCCGTCTCCGCATCGACGCAATGCACCAAGCCCGAAAAGTCGGCGATGAACAACAATCCGTCGGGAGTGATCGCGGCCGTGGACATGCTCCGCCGGATCTCGCGGTAGGACCAAAGGATGCCGGTCTTGGAGATGTCGCCCTCCCCGGTCGCATCCAGACAGACCAAATTGCCCACTCCATCCCCGTGTTCCGGTTCCTGGCCGATGGCGACATAGACACGGTTCTTCCAGAAGACCGGCGTCGCCACGATTTCGCTGGGACCATTGCCGTGGGGATACCTGATGGGTCTTCCATTATTGATCCTGTACTCCGGGGGATTGCAGTCCGCCCACCAAACCTTCCTGAGCACCGGCCCGTCCTCTCCCGGGACCGGAACCGCATCGAAGGCATAACAGAAGCCATCGCCCCCGCCATAAATGACCAGTTGACGATCCCCCACCCGGCCCGTCGAAGGCGAACACCATTGGCCATGGAAGATCCGCGGGCCAATTCCGGCGTCGTCCTCCCCCACCAGTTCTCCGGTGTTCTTATTCAGTGCGATCAAACTGGGCGAGAGCGGCGAGGGGATGTTCACATGCGTCCAGTCCACTCCGTTGCAGGTTCCGACATAGAGTAGATCGCCCACAATCAGCACATGAGTACGACTTCCGTTGTGGGGAAAAACGCCCAGTTCCTCCATCATATCGTAGCGCCAGACAATATCGGCGTCCTTCGGACCGGGTTCGATCTCGGGCTTGCCGGGGCCGGCGGCGTAGCGTCCTTCCTCTCGGAAAGGTCCGACGTTGCCTTTCGCCAGGCCGTCGGTGGTCAAACACAGCACCTCGCAACGCGTGGTCACCAGGTAGATTCGATTGCCTTCGACTGCCGGCGTCGATAGCAACCCCATTTGCTCCCAGTCATTGACCTTGCCGGAGGCCAGCTTCGGGATGACCAACTGCCAAAGAAACGCCTGGGAGTGCGCATCGAAGCACATCAGAATGCTGCGGTCGCCTCGGTGCCTCGGATCCCGTGGTCTCTGGTTGTTGGTGCCGACGAAGATCTTGCCGGTGGCCACTGTGGGGCTCTCGAGGGATGAGGAACCAAGCGGTAGAATGAATCGGACACCCTGTATCGCACGTGGGACGAGTCCGTCCGGGTCACCCCAATCCGGATCATATGAATCGAAGGCGAACGACTCTGGAAGACCGCTCGCGGAGGCGTGCCGATTCCCGCTGAGGTCGCTTGCGCTCCATTGAGACGAATCCTCACGCCGGAGAGCTTGAAGCAACTTGAGACCCGCCGACCGGTCGGCCTGTGCCTCGCTCGAAAGACCCTGACGGGCCTGTGCATCAGATCGGTTCAGCAAGTAGTGTCCGTGCCTCTCGGCAGACTCGCCTGATTCCTGTTGAATCGAGGCAATCGCGCGCGAGTAGGCTTGATCCGCTTCGTCCCAGCGGGTCATACGTTCCAACAGGTTTCCCCTTTGGTTCCAGAGTTCGGGATGCTCGGAAAACCGTTGGATCGCGGTCTCGTTAACGTGAAGCGCTTCCGGCAGCCGGTCGATGGCCGCGAGCACCTCGACTCGCCTCCACCACGCCTGGGGATCGTTAGCGAGAAGTTCGAGGCCGCGCCGGCTGAAATACTCCGCCTCGCCTGTCCGCCGGGGATTGTCGAGCGGATCCTGGGCCGCGAGGTGGACCGCCAGTTGCGACATCGCCCGGCGGTTGTCCGGTGATAGGCGCAACGCGTCTCGAAGACTATTCAAGCTGTCCTGGCGAACCTTTTCCTGAACATACTCCTCGATAGTCGTGGTCGAGAATGGGGATATTGTGCGCCGGTCACGGTCGGCGAAAAGCCATCGGGCAATGCGGACGTAGGGATCGTCCTCGGAACCCTCGACGATACGCGATTGGAACTTCAATCGTTCCGCGAACCCCAGCGGCTCGAGGGTGCGTTTCTCGGTGAATCGTTGGCCCGCCACGGCCTCGACCATTTCGGGGAACCACGAGGGCGGCGGGCCGGAAAACGCCCTGGAATTCGTCCCGATGAGGCTGGAAATGCCGAAAATCCTCCCGCTCGTGCCGTGCGTGCCGCCCCTGTCGAACACAATCGGTGCCATCGAAAGCTCCCATAGCCGAAATGTGTCGTCGAACTGGACGGCAATGAAGCGGCCATCGGGGCTGAAGTAAGGATAGAGTTCGCTCGGGCGAAATCCGTCAATCAGCGGCTGACCAGTGAAAGAGTCCCAGACGTGCGAGACGCGCGCAATGCCGCCGCCGGAACTAGTCAGCACCCACTGTCCATTCGGACTGAAGCGGGCAGATGTCACCGGCGCCTCGTGTTTGATGGACTTACCGATCGGTTGGCCCGTGCGGGAGTCCCAGATCCGAACGCTCCAGTCCGTGGTGACCGTGAGGATGCGCTGTCCGTCGGGACTGAATTCCGCCCGAATCAAAGCGGCGCCGGGAGAGACAGCCGCCAGCAACCGGCCGCTGGCGATATCCCAAGTGTACACCGTATGAGACGAAGACGAGAACGTCATCCAACGATTGGCATCGGGACTGAGTGTGGCGCCGCGAATAGGCGTCGTGTGCTCGGTGTCGTCCGAATACGTCCTTTCGAGTTGACCGGTGAGCGCGTCCCAGATCCGAACCCCGTCCTGGGTCGTCGTAAGGATCCGGCGCTCGTCCAAACTGAACCGGGCGGAGGTGAACGGGCCCCCGTTGATGATCGTGAGCATCGGCTGAAGCAGGTGTGGGCCCCTCCGAGCCTCCAAGACTCGAATTGCGGACGCGTAAGTCACGATCAGGCTTTGGCCGCCGGGACTGAATCGGGCGGCAGGTGGGGCGGTATGGCGAGGCCCTTCCGAAGCGATGGAGATGAATTCACCTACCGGACGACCGGAATCCAGGTCCCAGGCTTGCAGGCGATAGCTCCGTCTTGGAGCGCCGTGGGATGTGGTCAGGGATTCGGTCAGTATCCAGCGCCCGTCAGGACTGAACTCCACGCGGCTGACAACCGCCTCATGGGTGAACGGTGGAGCCGCCGGCTGGCCGCTGGCCGTATCCCAGAGTTGCACCAAAACGCCGGAGATCGTGACGAACCGTTGACCATCCGGGCTGAAGCCAAGGGCACGGTGCCCGGCGAGATCCATTTTGGGCCGGGCGAAGCTGTATTGGCTCAGGGCGGAAAGAAGCCGGTCCACCACCACCCGATTGGTCGGATGCTCCCGCAA
>CAYYSX010000417.1:0-4106 GCA_964474315.1 uncultured Verrucomicrobiota bacterium | reverse complement strand
GGAGTTGTCGCATTCGAAGTAATAGACGGCGCCGGCCGGGACGGCGAGATGGGTGGATTTCGCACCGCCTTGTTCTCGATCGGTCCCATTGGGCAAGGCCCAACCCGTAACCGGGAGGGGTTTGCCAACGATGGCCGCGACGAGGGTGGCTTGGATGCGGGTCCCGGCATGAAGTTTCTTGCGCTTGGCCTTTTCTTTGCCAGGGCCGTCGAGAAGGAGCACGGAACCGGCTTGGACGCGCTCACCTTCAAACACTTGATCCGTTGCGGCAATCCAGTTGGGCAGCCAGCCACCGGGAGGTGGGTCGATCTCGCCGTCGGCCTTCGTTTTGCCCGGCTTGATCGCAGGAAAAATCGCTGGGGTCAGGAGGATCCATTTGACGAGGAACTTCCCGTTGTGCTCGGCAAAGCCGGTGTTGAGTCCAGCGGGAAGCGGCAGTCTGCCGTTGGAGGCGGCGGCGCGGACCGCGGTGCAGACGCGTTGCTGGCCGCCGACGAGGATTTGGCCGCCTTGGCCATTGAGAAGAGTGGAGACCAGATCGTTGCTCCCCGCGGCATCCCGAAACTCCTTGTCGGGGGCCTGGGCCAAGGCTCCCAAGCGCCAGTCTTCCCTCAGGCGCAGGTAGCTGGCGGAGTAGAATTTGCTTTCTTCGACCGTGCCGGTGTTGCCGTCGATGGCGATGCCATAAGTATGCTCGGTGTCAGCGAAGTCGGAGTCGGATCGAAAATGCGCGGCATCTGTGAACTCGCTGCCGTCGCGATAAGCCCTCCAAGCTTCGGCGCTCCACCATGCGGCGACCTTTGCCTTGCTGGGTGGGGCAGTGTTGCCGACCGGATAGCGGAGAAGATCGGGCAGACTGGAGGCGCCGCGCGGTTCGATGGGGCGGAGCGTGACTTTGGTATTTCCGGAGGCGCCGGCATCCGCCGGACGGGGAAAGAACCATTTTCGGTCGGGGCTGACTGGAAAGGGTCCGGCGGTCGTCAACGAGCCGAACTTACGGTCGCGGGCTTCTTCATAGTGGCCGCTGCGTCCACGGCGATGGGCATGCACACCTTCGAGTTCCGCCCGGTGCAGGGCGGCATGAAAGGCGTGGCTGATGACGTTGGGCAGCGGCCAAGCCGCTCCGTGTCCGGAGAGGGAACCGGACATGGGCCGTCCGTCGCGGAAAAAGAGGACGTCGGTGGGTTGAAGCAGTATGGTGTTCATGAGACAGGTTGCCCTTCGGCGGTCTGGGTTTCGGTGCGGGTGCGGTGGGCGAAGGCGACGGTGGTGCAGAGGTCGATGAGGGCGCGGAGGAGAGTTTGCGGCAGCGATGTCGTCGATGGCGGTTTGCCATCTTCCTTAAGTTTGGCTGCTGTCTTGTCATATTCATCGGCGACGCGATTCAAGTACTGGATCAGCAGAGGGCGAAGTTGATCGACAATTCCTCTCGATCCCTGGCGTTCAGCGGCATGGGCAAACTCCAGTTGAATGATGTCGCGGGCGTTTTCAGAGGAGAACGCTTCTATTTGTTCGGCCTTTTTTGTTTCCTTGGCTTTTGCTTGGCCCTCTTCCCGTTGAAGTTTCGTGCGCTGAATGAGATAGGGTTCGAGCAACTGGCAGACTCGGTGGGGGAACTTGGCGCTGACCGATCCGTCGTCCAAGGCCTCGGCGATGGCGTCGTAAAGGGCGAGAGCGCCCGAAGTCCATTGGGCCCCCCATTCGGTGATTTCCCCGGAACGTTTCATCAGGGTGATGGCGAAGGCTGCCCGGCCGAGTTGATTTTTAGCGCGTTTTTCCGCGACTTGTGCGGCTTGGACGACGTCTTGCAAGGGTGACTTGAAATGGGCGATAGCAATGCCGACGGAACAATCCGCCGCCGGGCCGGGGACGATGGCGGGGAAGTGTTTCGGCTCACCCGCCATAACGAAGTAGTTGTCAGCGTGGAGTTGAACGAAGCCTTCCTGCTCTACTTGGAAAAGCTTCAGTTCTGGCTGCTTTTCGCAGTGTTGATGCTTGCGGTCCACTTCCCAAGCGCCTTTGACATCGTTGAGGTCTTTCGTGCCACGGAAGGCTTGGCGGAGTGCTTGGGCGCAGGCCAGTGCGTTGCGGGATGGAAGCAGAGCGAGGACGTCATCGCCGCCGCTGTAAACCAGGTAGCCATCGAACGCTTCCACGATGCGACGGGCGCAGACGTTGGAGAACGTGCCGAGCATTTCGGAGAACTGGAGGTGGAAGGAGGGATTGAGTGGACGCGGCTGATCCAGCAAGGGTTTGAGCGAAGGGTGTGCCTCGAAGTATTTCGCGGCACCCTTACGCTGGCCGGCTTCGGTGTAATTGGCGAGCAAGTCGCTGAGCTTTGGTATTTGCGGATGGCTGCCACTGATCCATTTACCCATTTCGTCGCCATCGAAGGCGAGCACGGCGAAATAGGCGGGGCCATCTTCGCGTTCGTCGTCTTCCTCGTCGGAGTTGTCGAAGGGGCGGCCTTGGGCGATGAGGCGAGTGTCGGGGATGCGAAAATAAAGGCCGTCGAAGCCGTGTTGTGGCTTGAGCCAGGCATAAGGCCAGAGGCGCTTGATAAGGGTGATGGCTCCGATGATTTCGCCTTGCTTAAAGAGTTTCTTCGGGCCGATGGCCAGGGAGAGTTTTTTGACGTGCTCGTCGCTGATTTCACCCGTGGCGAGGTTGAGAACGGCCTCCTCTTTACCCGTGAGGCTGTCTTTTTCATTCATCAAGCCCACGTCGTTTCCGGCTTGGGTCCAGGCTTTCCAGGTGCGGTTCTGTCGCACGGCATCGAGCTGCCAGTTGAGCAGCGAGTAGAGGGAGGACCATGCGGCTCCAGGATTATCCAGCCCAGCATCGTCTTTGAGCTTGGATTGGTCCTTCCAGCCCTTTCTTGGGCCGTCCGGGAAGCGCTCGCACTCGAAGTTGCGAACGTCGCGGTGGTCTTTGGGCATTTTCGAGGCCAGGTCGAGAATGGCTCGCAGACCGTCCGCGGGATTGTGCTTCGCGTCTTTGGGGAGCGGTCGAATCAGATTCAACGCCTCGTGAGGCATTGCAGGCCACGGCAGAACTTGCCAAGAGATTTCCATATGGTGCTCCACTTGGACGAAGAACCGATCTTTCTGCGCGGAAATACCGTGCAACGGGTCGATGCTCTCGACAGCCAATTCCCACACGCTATTGGCGATGTCTTTTAGTTGTTTCCTGACGATCCGCTCGACGTCTCGTGCAATATTTTTGGCCTGACTGGCTGGAACCAACGCCAGGAAACGGTTGGGCAGGCTCGGGGTGAGCAGACGGCGCCGGGCATAGTCATTTTCGTAACCGAAACTCTTCCAAAGGCTGTCACCGCCTTCTTTGTGAATGAAGGCCTGCTCCCAAATTCTTGCTTTGAGCAGCAGATCGAAAATGGGCTGGCCACAGAGGTTGGGAAAGATGACCTGATCGGGACCGAGAGTCAGGGCGATGTGTTTCAGCGCGGCACCGGTGAGATAACTGAGCAGGTAGCTGCCGCTCCACAGGTCGAGCGTGCGACGAGCGGCGGCAATGAAGTCCTGCACGGGGCCGATGTTGAAGAGTAGAAAAGCAGGACGGCATGTTCCGTCTTCCACGCAGGACTGGAAAGCGCTGACGAGGCTATTATGCGCCCAGATGGTATGGTCCGGCAACCGAGTGTCGGCAGGCAAGAACGCCATACGCGGATCCCTCGGATTGTGTTGGTCGGAAGTCCACCAGCGCCAGAGTCGCCAGAAGGCGAAGAATTGCGCCTGGTCGAAATCAGTTCCGTCGGTAACGCGGTCCAGCATTGGTCGGGATTCCCAAGCGGAATCCGTGGCGATGTCCGCAGTAGCGAAGGGTCTGATTTTGAGAGTCCCCTTGCCGAGAGGGTGTTTGAAATGATTGTGCTCGCCGTCAAAGGCGCATTCCAAATGCCGGTAGGTCGGCCACGGCAGTCGATCCGCCGCGGCGGCAGTGTGATCGGCAGCGCTGCTGAATCTGGCATCCTCCAACTCCAGTCCGCTTTGTTGAGCCTCGGCCCGCTTTTTGTGCCAAGCGAGGTCAAGCACCTTCTCCGGCGGATCGTGCAGATAGGCGGCGAGCTTGCGTTTCCAGAAGCTGGC
>CAYYSX010000416.1:0-4194 GCA_964474315.1 uncultured Verrucomicrobiota bacterium | reverse complement strand
CGGGTCCGAATCTCAGCGGCGTCGAAAAGCGCAAAGCTCTCGCTGTGCGCCGCGTTGCGGACGATCACGTAGCGACCCAGCTTCCCAAGCTGATCCGCGACGCGTTGAACCTGATCCACACTGTCCAGCTCATGGTTCACTGGCATAACCAGCGTCAGGGCGACACCCAGAGCCGGCAGAAGGGTCGGCAAGTCAATCTCGGCAAAGTAGTCAAGGAACAGGTCGGTTGAGGCCGCCCGACAATCCACCACCACCAGACTGGCCTCCTCGAAGGTTTGGAAGATGGTGTCGAGTTCCCGGCGCTGCCCTAAGTCGAGGAACCGGGCGTCGCCGTGGAAGCGTTTCAGGGTCGAATTCTCGTTGTCGCTGTCGATGGCGACGTGGGCTATTGATTGGTCCTTGAGGAACTGCACGAAGTTGACGGCGAAGAAGCTTTTGCCGACGCCCCCTTTGCCGTTGAGAACCAGTACAAGGCGTTTCATTGGATCAAGGGTTGACCATCCGAACTTGAGCGATCCGCGGTCCGCGCGGACGAGGAGGAGCGGTCACGGGGCCACTCTGTGGTTGGGGATTGGGGACTTCGGTTGGAGGGATGGCCTTCTTCCGGTTTCGAGTCTTCAACAAGGAGATCACGGCAGGAAGTTTCCGACTGGGACGGCGACGCGGGCGCACCATCTCGCCAAGGACTTCATGGCAGTAGGCCGCAACGGCTGTCTTGCTAATCGGCAGGCAATGCTTCGTCAGCAGCTCTGCGATGGACCGATACGATGCTCGTTTCTGCCGCAGCTCGACGATGACTTCCCTTGCCCGGGAAATGTCCCGGAATTTTTGTGGCCGCCGAGGCGAGAACTCCGCGACTGCCTTGCGGAGGCTACTGGGATCAAATGTGGACATCGTTTGTTTCTCCGAATGGGAATGGCTGGGACAGACGGGAATGGACTGCGGACAGAAGCTTGCCACCGATGGGATTCGGCGAGTCTTGACCATGGTCGGCCCAATTTCTCCGCGATGCTTGTTGGTCGCTCATCAAGCGGACGCGGAGGCAACCGACAATGCGGATATTTGTGAGTCCAAAGATCACCCGAGAGGCGGACAGGTTGGGGACATTGTTGTGTCCACGAAAGTGACCTGAATCCGAAATGCCGAGGACATTCCGAGATCGAAGTGGTGGAGATGGTCTGACTAAATCGACGGCATATCCGCGGCTACCGATTCGTCCATCATCTGATCGTTCGCACGCATAGGCTGCGTCACTTTTGCGACTGCTCCGCGGACGCCAAACGCTATCGGCTAGTAGGGGTAACGCGTGCCTTGTCTTAAATATGATGAGAAATGCTCTGCCGACTCCACTCCGACTCTTCATTGGATTCGCCTTGGAGCTGAATAGTGATCGCCGAAATGCGGCCGATTGATTCCCGCGTCTGCGCTTTGAGGGGAACGATGTGCTAGTCGCCCATCCCGAACTTCGGCATGGCCCACACCGTCCAGCGCCGGGCTTGCCCGCCCACTTGGCCAGTCCGTTTAGCGTGACGACGGCCGAACGGAATTCGTGAGACAAAGGTGCATTCATGGGCGCACACGAACGGAGTGTGACGACTTGGAGACCAGTTCCTGGCGATGACGCGTGCGCTGGATGGGGAGCCACTGCGCTTGCGAAACCTGGTCCCGAGTCACCGGGTGTGCCCAAGGGTCGCCAAAGCCGAGCCGGGCAGCTTCCTCTTCGGCGGCAAGTTTGCTCGATGCCTCGATGACCGTACGCAACGGGTCGCCCAACATGTGCGCATATTCCCGGTCGGTGTGATAGATGCCCCAGAGTTGGTTGCCCGGTTTTGGAGTGAGCATCGCTCTCATGTCTCCAGTTCAGCAGAACACCGGAGCACGTCGGTGTATGGGATACACAACATCCGCCTCCCCTCCGGCTAGTGTCCGTGGCGTGGTCACAGCCAAGACGCAATACAGCCTCACGAATGCGAAGGGTTACTTTGCGGAACACCTGTGCGTTGGGGACTACTACGCCGAAGGACAACGGGTCTTGGGTCAGTGGTTCGGATTGGGGGCAGAGCGTCTGGGGCTCGCTGGGGAGGTCCAAGCCGATCCGTTTCTGAGGCTCTGTGAAAACCAGCACCCTGCGACGGGCGAGACATTGACCCAACGGCTCAAGATCACCCGAGTGGAGGACGGCCAGAGCACCGCCAATCGGCGCATCTTCTACGACTTCACGTTCTCCCCGCCGAAGTCGGTATCGCTGGCGGCGTTCCTTGGAAACGACAGGCGGATTCTTGACGCCCATGCTCGCGCCGTCCGCTCGGCGTTGAGCGAATTCGAGCCATTCGCTGCCACCCGGATTCGAGCCGCCGGTGCCCAACAGGACCGTTCCACCGGCAATTTTGTCGCCGCCCTGTTTACTCATGACACCTCGCGTGCCTTGGACCCGCACTTGCACACGCACTGCATCGTATTCAACGCGACATTCGATGCCGTGGAGGCGAGGTGGAAGGCGCTGCAAAACCACGAGTTGCTCCGTGCCCGAAAGTTCGCCGAGAACGCCTACTACCATGAACTGGCCCGCGGGTTGCGGGCCTTCGGGTATCGCATCCGGAATCGGATGCGCGGGGATTTCCAGATCGAGGGCGTCTCCGATGAACTGTGCGAGCGTTTCTCGAAGCGCCACGCACAGATTGATGCGGCCCTGGAGAAGTTGTTGACCGACAAGCCCGAACTGAAGCGAGCGAAAGTGATGGCCTTGCGACGACATCTGGCCGCGGCCGAACGGTCACGCAAACAGAGGAACCTCAGCCGGGATGAACTGCGACGGCTTTGGAACGCGCAGACCACCGCGGAAGAGCGAGCGGCATTGCAGGGGTGGGCGACCGATCCGGCACCAGTGACTTCGAATGAGCCGCGCCGGCTTCTCACTGAAGCTGTGCAGTGGGCCGAGGAACACCTCTTCGACCGCCAATCCGTCGTCATGGAATGCCAAATCTGGCAGGAAGCGTTGGGCCGAGCGCGCGGTGAGGACTTTTCGCTCGACGATCTGAAGGACCAGACACGTCGGCGCGACTACCTCCGCCAGCCAGAGCACCCTCATGAGGTCACACGGCACGAAGTTCTGCTGCGCGAATGGGAGATCGTGCGGATCGTTCGGGAAGGCACAGGCGACTTCCGGCCGCTGGTTGCCCTGCCGCGTCAATCGCCGACGGCTTTGGACGACGAACAACGCCAAGCCCTCGACCGCCTCCTCGCCTCGACGAATGAGGTGAGTCTCTTTCGCGGCGGTGCCGGGACCGGCAAGAGCTTTGTGCTCCGCGAGGTTGCCACGCAGCTCCAACAGAGTGGACGCCCTGTCGTTGTGCTAGCTCCGCAACGCCAGCAAGTCGTGGACATGGAGGCGGCCGGTTTTCCATCACCCACCTCCGTTACGGCCTTTCTCCAACGGCGGGAGGTTCCCAGCGGGGCCGTCATCATGGTGGACGAGGCCGGCCAGATTGGAGGCCGCCAAATGCTGGATCTCCTGCGCTTGGCACACCAACGCCATGCTCGCGTCATCCTCTCCGGAGACACGCGGCAGCACGGGCCCGTGGAGGCTTCCGACGCTTTGCTGGCCATCGAGCGCCATACCGGGCTGGTTCCGGTGGAACTGCATACCATCCGGCGACAAGACCCAGCGCTCGGAATTGACGAGGACGAACGGAAGAAAATCCGGCGCTATCGGCAAGCCGTCGAAGCGGCCGCGGCTGGCCGATTGGCCGAGTCGTTGGAACGGCTGGACAAAATGGGAGCGGTCGTGGCGTGCGGGCTCACCAATCCAGCAGACAGATTGGCGGACGAGTACCTGCGCCTCACCGAACAGAACGGCTCGGTCGTGGTGGTCTCGCAGACGTGGGCGGAAGTACAGCGGGTCAACTCGCAGGTCCGTGAGGCGCTCAAGGCGAAAGGCCGACTGGGCGCTCACGATTCAATCGTCCAGACGTTTGAACGCCTCGATCTCACCAACGCCCAAAAACGCGACGAACGGTTCTACCCGCCGAATGCCGTCGTGGTGCTCAATCAGAAGGTCCACCACGCGGAGGCCGGGACAAAGGGCAAGTTGGCGGGCATCGTCAGCACCGGGTTGCTGGTGGAAGTGGACGGCAAGTTCGTCACCATCCAGAATCGGCTGCTGGGACGCATCAACGTTTGTGTCCCTCGCGATTT
>CAYYSX010000415.1:0-4198 GCA_964474315.1 uncultured Verrucomicrobiota bacterium | reverse complement strand
CCGGTTCGGCACGCCAGAGGCGTACGCTCCCCATCCAAAAAACGGAGATGCGCCCGGAGGGAAGGCGGGAGGCTGGCGCCGACGCAGAAGAGGGTGGGGAGACAGAATCTCAGCGTCCCTTTGGAATGCACCGCGGCGCGGCGCTTTGGATGGAACGTAGGACTGATGACCTGGCACTGGGTGCCTTTGTTGAAATTCCACCTGACTTTCCTTGAGCCGGCCGAAACCGATGAAATCAGCCAGGTTCGCGGTTCACCGGCCGGTGTTCCGGATCTGACCGCCTTTTACAACGCCGCCTTTCCCGGCTCAATACAGGTCGGCGGCCTGAAGCTGGCGGATGACTTCCTGCGTGCGCGCGGGGAAATAATGGTTCAACAGCCGGTCCACCTCGGCCTCCCAGTGATCGTCCACCGTGTAGAGTTCATAGGGCCCTTCCCGGTAGGAATGAACGTCGCGCCGGTAGTCACCCCAACGGGCCGATTCGGCCACCAGTGCCGGACGCAGCGTCTCCGCCAACCGGGCGTAACGCGCGCGCGTCGCTTCCGGAGACAAGGCGCCGCCGGATCCCAGTTCGCGCCGGGCCAGGGAACGGAACAGCTCACGGAATCGGGGATTCTTCCGCAACGCCTGGAACAGCCGCGTCGGGGACCGGTCGTCATCCGCTGCCAGGATGTTGGCCTCCACCTGCTCCAGGCTGCGTTCACTGTCCCAAAGGAAGAAGCGGTATTTACCCGAAGGATAGATCCGGCGTCCGGCGTACCAGTTGGAGGCGGCGTCCCAGTCGGAAGTGCCGCCATAGATCTGCACCAGCATGAAGGCCGCGAAGTCCTCCAGGTCCACCAGCCGGCGGAACTCGTCGTACCGTTCCTCCTCTTCCAGACCGGCATTGGCCAGTTCGAAGATCCGGTTCCAGACGTCCTCCGTGCCGCTCAGCACCTGACCGGCATTGCGGCTTTCGTAGTCGTTGTCGGTCCCGCCCCGATGCCGTGCCTGGAATGACGCATCCGGCCGCTCGCAGGCGTTGTACACGCCCCAATACAGGCCGTTGAGGTAGAGATGGAAGAAACGGCCGTCGGCCGAAAGCTGGCCGAGGGCGTGGAAGGAATCGCGCATGAACTGGTCGCGGAGCAGTTCGCCTCGGCGCCGCTCGACACCGCTCCAGTGCAGCCAACTGTTGTTGCAGCCGGCGCGCAAAATCAGCGAATCCAGGGGCCTCGATCCGGCTCGGCCGAACAGCGGATACTTGAGTGAGGCCGTTCCATAGCGTTCGCGAAATTCCAGGCGGAACGAATGCTTCGGACTCTCCTCCGGCCGCCGGCTCCAGCCGCCCTGGATCCGGAGGCCACAGGGGGCGTGCAGACCGCGCCCGCTGTCCGCGGGGATCAGCTCCACCGAGGCCGGGCGTTCCCAAGCCAGTCCGGTGGACAGCGGGTTCGAGTAGAGGCCCTGGACCGGGTCGTACAGGTCCGCGGGATCCAGCACGAGGGAGAGCGTGGGCAGCGCCGCGAGGGCGGGGAGCAGTCGCTCGCGATACCGCGGATCTCCCGTGATCTCCGGATCGATTTCATAATCGGCCGTGACTGGAGCGTCGTTGCGGAAACCCCAAGTGGCGGGAAGCCCCGTGCCTGACTGGGCCGGCACCTGGCCCGGAAAGAGGAACGTCTGCGTGTCCACATCCGTGGGACGGAACCCCGGCTTGAAAGCGGCCGCCCGGAGGATGGTCGTCTGGTGGATGGGGATCGGCCCTGCATAGCGCGTTCCGTGTTCACGCCGAGGGGCCGATCCGTCCGTGGTGTAGAAGATCTCCGCCCCCGGGGTGGCGGTCGAAATCGTCAATTCAAAGGGCTCGGCGTAGCGGCCGCGGCCATGGCTGAACTTGGTGTCCGCCACCCGCCCGAACATCTCCTCCCGGTTGGTGGCGCCCGGGGTGGGGGCGACAAAGAAGGCATGGCGGCGCAAGCCACGCTCGGTCGCCCCGTTTTCGTCGGCAAACCCCGTGGCTCGCAGTCCGAAGGAAACATCAAGGTCCAGCGCCGGATACTTGGGCAGGTATTCGTCCACCACCGTGCGGCCATCCGGCCGGATCAACGCCAGGTATTCGCCCGCCCGTTTCAAACGGAAGTTGGTGTGGAGTTCACCCGCGCTGTTGGTCCGGTTCTTTCCCGAGGCAAAAACCACCAGAAACTGGCCGGGGCCCAGTTCCCAGTCGGGAAACTGCCACCGGCGCGGACGGCGGAAATCGTCGGTGAGGGACCAGCCGGCAAGATTCTGGGAATGCGAGGTGGGATTGTGGATCTCGATCCATCCGGAGAACTCGCCGTCGGCATCGGGGAGGGTTGACCGGTCCACCGCCATGATCTCGGAGAGGCGCAGCTCCGGACCCCGCCACGGCCGGAGCAGCTCGCGATGGAATACCGCCAACACCAGGACCAGCGCGCCGGCGAGGATCAGGCCAAAGCCGACCGGCGAAAGGGGGGCGGACTTTCCTGCGCTCATCCTTCCACTTCCTCCAGTCCGCAAACGTACTTGGACATGCGGGTGACGCGGAACGGAAAGAAGTTCGTGATCCGGTCATCGAGGTCGGCAATCGCCCCGGAATACTTCAGCTCCATGACCGTGCTGTCGGCCAACGTGCTGCGGCTCAGGAACTGGTTGTCGTGCCGGTGAATGCGGTAGAACTCGAGCTGGGAATCCAACGTGAGCCGGTAGGTGCCGTTCGCCGACAGGAAGTACTTGCGGTGATAGCGGTTGATCAGCGCCGGTTCGCCTTCACTCAGTTGGAGGCGCACGGAGGGAGGCAGGTCGGAACCGGCAAACAACGATCGGAGGTCGCCCACGCCGAATCCGCGCGCCAGCGTGAAGGGCCGGAGCGGATACGACTCCTTGGTTCCCACCAGGCCGCGCTTGATCTTGAACTCGAGCACCGGCCGGGCAATCGGACCCAGCAGATTCCCGTACCAGCGGACCCGCAGCTTGGTGCGATCGGCCAGTCCGCTGAGGTTCTGGAAGTAGGCATCCAATCCGTGGGCATCGAGGTAGATGTTGTTCACGAAGCGGGGTGCATAGACCTCGCTGAACAGGGCGGGCGAACGACGGACCCAGGATTCCACCTCCGCCGTGGGAACGTCGCGGATATGATACTTCCGTTCGAACCGAAAGACCTGGTCCTCGCTGCCCCTCATGCCGGTTGCCTGGCTACTGGCCAATGCCGCGGTCATCCACGAAGCGGACCACGGTGTCCGCGTGGCGGGTGCGGAAATGCTGGACGCAGGCCTCGACCTGGCTCACGTCGCGGAAACTCACCTGGAACGACGCCTCGATGCGCCCGTCGGCCTCGTCGAACCGCCGCAGTTTCACCGCGCCCGCGTGGCGCTTGAGTCCGGCCATCAGCTCCGGCAAGCCGGTGCCGTTGTTTCGCGGGCCGGAGAGAGTCAGGTAGAGGTTGGGACCGGGCTCCCGGCGTCCCACGAAGTGGCTGAGGGCAATGATCCCGACCAGCAGGACGAAGGCCATGACGGTGATGACCGTCTGCTCCGCGCCGAGCCCGAGACCGATGGCAATGCAGATGAAGAGGTAGCCCAGCTCCTCGGGCTCCTTGATGGCAGCGCGGAAGCGGATGATGGACAAGGCGCCCACGAGGCCGAGGGAAAGAGCCAGCGAGGACTTGACGATGGTGATGATCAGCATCGTGGTCAGGGCCAGCATCACAAAGTTCCGCCCGAACAGCTCGCGGTTGGAAAGAGCCCGGCCGAACCGGGCATAGACCTGGGACAGGAGGTGCGCGAGCAGGGCCGCCAGCAGGAAGTTGAAGAGGAAAAGCCCGTAATGGATCTCCGCGTTCTGGGCCGAGAAGAATTCGAGGAGCGATTCGTTTCTGTTCATCCTGTAAAGAGAGGCGGGCGAACCCGCCGTGATTCCGGACGCCGAAGATTCACCGTCCGATGACCCCGGAACCAGCCTCTGGTGTCAGAAAATCGCCGGGAACCGCGGGGCGTTCGCCCGCAGCGCGAACCGACGGCAGGAGCGCGGGCGGCTCGCCCGCAGAACAGCCCCCGGGGAAGCTCCAAGTTCCAAAACCCAAGCTCCAAAGAAATCCCCAGCTCCCAGCTCCCGTGCCGACCGCGGCGAAGCAGGCGTTGGGGCCCAGCCCTTCCCACCTTGTAGAGTCGTCTGTCCCCAGACGACAGTCGTCTCGGGA
>CAYYSX010000414.1:0-4213 GCA_964474315.1 uncultured Verrucomicrobiota bacterium | reverse complement strand
GTGGATTTCTACGTCGGGAACTCCGTTGTCGCTTCGGCTTATGAAAGCCCGTACGCCGCCGCCTGGACACCGCCGGTGGAAGGGGATGTCTGCCTCAAAGCCGTGGCGGTGGACACCGCGGGTTATGCGGCCGCCTCCGAACCGGTCTGCCTGACCGTGCTTGAGGCGCCGCCCCGCTATCAACTGGCCGACATCGGAGAACTGGCGACCGCGGGAAGGCGGGCGGAGGGATTAAACTCAGCCGGTGATTTTGTCGGTCGAGCCCAGACGGACCGCGGGGAGGTGGGTTTCATCTACCAGGGCGGGATCATCACCTATCTTCAGGAACCCTATCTGGCGGCCTGGCCCATTGACATCAATGACACCGGCCGAGTGCTCGTGAATCATGATTCGCTGGCCGGGATTTTTTACCAGGGGGTCATCACCCCTTTGAAAGCCTTCCCGGCCGGTTCTCGTTGGAGTCTGGGTCGGGCCATCAACAACGCCGGCGTGGTCGTCGGCGAAAGCCGGACCGACTACGGGGAAACCCATGCTGCCCTGTTCTTCCAGGAGGACGTGACGGACTTGGGACTGACCTTCGGCGGATACAGCCAGGCCAATGCCCTCAACGACGCCGGCGTGGTGGTCGGCTGGTATTCCGCCCCGGGCGAGCCGGCACGGGCATTCATCCGCGAACCCGACGGCAACCTCCGGCAGTTTGGTTCCTCAGACGGAGCGAGGGTCCACGCCACCGGGATCAACCAGGCCGGGATCGTCATCGGCGACGCATTCGACGAAAATGGATTCCAACGTGCCTTTGTCTATGAAGGCGGCCAGATGAGGAGCCTGGGGACGCTGGGCGGTCTTAAGAGTCATGCCCGGGCCATCAACAGTTCCAACGTCATCGTTGGTTCTGCTGACAATCAAACTTCCGCCCCCCGCGCGTTCCTCTATTCGGACGGAACCTTAACGGACCTCAACCGCCTGCTCCCCAGCTCTACCCTTGGCATCCTGACCGAGGCGGTGGCCATCAATGACCAAGGCCAGATTCTGGCGAATGGTTACCTCGGTCCGGAAGGTTCCAATCCCCGCCTCTTTCTGCTCAATCCCGTGCCGTCCGCGGGACGGTCCAACGAGCCGCCGACGGTTTCCCTGCGGTCCCCTTCGGACGGGGCCATCTATTACGAAGGCGACACCATTCCGTTGCTGGCCGCCGCCACGGACCAGGATGGCTTCGTGTCGTTGGTGCAGTTTGATGCGGGTCCCCTCTCGCTGGGGAGCGTGCCCCGCCAACCTTTTGGGCGGACTTGGTCCAACGCAACCGCCGGGACCTATCAGGTGACGGCGACGGCCTTAGACAACCTGGGAAGCTCCCGCACTTCGGCACCCGTGACGATCACCGTCCGGGCGTTCGACCCGACGGCTCCGAAGGTGGCGATTGTGGGAGCCGCTCCGGCGGAGCATCACGCCGACCTTCGGCAGCAGTTGCGGCGGACGCAGTTGTTCTCGGCCGTGGACATTATTCCAACGGATCTTCAGAGCCCAGGACCGACCTTCGCCCAGCTTGAAGCTTACGCTTCGGTGATCGTCTATGCGCAGGGCACAGCCGAGCTTCCGTCAGGGCTGGGGAATCTCCTCGCCGATTACCTGGATTCAGGCCGCGGGGTAGTGCTGGCGCTCCGAGCCTCCGACACCTCCCATCCGATCGTTCAAGGGCGCCTCGTTCAGGAAGGCTACCTTCCGTGGATGAACCTGCACGTCGGCGGTCACGGACATGGAAGTATGATCAAAGATCGGCCCGAGCATCCGATTCTGGCCGGGGTGGACTCGTTCGATGGCGGCTTTTTCGCCAATTATGCGTATGAGATGACGCTGGCTCCCGGGTCCGTCGTGGTCGCGTCCTGGGCCACCCACCACCCGCTGGCGGTGACTCGGGAAGTGGGCGGCGGCCGGTTGGTGGGATTGAATCTGTATCCCGTCTCGCACCCGGCCTCTGACGTGGGATGGGCCACCCACTCCGACGGAGCCCGGTTGCTGGGCAACTCGTTGATCTGGGCTGCCGCCGCCTCGGCCTCGAATCGCCTCACCTTGGAAACGTCCAGCACCAATAATAACGCCTACTTGCCCGGTGAACCTGTCGTTTTGTCGGCGTCCGGCCCCAACTTGCCGGCCGGAGGGACCATCCAGCTCTTCGCCAACGGCAACCTTCTCGGCACGGTTGCCAACCTGTCTGCGACCTTCACCTGGACCAATCCTCCCGTCGGCGACCACCTGATCATCGCGGTTCATACCGATGCGACGGGCCGCTCGATCACCGCACCCGGAATCCCGATCAAAGTCGATTCGCGGCTGACGGTGGAGCTGCTCACGCCGGCACCCGGCGCGGTGTTTTATCTGCCGACGAATATCCTCATGCAGGTGGCATTGACCTATCCGGACGCCCCCATCGCCCGGGTGGACTACTACATCGGCGACAATGACCGGATCGGCACCGTGACCGAGCCGCCTTTTGCCTTCAACTTCACCCAAATCGGCGCCGGTACGTTGAACATCTTCGCGAAGGCCACCGACGTCCTGGGCGCCACCCGGACGACCGCCGTCCATCCGGTCACGGTGATCAACCCGGCCTTGCCTAATTTGACGGAGTGGAAAGGAACCGACGGAAACTGGTTTACACCGAGCCGCTGGACAAAGGGATTACCCCGCGCCCAGGACACCGCCGTGATCGAGCGGGGGACGGTCCTGATCGATTCCCCCTCCGCCCTGGCCACGAATCTAACCATCGGCCGAAATGCCGTCGCATCATTAGTCCAGGCGGGGGGATCCTTAGACGTGGGCCGGACTCTTTTTTTGGGTGACGCTGCCGCGGCCTCCGGAAGTTATCGGCTCGAGGCCGGAACGTTATCGGTGGACGAATGGGTTCTGGGCTTGCTGGGCGAAGGCGACGTGGAGCAGAGCGGCGGAAGTGTGGTGGCAGAACAGATCATCCTCGGAGCCAACCGAAAGGAAGCCGTGGGGAGCTACGAGCTGACGGGCGGGACGTTGCTGACGGATATCGAATTGGTCGGAGGATACGGAATCGGCCGATTCACTCAGCGCGGTGGGACGCATGCCGTCTTGAATTACCTCCAGGTCGGCGACCGGACGGGCTCCGTGGGAACCTTCCATTTGTCGGGAGGCAGTCTCATCACGGAATTTGCGTCGATCGGCTCCGACGACGGCAACCCGGAAGTCCTTTCCACGTTCCTCCAGACCGGTGGCACCCATCAGGTCCGGCAGGAATTGCTAGTGGGTGCCCAGGGCTCGGGTCGGTTGGTCCTCTCCGGCGGGCAACTGCAGGCGGCGCGTCTCGAGATGGGAAGCGGCGGTGTGCTGGACTTGCTGGCGGATTCATCCACACCGCGCCTGCGCCTCACCGGCACCGCACAGTTGGGGGGACAGCTTAGGGTCCAACTGCCTGCCGGTTATGAACCCCTCGGCGGGGATACCTTCACGCTTCTGACCTATGGCAGCCGTCAGGGCACCTTTGGTTTCACTAATCTGCCGCCCTCCAGCCAGGGGCTGATCTGGTCGATCGAATACCAATCCCAGGGCCTCGTGCTCCGAGCCTTGCCCCCGCCCGAGGTGGTCATCGTCAGCCCGATCACCGCCAACCCGCAGGAGGGTTTGTTCCACCAGACCGTCACCCTGTCCAACCATGGTACTGAACCTCTCCAAGGTTCCCGCATTTATTTTCCCGGCCTACCGCTGGGATGGGAGCTTTACAACGCCGCGGGAGAAGAAGAGGGCGTTCCCTTTGTGGAGATTGATTCCCTCATCCCACCGAACTCCTCCATCCAGTTCGTGGTTCAGTTTTTGGTTCCCGGTGAAACCCAGCCGGACCAGCAGAATTATGTGGTGCGCCTTGGAAACGTTGCCGACGCCGGTGTGCCAAACGGTCCCCTCCAGGTGAAGCAAACCACCCGCCGCACCGATGATTCGATCCAGCTTCAGTTCACCAGCGGACGCAACCGGGCTTACCGGATCGAATACAGCGAGGATCTCCTGAACTGGCTGGCTGTTCCGCAACCGGTCGTCGCCACCGGCCGTCAAACCCAGTGGGTGGACGACGGCCCGCCCAAGACCACCCGTCCGCCCGGACAAGAGTCGTTCCGCTTCTACCGGATCGTGGAGCTGCCGTAACCTGGGAGAGCGGTGGAATGATCGGGTGCCGGGAGAGCCGAAACATCGCTGC
>CAYYSX010000413.1:1372-4222 GCA_964474315.1 uncultured Verrucomicrobiota bacterium | reverse complement strand
GCCGGGGCGAACCTAAACCCGCAGCATGGGGAAGGCTGAGGTCCAGCCTTCCCCTCGTTTCCCCTCACCACGTCCTGACACGAGGCGGCTTCAGATGGGGACGAGCGGCAACTCGTCCCTACCTTGGGTCAGGACCGCACGGCCGCATCTGAACCGCGGTGCTCAATCCTGGGGCCATTCCACCCGGTCCAGTCGGAACGTCCTCTGCTCCGACCGGAGCTGACATTCGCCCACGACATAGATTCCGGCGTAACCCACGACGGTAAACACGGCCTCCGGCGTGAACCGGCGCCACCCGCCCGGCGTGGATCCACCCCAATAACGGAACTCAATCGTGCCGCGCTGCCACGCCGCCGCCAGCATGCGCCAGATCTGCGGGTTATCGGAGAAAAAGACCGGCTCCCGCTCCGCCGCCTGCCAGGCAGCGAGCTGATCGTCATTATGGGGAGGAAGTGAAACCACGGACGGATGGGATGAACGCAGAATCAGGCGGGGACGAACAGGCCGAGGCCGAAGTGCATGCCGTAGCCGAAGGCAAGGGGACCGGTGACGGCTTCGGTGAAGGTGATGGTGAAGGCGCTTCCGGAGCCGTTGCCACGATGACCTTTGCCGCCGTTGCGGTGGGTTTGGAACTGGAGCGACCGCAGGTTTTGAGGTCCGAAGCGAAACGGGTGGTTGCGTTCCTCGAGTTGCTTGATGGTGGCACCGGTTCCCCGCGGGTGTTTGGCGAGTTGACGCAGCAGGTCGTGTCCGGCGGAGCCTTGCTGCCAGCCGTTGGCATCCAGCTTGGGGCGTCCATCGCGGAAGGTTTTCGCGTGCAGGGTGGAGACGAACGGCGTGAACGAGCGCCAGGTTTTCGCGGTGCCGAAGAGCGGACAGCCCGCAAACTCCTGCGGCTGGCCGATGGCGTGGAGCACGAGACGGAGGTCGTGTCCGCCATGGCCCCAGACTTTGTACAGTCGGCGTAGCGCCAGGCAGGCCGCTTCGTCGAAGCCCATCGGCGCCCAGACGGTGAGGTGCGTGATGGCCTCGCGCGGGCCGTTGGCTTCGCAGAAGATATGGGCGTGTTGGTGGTCGGTCCGCGGTTTGCCGCTCTGGTCGAAGCCGGTGAAAACGGCAGCGTGGCCGGCGCCTTGATCGGACCATTTGCAGAGCGCGTCATGCATGCGGTCGCCGACGGAAATCGCTTGGGTGATGCGCGGTGCGACGGCGCTGACGACGGCATAACGCGCGACCGTAGGCAGCGGTTCTTGGCGCGGCGCACGCGGGCGCGCGGCCGAGGCGAAGGCGTTTTCGGGGCGCGTGTAGTTCACAAACTGCGCGCCGGGCGGGAGATTCCAGCCGGCGGCTTGCAGGTCGCCGGTGTCGGCCTGAAGCGCGGCGAAGAGGTCGTCCGGCAGTTTCGGTCGTTTCTTCTTTTGCGCGGCAGTGGGCTTGGGGCCGAGCGCGGCTTCGGCTTTGGCCAGGAAGTCATTGCGCCACGCGGTGTAATCCGCGGGAGAAATGGGTGCCAGCAGGCGGATGAGTTCGGTTTTCTCCGGCAACGCTGCACCCTCGGCCAGCGGAACGGCGTTGGCCTCGATGCCGGTGATGCCTTCGAGCACTCGCGCGACCACGAGACTCTCCGCCCGGCCAAAGTAACCAAGGCGTTCCGCCAGCGTCTTCAGCGCGGACCGTTCGTCGTCGGCAAGATCATTATCCCACGCAACGAGAATGGCGGAGTCGTCTTCGATCTGGATGAAAGTGTCGAAGACTTTAGTGGTCTTTTCGTTTTTGCCTTCGTTGTAAGGTAGGTAATGCCGCGTGTGACTGGCGCTGGCGCGCGGCAGGCGAAAGCGCGGAGGCGCGCTGAGCGCGTGGACGAGCGAGCGCACGAGCGCCTCCGGAATCTCCCTCGCTTTCAAATACCACGTTGCCACTAATGCGCGGACGATGCGCCACGGCGAGGGCGGCCACTCGACCGCGCCTTCGTTGACGTGCCGTCCCCAGGGCGTTGCGTGATAGCGACCCGCCGGGAAGCGGAGTTCGAGCACGGTCATGGCCTAATCCTCGAAGCTAAGTTCGGTGGTCGGCGGATTCGCGAAGCCCTGCGACGCCGCCTGAATAAGGGCGGGGAGTTCCCTCTCGATCTCGTCGAGGGACGGCACGATGAATTCGGACGGACGCTGCACGACGAGTTCGCCCTTTAGCTCCAGATCACACGCCGTGCGCAAGCGCAGGCCGTCCCGGAGAAAGCGCCGGATTTTGAACAGCGCGAGCGCGACCAGGAGTGTCTCGACGTCCTCGCCCAGGCCAAAACCGCGGAGGAGCGCGAGGTCGAGGTTGAAGAACACCGTGATGCGGCCGGTGAACTCTTCGCGGTGGAACGGGACGTTGCCGAAACCCTTCGCCGTGTCGCCCGATGGATTCACCGCGTCGTTCTTCACTCCGCCGCTGGCGGCCACGTTCACATCCTCCGCCTCGATGAATCCCGTGAGTGCCCGCGGAAGCCGCATTCGACCGCCGGCGATTTCCTTCTTGGCCAGGAACACGCCGTGCAGAAGCGCATTGATGTCGTATTTCAGCAGCGTGGCGGCAAGCTTCTTGAGGTCCACGATGCCTTTGTCGGCGATCGCCAACTCCTTTTGCAGGATGGCGAGGAAGGACTTGTCCTTACCCTCCAGGATGTAGGGGCTGTTCAGTCGGTGGGCTTCGAGTACCGAGTTGGTGAGTGGCTGTCCGGTCCTGTCCTTCACTTTCACGACCGGCAGGCCCTGGAGCGGCGCCACCCAATCATTGGCAACGGAGTCCCAGCAAACCGCTTCGAGGCGGTTGGCCACGCTTTGAGCGGACTCCACCAGGAGCATTTTC
>CAYYSX010000413.1:0-1272 GCA_964474315.1 uncultured Verrucomicrobiota bacterium | reverse complement strand
GTGGCGGCCCCGAGATCGGGGAATCCGGTGGGTTGGAAGCGCGTGCCTTGGAGTGGTTGGAGGGTTGCCTTGAGGAGGAGGCGGGGATGGTCTTTGAGGGTGTCGAGGTTCATGTGCTTTGTGTTGGTGGACGGTCTAAGGTTTATCAGAAGCACGAAAAATAAAAGAAGCCTGAAAAGTGCGTTGCCTGGCTGACTCGCTACCGCTCGCCAACGCCTGCCAATGGGACATGCAGTCCGAAGAAGGCGAGCTTGGCCCGCAAAACGGTGTCGAGGCGGGTCTTGTCCGGAGGATAGAGGGAAATGATGCGTTTGCCTTCCTGCTGGTAGAGCTGCTGCTTCTTAAGCATGCCGATCTTGTAGTCGGCGGTATCCATGCCCCAATACTCGATATAAAGGTCGAACTCGGGCAGATAGAAATCGGGCCGGATCGCATGTCCGCTGAGGATGCGATACCGTTCGTCGTAGCGGTAGGCGATGTTGTGAGCAGCCAGCCAGTCGGCGATGAGGCGCTCGCCGTCGGACTGCACGAGAGTTCCGGCCTGGGTGACGATGGTTTTGTTGAGTTCGACCTTGGTGTCGAAATTACGGCGTTCGAGGAAGACTTCGTCGAAGCATCGGTCGCAGAAAACGCGCTGAAAGGCCTGTCGGCTGCGGGTGATTTCCGGCGCGGAGACCGGCTGGTGGCAGCGGGCACAGCGATGGACGGCGCCCGCCTCGGCCAGCCGCCTCGCCTCGCGAATGGCCTCGGCGGCGGAATGAGCGGCAAGACGCACGTAATCCTTCAGCCGTTCGTTGGCGGCAAGATCATCGAGGTCGTGGAGATGAGGCTTCGCCGCGGCACCATAGACCTTGAGCGCCTTGAGGGCATACTGCTGGGCCTGGGGGTGCGGATCACGCAAAGCCGCCGGCGCCAGCGCCCGCACGGCGGAATCCGGATCGGCACCAAAACCGGCGAGCTTGCCGATGGCGGAGGCCGCGAGGCGACGGATCTCAGCCGAAGGCATTGTCAGGAGTTGCGTCAGTTCGGGGAGAGCGTTGGGATCGGCGGACCGGCCGAGCTCCAGCGCTCGCTGGAGAGCCTGATGGTGGGTGTCGCGGTCCATGGAAGTCTTCACAGGGGTAACAAAGTGCGTTGGAGGGCGAAGCGGGTCAGCCGCGAGATTTAACGAGTCAGTTTTCGTGGACCGCCCGGGGACGGCGCGAGCCGTTCGCTCGGCGACTCCAAAATTCGGATCAACCAGGGTTGGCGGGGACGAAGAGACCGAGGCCG
>CAYYSX010000412.1:0-4269 GCA_964474315.1 uncultured Verrucomicrobiota bacterium | reverse complement strand
CCCGTCAGGACCGTCCTGAAACGAGGCGTTGGCCGACACCGCTTCGGTCGCACCCCTGCCCGTCGAGCGGCACCTCCCCACCGAGGAACTGGGGAAGACGCTTGGATTTTGGTCCTTGGAGCTTCTTTGGAGCTTGGGATTTGTCTTTTGGAGCTTTCGCCCCGGTCCCGATAAGGACCCATTCAAAATGCGCCCAGAATCCGCTTACCCTCGGCATTTGGCTTGCCTCCGCCGCCGCGGAGATCTCAACTCTTTCCTCTCCCAGACGCTTCGTGGTTCGTCTGTGAATGGGCGGACGGCAAACGGGGGAAACCAATTTTTTCGGAGCATCATGAACAAGAGTTCCGCCAACGGCCACGGCACCTTTCCCTTTCCCGGAATCCCGACGACTTCGGATGGCGCCGGGGCGGTCACCTGGGTCGAAACCCACATCACCCATGGCGCCTGCGCCTACCCGATCACCTCCTCCACCACGATGGGCACCGGCTACCAGACCGAAGTGGCCAACGGCAAACGGAACCTGTGGGGCGACACGCTGCAATTCATCCAACCGGAATCGGAACACAGCTCGGCGTCCACGTGCGAAGGCTTTGCCCTGGCCGGCGGCCGAGTCACCAACTTCACCTCCGGTCAGGGATTGGTGCTGATGAAGGAGGTGCTGTACACCATCGCCGGGAAGCGCCTGCCCGCCGTGTTCCACATCGGTGCCCGCGCCATGACCAGCCATTCCCTGAACGTCCATTGCGGTCATGACGACGTGATGGCGGTGGCGGACGCCGGTTGGGGAATCTTGTTCGGACGCAATGCGCAGGAGGCGGGCGACCTGGCGCTCATCTGCCGACGGGTAGCGGAAGAATCGGAGACGCCGTTTCTCAATGTTCAGGACGGATTCCTCACCACGCACACCATTGAAAATGTCCGGCTGTCGGAGCCGGAGTTCATGAAGCAGTTCGTCGGCGATCCGAATGAACGGCTCCGCTGTCTGTTCGACACCCGCCAACCGCTCATGTCCGGCGTGGTGCAAAACCAGGACTCCTACATGAAGGGTAAGATCGCCCAACGCGGGTTTTATGACCGGATCCCGGGAATCGTTCAGTCCACCCTGGATGAATTCTACCGGCAGACCGGACGCCGCTACCAGATGGTGGACGGCTACCGGATGGAGGACGCGGAGTACGCGCTGGTGGGCATGGGAGGGATGATGGAAACCGCCCAGGCGGCCGTGGATTACATCCGTGAAGAGATGGGACTGAGAGTGGGCGTCGTGCATGTCACCTGTTTCGCGCCGTTTCCCGCGACCCAAATCGTGGAGGTCTTGAAGCACGTGAAGGCGTTCACGGTGGTGGAACGCATGGATAACCCGCTCGCTCAAAGCAACCCCCTCGTGCAAGCCATCAAGGCGGCCTTTGCCGATGCCTTGACCGGCAATGCCTACGGATCCTCCGGCGAGTTCAAGTATCCGAAGATCGAGCGCATTCCCCGGATCCTCGCCAGTTGCGCCGGTCTGGGTTCGCGCGACGTGCGTCCCGGCCACTTCATCGCGCTGGTAAAGAACATGCTCGAGGCGGCGCCCAAGGAATTCTCGGCGGTGGGAGTGAAGCATGCACTCGCGATCAACGAATCGATTGACCCCGATGTGCGGCCCGACAGCGCGTTCTCCATGCGCGGGCATTCGGTTGGCGGCTTTGGGTCCGTCACCACCAACAAGCTCATCGCGTCGTTCGTCGGCGAGTTGTTTAACCTCAAGGTCCAGGCTTATCCTAAATACGGGTCGGAAAAGAAAGGACTGCCGACCACCTATTATCTCACGGTCGCCCGGGAACATTTGCGGACGCATTGTGAGCTGAACCACGTCGAGTTCATCCCGCTCAATGACGTCAACGCCTTCAATCTAGGCAACCCGCTCGAAGGTATCGCGCACGACGGATCCATCTTCATCCAAAGTGCGGAGACCGATCCGCAGCGGGTGTGGGACCATATCCCAGAATTCGGCCGGAAAACCATCCGCAACAAGCGCGTCCGGGTCTATTACCTGGACACGGTCAAGATCGCCCGCGAAGTCGCCACCGATCCCGACTTGCAGCAACGCATGCAGGGCGTCGCTCTGGTCGGCATCTTCATCAAGGTCACGCCCTTTGCCGCCGATTCCGGCATGTCGGAAGAGCAGGTGCTGGGCGCGGTCGAGAAATACATTCGCAAATACTTTGGCAAACGCGGCGAACATGTCGTGCAAGAGAACCTGATGTGTGTCCGGCGCGGTCTGCTGGATGTGAAGGAAATCCCCCGCGAAATCATGGAGGCACCCGTTCCAGTTCGGTCTGCCGCCCCCCTGGAACCGCTCGTATTCGCCAAATAAACCCGCCACTTCAACCCCTCTATCGTATGTCCACCGCCACTGCCGATTCTCCGACCGCCCCCCGCTTCAATACTCGGCCGATTACTGATGACGTCCTGAACGTTGCGGACTTCAACGACCGCATCGTCGGCGCCTACAACGACGGTTCCGCCGAATTGGAACTGCCCGCCGATCCCTCGGTCGCCCGGTCGCTCATCACGGCCGGATCGGGCGTGCTGCGTGATTTCTCTTACATCGCGCCCGAAATTCCCCTGCTCAACTCGGACAATTGCGTGGCCTGCATGGCCTGCGTGACCGAGTGCCCCGACACCGCCATTCTCGGCAAGGTGGTGCCCAAGTCGAAGCTCGAGGAAGAGTTGGCTGCGATTCCCGATGAGGTCGAACGCGAGTACTACCGGAAACAATTCGGCCGGACGACCAAGTTCTGGAACGTCTATGAAAAGAAGGGACTGGAGCCCGGCTATTTCGGTATCTTCATCGACCCCACCAAATGCAAGGGGTGCGCTGAATGTGTCGAAGCCTGCGGTGACCACGGGGCGTTGGCGATGCTGAAAAAGGAATCCAATACCCTGCCGAAGTTCCAGAAGACCTTCGATTTCTACCGCCATTTGCCCGAGACGCCGAAGCAGTTCATCAACGACAAGCTGCTGACCGATATGATGCTCACCGACCGTTCGCTGCTCTATGTCGGCGGCGCCGGTTCGTGCATGGGCTGCGGCGAGGCCACGGCCATCCGCATGATGCTCGCGGCCACCGGCTTCGTGTACGGCAAGGAGAGCGTCGGCATCATCAATTCCACCGGCTGCTCGACGGTGTACGCCTCCACTTACCCGTACAATCCGTACCTGGTTCCGTGGTCGAACTCGCTCTTCGAGAACGGTCCGACGTACGCCATGGGAGTCCGTTCCCGCTGGGATCAGATGGGGTGGAAGGATAAGAAACTATGGGTGTTCGGTGGGGACGGCGCGATGCTCGACATCGGGTTTCAGGCTTTGAGCCGCATGTTGATGTCCGGCATGAACATCAAGGTGCTCATCCTCGATACGCAGGTGTATTCGAACACCGGCGGCCAGTCTTCGACGGCTTCCTTCAAAGGCCAAAACACCAAGTTCTCCGTTCACGGCAAAGCCATTCCCGGCAAGATGGAGCGCCGGAAGGAAATTGCGCAGATCGCTATGATGCATCCGGAGGTATTGGTGTCGCAGACGAGCTGCGCCATGACCAACCACTTCTACAAGTCCATCATGGCGGCCAACGAATATGACGGGCCGGCGGTCGTAAGTGTCTATACGACCTGCCAGCCCGAGCACGGGGTCGGCGACAACATGGCCATGCATCAGTCCAAGCTGGCGGTCGATACCCGCACCTTCCCGGTCCTGATGTATGATCCGCGCAAAGGTGCGAAGATCAGCGAGCGCCTGAGCTTGCAGGGGAATCCGGCCACCACCGAGGACTTCTATGTCGAGCCGAAGACCAACGAGGTCTATGATTTCATCATGTTTGCCCGATCCGAGGGCCGGTTTGCCAAACAGTTCGACGCGGAAGGCAATCCCAGCGAAACCATCCTGGCCAGCCGCCAGGAACGCTTGGAGAACTGGCGTCTGCTGCAGGAGTTGGCGGGGATCCGCTGAACCTTCTTTTCGGGTGAACCGGGGCGGGTAGTGGCCTACTGAAAGGTCCGTGGGATAGGCGACACACAGCGTTCGGAGTCCCGGCTTGAGCCGGCGGAGAGGTTCCTTGTCCCGACGCGTTGGAAAACGACCGGCCCGATTGGAGAAGCCGGCCGCTCCGCCGCCTAAAGGCGGGACTCCGTACGCTGCGTGTCGTCCATCCCGCGGTTTCCTCAGTAAGTGCTGGCAATATCAATCGTTGCGAACGTACGTGCGTGTAGCGTGCGGTGTCCTCACCGCACC
>CAYYSX010000411.1:0-4272 GCA_964474315.1 uncultured Verrucomicrobiota bacterium | reverse complement strand
CTGCTTCACTATCTCTGCCAAACCGTGAAGCCCGCCCCTGGAAAGCCACCCGTTCCGTTACACGAAGACCGAGCGTTCCAAGCCGTGATCATGGTGGCGTCGGCTCTCGGTCTGGGCGGAGTGATCTCCTCCCTGACCCTGCTCAGTCGCGGACCCCACGGCTTCGAGTTCCACTGGACCAACCTGGCCATCCCAGCGTTCGTGCTCGGAGCCCTGATTTCCTCCGGGTACTGGTGGCTGGTGTTCCGCCTGTCCCACCAGCGCCACTCGACCGGCCGGAGCTACCGCTTCCTGGTGGCCACTTCCAGCCTCATGATCGCCCTGGCACTCGGTGCCTTCCTGTATCCCATCCGTTTCATTCCGGCGCAGAAACGCACCGACGTCATCATCGGCCTGGCCATCGCGGTGCTGGTGCTGGGGACCATCGGTTATCTGATCCACACCATCGTCCGCTGGCTCGAGCAAGACTCAGAGGAACACCGGCCGGACGATCCGGCCGACGAGGGCTGAACGCCGGTGGGCAAATTCAACGGACCCCTTTCCCTTTTCCAACCGACTCTGAGGCTCCTTCTTGACGCCTCGGGCCACCTCTCCACTTTGCCCAGGCTTGCCGGAATCACCGTCAGCCGCGGCGAATCCCAACCTGGTCGCCGCCGTTCGCTCCGTTCCCGCGTGTGAAGCCCTGCTGAAACGCGCGGGAGCCGGAGGTGTCTTTACCTGTTCCGGCCTCACCCACGCCGGGCACGCGCTGCTGACGGCCCTACTCGCGCATCGGTATCCCGACCGCCCCATCGTGTGGGTGAACGATACGCTCAAAGCCCAGGAGATGGCTCACTCCGACCTCTCCACCTGGCTGGCCCTCGGAGCGAAAAACCGCAGCCGCCAAGAATCACTTCCGCCTGTTCCCCGGTTCTACCCGGCCTGGGACGTCCTGCCGCACGAAGCCAAGCTTCCCCACGCCGATATCATCAGCGAACGGCTCGAGACGCTGGTGGCACTCGGGGCGCCCGGAGCCCCTCCCGGCAGCCGGCCGATCGTGACCTCGGTGACGGCGCTGATGCAGCGGACGTTTCGGCCCGCCGATCTCCGAGACCGAACGCGCACCCTTCGCCGGGGGGAGAACTGCAATCCACTCGACCTGATCGAGTGGTTGGAGGAGCAAGGTTACGAACCGGAAACCCAAGTGACCAACAAGGGCGAATTGTCGTGGCGCGGGGGAATCGTAGATGTCTGGCCGCTGAGTTCACCGTGGCCGGTCCGGCTGGAATTCTTCGGCGACGAACTGGATTCGTTGCGCGAGTTCGATCCCCAATCCCAAGTCTCGCGCGAGCAGATCGAATCCATCGTCATACCGCCGGCAGGAGAGCTGAGCCTCTTACGGGCCCGCAAGCCTCGTTGGGAAACGGCCGGCGACTCCGCCGCTGAAGGCGCACCCACCGGGGTTCCGCCATCGGCTTTGGGCACCCTGCTCGATTACCTGCCGGACCAAGCGATTCTCGTTCTTAGCAAAGTCGAGGCCCTGCTCGACCAGGCCCTGCGCCACGGACAGCAGGTGAATCCGGACGATCCGTTTCACTACGCTTGGAATGATTTGGTAACGGCAGCGGAGCGACGCGGCCTCACGTTGATCGAACTGCCTGAGGAACGTTCGCTGGAGCCGGAGCTGGCGTTGCCGGAACACGGCTCTCCGTTCGCGATCACTTCCTTGGAAGTCTTTCGTCCCATCGGCGCCACGCTTCCCGAGGCCGCCGTGGCCGAAGCGCAGCGGAAGGGGTTTTTCCAGCAGATGCATCGCTGGTTACGCCAAGGCTTCGCGGTGCATGTCTTCTGCAACACCGAGGGCGAGCGCCAGCGGTTTGGCGAGCTGTGGGAGGAGTACGGGCTGGGGGGGAAGGGGGAAGAGGAAAGGGGGAGGAAGCCTAAGGCTTTGGACTCCGGCGCGGAGGAAGCGAAACCCGTGCTCCATCTGGGTTCGTTGTCGCGGGGTTTTCTCGTGGCCGAAGCGAGGACCGTGGTGGTCACCGATGCGGAAATTTATGGCCGTTACAAAGTCTCGCGGCCGCGCCGACTTAAATCACCCCACGCCCAGGCCATGCGGTCGGCTTTCGAGGTTGATTTCACGGACTTCGAGGAAGGCGACTATGTGGTCCATTTGCAGCACGGCATTGGCCGGTTTCTTGGACTGAAGACCCTTCCGCCCGCCCGAAACCGTAGCACGGAGCAAAAGTCCCAGTCATCCGAAGCCGGCCAGGAATGTCTGGTGCTGGAATACGCCCCGCGCGAACCCGGAGCCGAAACCCCCAAGCTCTATGTTCCCGTCAGCGAAGCCCACCTCGTCAGCAAATACGTCGGCGCCGGCAAGGCCCGTCCCCAACTTAGCACGCTCGGCGGGCTCCGCTGGACCCGGGCCAAGGAGGAAGCCGAGCGCGCGGTGCGTGATCTCGCCGGAGATCTGCTCCGGGTGCAGGCGGCCCGCGCGACGCAAACCGGTCACGCCTTTGCCGCGGACACGAACTGGCAACGTGAGTTCGAGGCTGCCTTCGAATTCGAAGAGACTCCCGACCAGCTCAAGGCCATCGAGGCGGCCAAGCGAGATCTCGAGGCCCCCAAGCCGATGGACCGCCTGCTTTGCGGGGACGTCGGGTTCGGCAAGACCGAGGTGGCGATCCGCGCCGCCTTCAAAGCCGTCATGGGCGGCCGGCAGGTGGCCATTCTCGTGCCTACCACTGTCCTGGCCCAACAGCATTACAACAACTTCCGGGAACGCATGGCGGAGTTTCCAGTGCGGGTGGAACTGTTCTCCCGCTTCCGCACCCCGAAACAGCAACGCGCCGTCCTCCAGGCCGCCGCTGCCGGGGCAGTGGACATCGTGATCGGCACCCACCGGCTGGTTTCGCCCGATGTGACTTTCAAAGATCTCGGCCTGGTGATCGTGGACGAGGAACAGAAGTTCGGCGTGAAGCATAAGGAACGGTTCAAGTTGCTCCGCACCACCGTCGATGTGCTGACGCTGAGTGCCACGCCGATTCCGCGGACCCTCTATCTGGCGCTGACCGGTGCCCGCGACCTGAGCACGCTGGAAACGCCGCCACAGGATCGGCTACCCGTGGAGACCATCGTGGGGAACTATGACGAACGGGTGATCCGCGACGCCATCCAGCGTGAACTCAATCGCGGCGGGCAGGTGTATTTCCTCCACAACCGCGTTTCCACCATCGAAGGCGTTGCGCTACGCCTGCGGGCGCTCCTTCCCGAGGCCCGCATTGTGATCGGCCATGGCCAGATGGAGGCGGACGAACTGGAAAGCGTCATGACCCGTTTCGTCAACGGCGAGGCCGATGTCTTAGTCAGTACGACCATCATCGAGAGCGGTCTCGATATTCCCAACGCCAACACCATGGTCATCGACCGCGCCGATCGATTCGGCTTGAGCGAACTCTATCAGCTTCGCGGCCGGGTAGGGCGTTACAAGCACCAGGCCTATTGTTATCTTATGTTGCCGCGCCACGCCCAGCTTCTCACCGAGGCCCGCAAACGGATGAGCGCCATCAAACAGTACTCGGCCCTGGGCTCGGGTTTCAAAATTGCCCTGCGCGACCTGGAAATCCGGGGTGCGGGCAACATTCTTGGCGCCCAGCAAAGCGGTCACATCACGGCGGTCGGCTTCGACCTTTATTGTCAATTGCTCAAGCAGAGCATCGCCTCACTCAAGGGCGAACAGGTAAGGCCGCGGATCGAGGTCCGGATCCACCTGGACTTCCTGGCCATGAACCCAGGCGACGAAGGCGCGAAGCGCAACGTTCCGAGCACCAAGCCCAAGAAGCCGGAGCCGCGACTCGACATCGAGGTTCCCCGGGAAGGCCTGGTGTCCTACTTCGATCACGATGAACCTTTCCGGTCCTCGCCCAGCGACCCTCCGCCGCCGGAGATCCCCCCTGCCCCGGCCTATTTGCCACACGACTACCTACGAGAATCGGAACATCGACTGGAGATTTACCGACGGTTGGCACAGGCCCTGGTCCCCGGAGACCTCGTGGTGTTGAAACGCGAGTTGAAGGACCGCTTTGGGACGCCGCCGCCGCCGGTCGATTTGCTGATGGGCGTTCATGAACTCCGTATTCTGGCAGCGGCCCAGGGGGTTACCTCGGTCGAGGTCGTCGAGGGCAAAGTGAAGCTGACCCGCAACCGGGACCTGATCACGGTGGGGGGGCAATTTCCCCGGCTGGGCAAGCGCGAGGCCAGGGCTCGGATCAACGAGCTGCGCCGGCTCTT
>CAYYSX010000410.1:0-4285 GCA_964474315.1 uncultured Verrucomicrobiota bacterium | reverse complement strand
CCCACCCATAAATCGGTGGGCTATTTCCGGTCCTCCCTCCGGGACTGCAATAAACTGAGATGCGCCCGCCGCCGTGCGACGGCGGTCCCGGCCAAAAACTGAGACCCAGCCCCCCGACGCAGGGTTGCAGTCCAAGGCGCCCCCCCTACCCTGACCGCATGGTCCAATCTTCGCGAAGGCTGACCGGGCTGATACTGGCAGGCGCGTTGGCCGTGGCCTTGGGGGTAGCCATTGGGCGACTCAGCAAGAGGGATTCCGTTCAGGATCTAGCCGGCACTTCCGCTATAACCGCGGAAGTGGTTGAGGAAGTCCCTACGCCCGGTCCACCCATCTTACCGAGCCCTCTTCCAGCCGCAGAGGCCCCGACCGTGGCCGAGGAGGCTTCCGCGCCCAAATCAGCTCGGGAACTAACCCGCTTGCTCAACCAAGCCTTCATCGAGGTCGCCGATGAGGTTTCGCCCGCCGTAGTGGTCATCGATGTCGCCCAACGCGAGGAGGAAGAGCAGCTCTCGCCCGCGCATCCCTGGTTCGACCTGTTGCCGGAACAATGGCGGGATCAGCTCCGTCGCCGGCCCCGATCCGAGCGGGGGTCGTCCGAACAACCGCCCGAATTCAACGGACGAGGTTCCGGGATGATCATCGACCAGGAAGGCCGGATCTTGACCAATCACCATGTGGTAGCGGAAGCCGAGCGCATCCGAGTCCGCCTCCGAGATGGCCGCGAATTCGCGGCCGAGCTCCGGGGAACCGACGAGCAGTCCGATCTGGCCGTGTTGCAGTTGAAGGAGGTCCCGCCCGATCTGCCGGTAGTTCGTCTCGGAGATTCGGACCGGGTGCGCGTCGGGGAGTTCGCCATTGCCATCGGCGCCCCGTTCCGCCTCGACTACACCGTCACCTTCGGCCACGTCAGCGCCAAAGGACGCCACTCCGTGGTTCCGGCCATGATGGGCGGCGCGTTGATGGAACAGGATTTCATTCAGACCGACGCCAGCATCAACCCCGGCAATTCTGGCGGCCCGCTGGTGAATATCGAAGGCGAAGTGATCGGCGTGAACTCCATGATCCGGGGGCTGAACTCGGGCATCGGTTTCGCCATCCCGATCAATCTCGCCCGGGAAATCAGTGCCCGCCTGATCACCGACGGGCGCTTCGTGCGTTCCTGGCTGGGCGTCAATATCGACGCCTTGCGGGAAATGGAGATGGTCCGGGCGAAAGTTCCTGGCGTGACGGACGGGGTGGTGGTCACGCGAATCATTCCCAATGGCCCGGCGAGCGAGGCCCAACCGGAGCTGAAGCCGAACGACGTCATCGTGGCCATCGACGGAAAGGCCGTAGCCAATCCAGCCGAACTCAAGTCGTTGGTCAGCCGGAAAGCGCCCGGGACCCCCATCGCACTCGCTATCCGTCGCGAGCAGGAATCATTTGTGGCCCAAGTCACCCCGCAGGCCATGCCGGAGGAGCTGACGCGCCCCCAGAATCATCGTCCCAGTCCACCGTCGATTCCCCGGGAATTGAGCTTCCTGGGTATGAGAATCAGGCAAATGTCGCCGTCTGAAGCGGACGAGCAAAGTGTCGCGGGCGGTGCTTTGGTGATCGAGGTCGAGGAAGATAGTGCCGCCCACCGCGGGGGCATCGAGGCCGGAGACGTCATCACGGAGGTGAACCATCGGTCCCTCACGACGCCGTTGGAATTCCTGGAGGCTCTGGCCGCCGCTCACGAATCAGCGGAAGCAGGAAAGGGTGTGGTCCTGGTGGTACGCCGCGACGGCAAGGAATTCGTTCCGGTACTGAGGTAACCCAAGCCGCGCGTCGCCGGTGGCGCCGGGAGAACGGGCCACCGCCCTATTTGGTTACGGGTTTTCCCGCTTCCTTCCAGGCACTCAGTCCACCCTCCAGGTTCACCAGGTTGGTGAACCCGAGGGATTCCATCTTCGTGCAAGCCTGGGTACTGCGTCCGCCTCCCGCACAATGCACGAGGTATTCCTTCGATTTATCGAGTTTCGCCACCTTTTCGGCAAAATCTCGGGATCGGTAATCGAGCAAAATCGCTCCGGGAAGATGCTCTTCGGCATATTCTTCCGCCGTCCGAACATCGAGGATGACCGCATTGGTGGAGGCCCGGAGTTGGTCGAACTGCGCTGCATTTACGTCACGGGTGAGCTTGGGCGGGGTGGCGGAGGCCGGAGCTGCCGGGGCCGGATTCGTGTTCTGGGCGGGGGCCGGAGCGAGGCTGAGAGCCAGAAGGATGGACAGCAGCAAGTTTTTCATGGCAACGCAATGACCCAGCGAGTGGAACGTCCGTCGGGGGCAATGGCAATTGCAGTTTGGCGCCGCCCCGGTTTACCTCCCTGGGCATGCGTTTCATCGGCGGCGTTTACGAGAAGCTCCAACGGCATCCCAAGCGAATCGTCTTTCCCGAAGGCACGGAGCCGCGGGTGCTCCAAGCGGCGCGGCAGTTCTATTCCCTCCGACTGGGTGTGCCCATCCTGCTGGGAGATCGGCAGGAGGTGATGGCTGCCGCCGAAGCGCTGAGCGTGAATCTGGAAGGCATCCGTCGCATTGGCCCCGCTCAGAGTCCTGACCTCGACAGCTTCGTGAAGCGATTCATGCTGCTGCGCCGCGGCAAGGGCATTGCCGAAGAAGAGGCGCGCGAAGCCATGATCAAGCCCAACTATTTCGGCGCGATGATGGTGGCGATGAAGCAAGCCGACGGCCTCATTTCCGGAGCCAATGAAATCTCCGGCGGCGTCCTGCGGCCCCTGTTCCAAATCATCAAGGTCGCGCCCCGAACCACCACCGCCTCCTCGTGCATGGTGATGGAGGTGGAGGACACCCGTTTCGGAGAAAAGGGAGTGCTGTTCATGGGTGACTGCGGCGTCATCCCCGATCCGTCCGTCGAGCAACTGGCCGACATCGGACTGAGTATCGCCCGGTTGGCCCGGCAGATTTTGGGAGTCCGGCCCCGGGTCGCATTCCTCAGCTATTCCACGCAAGGAAGCGCGATGCATCCCAGCGTACTGAAGGTCCGGGCCGCCACGGCCCTGGCCCGGCAAAAGGCCGAAGGCGACTTGTTCGAAGCGGATTTCGATGGAGAACTGCAGGTGGACGCGGCACTGATTCCGGAGATTGCCGCCCGGAAGCTGCCCGAGAGCCGGGTGGCGGGTCGGGCCAATGTCCTGGTCTTTCCGGACCTCAATTCCGGCAACATCGCCCACAAACTCATCCAGCACATCGCCCGCGCCAACGCCTACGGCCAAATCCTGTTGGGACTGGACCGGCCGGCGGCTGACCTTTCCCGCGGTAGCACCGCTCATGACATCCTCGGTGTCGCGGCCATTATCGGGCTCCAGAGCATCGAATATCAGAAGCTGTACCCGGGGGCCGGCGATCTCCTGCCAGGAGATGGTTGAAGGTGGAACGTCCGATCAAGGACTGCACCCTTCGCAGTGTTTCGCGGTAACCACCGCCAAAGAAAAAGGCGGCTGGAAGATCTCCAGCCGCCTCTGCACCGACGTTTTACGTCACTGGAGTCACTGCCCCACGACTTGGATAAACCCAGTATCCCCGGTCAGGGGAACGTTGGCGGTCCGCTCCGGCGTGGTGGTGACGTCCGTCCAGTTGCCACTGTTGAGGCTGGCCCGCTGCCGCACGGTGAAGGGACCAGTGCCACCGGTCCAGGTCACCACCAGGTTGTCGCCGCTGACCGTCGCCGTAACGGCAATCCCGTCCCCCGGTACCGGCGGAGTCGGATCATCCTGCGGATCGGGGTGCGTGAACACGGTGTAGAAGTTGATCTCCGAGGGAGAATCGGCGCCCTGGGCGGGCTGGTTCTGTAGGTTGATCTCCCCCTTGGCCGCCACCAGGATTTGCTTGGTGGTCATGGCCAGGCTCATCTGGATGGAGCGAATTCCGCCCGTGGGCGCGGCATTGATGAAGGGTAGGAAGCTGGCGGTGAGTGGCGTGATGGTTTGGGTCGTCTCGTCCAGCGCCAGAACCCGGGCCGCCACTTGTTGAGCTTCGTAACCTTCGGGTTGACTCACCCAGGCCACGACCACGCGGCCCAGCGCATCCGCGGTGACGGTGGCCCGGTCGAAGTTTCCGCGGAACCCACCCTCGCTGACATCCGCTACGGTTACGAACGTGCGGGTTCGTGCATCCCACGCGGCCACCCGGACGATGGGAGCATCCGTTACCTTGCCCGCCAGGAACACATAGGGTGAATTGATGTGACCCGCGATACGCGTGCCATCCCCTCGCCCACGATCGAAGGATTCACTCGAAGTGT
>CAYYSX010000409.1:0-4435 GCA_964474315.1 uncultured Verrucomicrobiota bacterium | reverse complement strand
TACAGAAGGGAACGAAGGAAACGAAGGCTGGAAGAGACGATGTCTCTTTTCTTCGTTGTCTTCGTTTCCTTCTGTTCCAATCAATTGGTTTTGGTTTTTCGTCCACCCGTTTGAGCCAATGAAAGGCTGAAGGGAGCCAACGACCAACCCGCTCAATTCGCCCAGGCCGCCTCTTCTCCGCTTTTGTTTCCTTCTGTGTCCGGGGGTCGGGGGCGCGGCTCGCCGTTGAATCAACCGGCCGATCAAGGCCGTAACAGGAATCGGTCACCGAACCCTCCCAGGAAACAAAATGGGACACTTCGGATTTTCTTCCTTCCCTTGGCTGGCTTCTGCTGAGCTGAATTTCCTGGATGCCATTGCTGGAAATCCAGGATCTCCAGATCGATTTCGGCGCCACCCGCGCGGTGGACGGCGTGTCGCTGACCCTCGACCAGGGCCAGTGCTTGTGCCTCGTCGGCGAAAGTGGGTGCGGCAAGAGCGTCACCGCCCTGAGCATTGCCCGGCTGCTGGCCACCCCACCGGCGCGTTACGCGGGCGGCGAGATCCGACTGCAAGGCCGGAATGTGCTGGCGATGTCCGCGGCGGAATTGCGCGGCGTCCGCGGAGGCGTGGTGAGTTACGTATTTCAGGAACCCGGCGCTTCACTGAACCCGGTCCTGCGCATCGGTGCGCAGATTCGCGAATCGCTCCAGTTGCATCAACCGAACCAGGCCACCGATGCCGAGGTGGTGCGGTTGCTTCAACTCGTTGGCATCCCCGCGCCCGTAAGCCGCGCCCGCGACTATCCGCATCAACTGAGCGGCGGCATGCAACAGCGCGTGATGATTGCCATGGCCTTGGCGAGCCGGCCTCAACTGCTGGTGGCCGACGAACCGACCACGGCCCTCGACGTCACGATCCAGGCCCAGATCATCGAACTGCTGCGCGATTTGCAACGCCAGCTCGGCATGGCGATCCTTCTCATCACCCATAATCTTGGTTTGGTCGGCGATCTCGCCGATCGGGTCTCCGTGATGTACGCCGGTCAGATCGTCGAGGAAGCCCCCGCCGCGGAGCTGCTGCGCCGACCACTGCATCCTTATACCCGCGCGTTGATGGGCTCGGTCCCGGAAATCGGTCGTGAACAGAATCGGCTTCAAGCCATACCGGGCAGCGTGCCCAGTCCCGGCCACTGGCCGCCGGGTTGCCGTTTTGAACCGCGTTGTCCCACTGCCCACCCGGAATGTACCGATCTTCGTCCGCCGCTGGCCTTGGCGGGCAGTGATCGGTGGGTGCGCTGTCCTTATTGGGCGGAGGAAAGGAACTAGATGTCGCTCCTCGCCGTCCAAAACCTCCGGGTCCATTTCCCGGTCAAACAAGGCGTGTTCGGACGCGCCACCGGTCAGGTGAAAGCCGTCGAAGACATCAGCTTCACGGTCGAAGCCGGCGAATCCGTCGGGTTGGTCGGCGAAAGCGGTTGCGGAAAGACGACGCTGGGTCGCGCGGTCCTGCGGCTGATGGAACCGACGAGCGGACGGGTGGTATTCAACGGCGAAGACTTGGCGACCTTATCCGCCAAGGAACTGCGACCACGCCGTCGGCAATTTCAAGCGATCTTCCAGGATCCTTATAGTTCGCTCAACCCGCGCCTGACCGTGGGCGACAGCATCGGCGAGGCGCTCGATATCCATCGGCTGGCGCCTACCAAGGCCGCCCGCGCCACCCGCATCAACGAGTTGCTGCGGAGCGTCGGCTTGGAACCGATGCATGCGCAGCGGTATCCACACGAATTCAGCGGGGGTCAACGCCAACGCATCGGGATCGCCCGGGCGCTGGCTGTCGAGCCTAAGCTGATCGTATGCGATGAACCGGTGAGCGCCCTCGACGTGAGCGTGCAAGCGCAAGTCATCAACCTCTTGCAGGACCTCCAGTCCCAACGCGGACTCGCCTATTTGTTCATTTCGCATGACCTGGCGGTGGTGGAACATCTTTGCCAGCGAGTCATGGTGATGTACCTGGGCCGGGTGGTGGAAACCGGGGCGGCCAAGGAAATCTGTCGCACTCCTCGGCATCCTTACACGCAAGCGCTGCTGTCGGCCGTGCCGGTGGTGGATCCGGATGCGAAGCGGCAACGAGTGGTCCTCGGCGGCGATGTGCCCTCGCCGATCAACCCGCCCGGCGGGTGCCCGTTCCATCCGCGTTGTCCGGTGGCGGAAGCACGTTGCCAAAACGAAGCGCCGGTGCTGCGGGAACTCGCCCCCGGCCGTCAGGTGGCCTGTCACTTAGCCTAATCGGCGTCGAACGGAGTAGCCGGGCGGCCCGGTTCGACCGATTTGTTAGGCCTCCATCTTCGCAACCAGTCTGGAAATCTCTTCGTGAACATTTTCCACCTCACGAAACAGGATCCGTTCAATTCTCGAAAGGGTCTGGTTCTGCGAGTCGGTGAACTGCCAGTGACCCTCCGTATCCGTACCTCTCGCGATGATCTCAGCGCAGAATGAGCTTTCCGCGAGCGCCTCCGCTAATGCATCGAGTCCAGCCATCTGATACGATTCGATGATGCGCGGGACCTCCGCACCCATTTGGTGCCAGAAATTGTGCAAGCCGTCCCCTTCAATCCAGACGAGCGAAGACAATACGTCTATCACCATTTGCTGCGCTCGAGACCTCCTTTCAGGGGGAACTCTCTCCCACGAATCTGTCAGAACGAAAAGCTCGTCGTGATTGCAGCGGTTCATAGCGGCCTAACGCAAAGCTGAGCGCCTCCCGCCGAAAACGCAAGGCCGAACGTGAACGGCACGTCCGAACGGCCGCCCTGCCTCGAGCGGAGAGGCGGGGCGCCAGTTCGTCTCCAGCGTCTGGTCCGACTTTGTCATTTCAAAACGAGGGAGGTCAATCTCGGCGCTCCCATAATTGATATTCCGATAGCGGGTATGGGGAAAAGGATGTAAGCGCCAAAAGTGATCGCGGTGACTATTCTGTTCCGATCCGGTCGGTTCAGAAGCCACAATGCGATCTTCCCGACCACAAGGCCCAAAACTACCCGGCGGGGTGGTAGTTGTCTGCAGCGCCCTTGCTTGTTGATCCGTCTCCATAAGGAGATCAACTCACGCGCCGCGACGCACCCGGGTTTGGTGTTACCCAACCTACTTATATTAGTGCTATCCACCGTCGTCTCAGACGCCAGTTTTCTGCTCACTCAGCGACCGCCACCGGAAACGCTTGGTCGGCTGCCGGCGCCGTACGCAAATGCTCCTAAATCGTCCCAGCCTACAAAGCGGGACGGCAGGGCTGCAGCGCCTTCCATGAAAAGGCTGATTGGGAAAAATCGCTCATGAAGAAACCGGTTCAAGTAACTCGATGCGATTACCGAAGGGGTCGGACACGTATATGCGATTGTAGCCCTCTAATGGCTCATCGGCGACGACGGAAATGCCCGCGCGCCGGAAATGCTGAGTGAGAGTATCCAACTGTCGGACGAGAAAGGCGGGATGAGCCTTTTTGGCGGGGCGGAAGTCAGCCTCGACGCCGAGATGGACACGCAAGGTGCCGCCCTCGAACCATGCTCAGCCACGCTTGACGAGGTTGACGGGCTTGGGAATTTCAGTGAGGCCGAGGACCCCGGAATAGAACTCACGAGCGAGAGCCTCCTCGCCAGCGGGCATGGCGAGCTGAACATGGTCCAGGCCGTGAACCCGAAAGTCAGATGAGCGCATGGATGTTCGTTCCGGGAGAAAACGTAGCGACGCCTAATGCCCCAAGCTCAACGACCGCCGCCGCCAGCGCGTGTGGTCTGTACTGAACGCTCAGGACTTGCCCGCAACCCTCCCCCGGTTCAGCGGGGCGGCGCTGCAGCGCTTGTTCGTTAGGTGTCACGGTCATCTGCTCAAAAGAGATCTGCCTCTGATGTTCTCCGCCTCGTAATACGCCAAACGTCCAGGAATGCAACAGAGGACTGTGCCGATGGAAGAGCCGAATACAAAATCGAGCGCGTCGTGAAGCGGCATGTCCTGAGCATCCCAATCACACTTCGACGAGATGACGTGGCATGTATCCGGTGCTCCACACTTGCAAAGTAATGCCTCAATGCGCTCTGCTGTCTGCTGCTCGGGTGGCACGCGAACCGCGAACGCCGGATCATAGTCAAGATGGTGATTGAAGTCGGTCGAGAAACATATTCCGGCGCTTCCGAGACCCGAGCAGCGACAAATACCGTGACTGCTTATCTGGAACGATGAATGACTGAACAAATGCTTCCTCGTGGTTCATGCACGTAGTGACAACGACAGAACAGAGCGACGCGGGCGACCCAGCGGGTCCACATTGGCAACTGACGTGGCCCACCCGCGTTCGCTTCGGTGATTTTGTTGGGCAAGGTGTTTCAAAATAGTCCGTTTTCGTTCGAAGCATCACCAGGTATTTGCTGGCTCAGATCCCACTCCTCAACAATCTTATC
>CAYYSX010000408.1:0-4441 GCA_964474315.1 uncultured Verrucomicrobiota bacterium | reverse complement strand
GCGGCCCGTGCCCGACCGCATAGCCCAGCTCCCCGAACCACGTCAGGGCGGCGTCCTCGACGATGGATTCGGTGAGACTCACTCGTCGAAGGCTGGTGGTTACGGATGGCTGACAATGTCTGCGGCCACAGAATCAGCGAACGCATCTACCTCGCTCTCACTGACCAGTTCCTTCTGACCGGGAATCTTCGCCAGCAGATGCTTGGCGCTCTCAAACGCCTTCGCCGTTCCGGGTTGCTTCGGTTCCCCAAGCAGGAAGTGAATCTTGAACCGTTCCTTGGAATCGTGCAGCGCAACCCCACGCCCCAACCACCGGTTGGCCTTCTCCACGATGCTGCCCGGGTCCATCAAATCAAACGACACCGGCTCGTAGAGATGCCAGATGGAATTCTTCCACGCGTAGTGAAACTCATACTGGTAGTCCTCGGCCTCGATCCGTTTCTCCTGAAGCTTCTCTGCCGCCTTCTTGAGCCGCGCTTTGAAAAGCTTGGCAATGTCCTCGTCGTTGCGGCTCGCCACTTCGCCGGTGCGCGAGTAACGCTCGATCATGCGGGCGTAAAGCTGGCCCACGGTTTCACCGAGATGGGCGGAGAACCCTCCACCCGGGGCCGACCATTGCAGCGAACTGTCGTCCTTCGGCAGCACCCGTCGCACGAGTTCTTCAATGCCTTGCACCGGCAACAGATTCAGCCCGTCACGCACCTCGGTGGCGAGTTCGACGAAGCGATTGCTGAGATACCGGATCAGGTTCCGATAGTTGGCGTGGTCGATCTTCACGAAGAGCGCGTTGAGGCGTTCGTAGGATGTGGTGAAGCGGGCTTCCAGATACCGCTGCTCGGGCGCGTAGAGCACCACGCCCACGTTGGCAAACTCGCCCGTCACCACGTCATGCACGTAGCGGAGCGTCACAAAGGTGTAGGCAGTTTTCATCGCAGTAGGTGTTTAACGAAATTCAAAAACGCTGTTCTTTCTTCCCGCGCTTCCCGCAGGTAATCGGCAGTTTTGGCGCACAGGTCATGTCCCTGCTGCCATTCCGCCGGGACTGCTTTCAATAAACCCTGAATCACCTCGTCCGACAAGGCCGCAAGTCGGCCCTCGAACGGCCCGAGGTTCAGCTTCGCCCCGCGCAGCGACGGGTAAAAGGCGTGGCCCTCCATGAACCGAAACGCTCCCGCTTGGTCCGCCAGCACCCACGGGCGGGGCGCTCCGCCGATGATCGGGAAATGCAGGAACGAAAATGCCTGCTCATGGTCATACACGCCCACGCGCTCGGACCGCGACCACAGATTCGGGTTCGTGGCTCGACGGTCGGCGTTCTGCACGAGCAAATCGAAGGCGAAAATTTCCGCCGCCTGATCCCGCTGCACCCCGGCCGGCGACCTGCCCACCGCCCACGTCGTGAAACTGGTTCCAAGGTGAACGGAGCCGAAGTTCCTGCCGGGACTCGCCCGGAATGCCGCCGCAAGGCCTGGTGGAACAATCGCCTCGAAACCTGCCGCCACATCCACCACCGCCGCCTGCGGAACTTCCAATCCCAGATGCGCGGCCAATGGCGCGGCGACCAGTTCCGCGATCTGCGCTTTCACGCTCAACTCCGGGCCGCGCAGCTTGGTCACCACCTCCACGGTCTTGCCCTCCGTGTCCTCTGCGCCCAGCAGCACCGGGCACGTCCGCCCCGCGTCCATCGGACGGATGAACTGGTTGGCGGTGAGGTGCAGGATTTCCATGCTCAACAACGACTACTGATCTCCGCCACCGATTTATCGGGCGCGAGCTGCGGCCCGTGCCCGACCGCATAGCCCAGTTCCCCGACCTGTCCGCCGTAGCCTTGGCGAATGCGGAACCACGTCAGGGCCGCGTCTTCGACGATGGATTCGGTGAGGGACATGGTTCAAAGAATCGATGGCTTCGTGACGTCTTGGAGCGCGAACTCTGATGCCATGAGATAAATGAACTGAAGCGGCTGACCGGCGACGAACTCCTGAATACGCGGGCCGAAAACGCCGTTAATGATCGCGTCGTAGTGGTGGGGTCGGTAACGAGTTATGGAACCGAGATAATAGATCAGCGCATAGACGGAAAGAATCTGCGGCAGGACAAAGGGCGCTTCAGCATTTGGAACCAGATACACGTAGAACCGGCGATACGGAGGCACAGTCGCGACGGTCATCCAAAGGCGATTGCGAATTTGGGCCACGAGCGTGTGAAGTTCGTCTGCGGGATAGTGCTGATACTGGTGAGGGTTTATCTGCTCGAAACAAAGCAGCGGCTGTCCGTTGTATGTTTCAGCATAGTCAACCTGACGAAAATCAGAACCAAGCCGACTCTCAGCCAAAAGGCGTGCGTGCGTGACGCCAAGCCGAGTCAAGTCATGGGCAACAATGTAAATCTTAAGCCACATTGTCCGTGCGGGATGGTCGTTCCAGAATTGGATGTCATGGGCTGCGATGAAGCGTTCCGTCTTCTTTGCAGCCGTCGCCCACATCCTGTGACCCGGAACGATTTGAGGAATCAATACCGGCAGGTCGTAGTCCGTTTTCGCGGCAAGATTCTGTCCCGAGAGAACCTGCATAAACTCTGCAAAATTGTTTGGCTCTCCCTTGTTGGGTGTCGGCCACGCCTCCAAGAATGCCCCTACCAGTTCCTGCGTATTTGTTTTTCGCTTCTCGGAAAGGCCATGTTGGGCTTGGTCGAAAGTATTCCTCGCACCGCGCGTCAGGCAGAACGCCTTCGCTAGATTCATGAAGCTGTAATACAACGCGAGGGGCCGCGCTGCGATGATTCCTGACTGCGTAGCTGCCGCGTAAAAATCTCGTGCCTGTTCCAAGCAAGCCAAGGCCTCAGGTTGTCGTACCTTTGGGCATGTTTTTGCAATTGAACGTTCGATCACGACCCACGGATCGAGCGCGAAGAGAAGAGATTGCAGTCCGTAGTGCAAACGGCCTCTCCGCGAGGGCCAGTAAGAGAAAGGAACGGGACGGCCTTTCACTTCCAGACGAGTTCCATTTCGAGGCTGTGGGAGTGGCATAGAAAAGGTTCAGTTCTTTACGGTCTCTTTGTGTGTCTCAAAAAGAAAGACTGTCAGCGTTGCTGCAACTCCAACAGCGAGCTTCGCATGGCGAACGCCCAATCCCGATGCACTTCCGTGCTTGCCGTGTCCGGTGCCGTAGAGTCCGCGAAGCTCTGCGAGTCCGTTGCCGATTGTCCCGAGATTACTCAGGAGCCGCTTGATGACATCCGCGCCGCGAGCAGCCTCCGAGACTCCTTCGGGAACAAGCTTCAGTTCCTTCAGCGTTTCCTTTGTCAGCGTCGATACATCGGGCATGCCCGATACGGGTTTGCCGCGCTCGGCGAGGATGGTCTTACAGCAGGTTTCGATTAGTTCTTTGGCCGTTCCGATGGCGAGGCTTGGGTCGGTCTTGACGGATGCCTCCAACCGTCGAATTTGTTCGGCGAGGTGATTCGCGTTCAGAACCTTCGCGTGCTCCTTGAGCGGATTAAGGCTAGGTCCGCCTGCGTGAAGCCGCGTGGCGATCTGGCGGCATTTGTCCGCGAGAGCTTTCGCCTCGGCTGTCTGCTCGGGGTTCAGTGACGCATCGTAATCAATCAGCGCAAGGAGGAGCTTGCCGACGGTATAGTCGGGTTCGAGCCTCCAGAATGTGCGGAGCTTCTTGGCCTTTGATGTTCCCTCGGTGGCGAATTTTTCGTCGTGGATGTCGATGCCGACCGTTTCAAACACGAACTCCCCGAACGTGCGGTCAGAAAAGTTCAGAACGTAGCCGCCGGACATCCCGAGAAACTTTTCAAGGTTGTGACGCTCTGTCATCGAGAACGTGCTCATGCTGGGACCTCCTTCTCGAATTGCTCCACGCTCAACTCGCCGCTCAGCAGCTTCGGCAGCAGCGTGTCGCGCAGGGTGGCGAGGGTGCGGGATTCGCGGTCGTTCGCGAATGCCTTCGCAAACCATCCGCCGACGATCTTGCCGAAGGCATCCTGAATCTCGGAAGGCGGAACAATGACCGGAATGCCGTAGAAATCGTCGCGGCTTGTCGAGGGGATGGCGGAACCGGAATCCATGCTGTTGATGTCGAACCGGAGCAGCTCGTAGTAGGCCCATTTGAGGTCGATCTCTGCCTTGGGTTTGAGATAGAAAGCCGTGTCGATCACGAAGAACGGTTCGGGAGAGTAGTGAACTCCCCGGTATGCGCCCTTGCGACCGATAACGATTCCGGCGCTGTTGCAGAGAGCTTCATCGTGGAAACCAATTGGGCCGTTGGTGCCGAAGACTCGATACTTGCCGCCGCTTTCTCGGTAGTGGCGGAGGCTCTTTCCGTATTCCAGGGTGGCGATGTCTCCCCAGCGTTTCCGAGACCAACCTTTCGGCAGAATGCCATCGCCTTCGTGCTCGAAGTGCTCGGGAAAGAGGGCGGCGGGGGCGGGG
>CAYYSX010000407.1:0-4447 GCA_964474315.1 uncultured Verrucomicrobiota bacterium | reverse complement strand
GGTGGAGCGTTCGTGGAAGGTCGGATTGACCATCAACCGGCCAGGGCGATGAGCAACCAGATCAGGAATCCCCAAAAGGTGAAGTTCATGAGGCGGCTGAGAGTCAGGGCCATCCGGGCCGGAGACCGGTCGCTGGCGGGGCGGGTACCCGCCGCAATCTGCCGCAGGGCTTGGCGTGCCACGCTGGAGGCCGTGGGGCCGGCGATCGACCAGCAGACCGTGGTCAGTGGCAGAACGAAGAAGAGGAACAGTAAGCTGGCTCCTTCACCGCGAAGAAATCCCGTCGCTACGATGAAGGTCCAGACGAAGAGGGCGGCGACCCATCCTCCGATACTTAGTATGAGGCTCCAGCCGGCCGGGGATAAGCATTTCGGAACTCTTCCTTCGTCTTCCTCGGGAAACCAGATTCCCGCGAAGGTCCGGCCAACCAGGAACCCGGCCAGGGTTCCCACGACGGCCAGGGGCCAACTGCCGAACGTCCCCCACCCCGCTCCGGCGCCCAGGAGCAGGGCCACACTCACGAGCAGACAACGCGGAGAGCTAGAAGCGCGGGTGTTCAAGGGGAGTTGAGGTGTGGATCGTGAAAAGGGGCCAGGAAGGCCTCAAAATTCGGGCGGTACCCGTGTTGTACACAATGACCAGGCGGCTGCCGTCGGGGGGAAAAGACCGCCCAGGTGGTTCTGTTTGGCGTCATCGGTGAGGCGGACGCCGCGGACCCATTCCTTCCCAAAGAAAGGCCGGCCGGTGTCGGTGGTGCCGACATCCTGGACTTTGGCGATGTTGGGATGATCCATCAGGGCCAGGGCCTGGCGTTCCACTGGATTCGACCTCCTTCACTCCGCGCACTGGGTCCCTGCGACAGAGATCGGATGGCCATCTATCCATTCAAGCGAGATTCCCGGGAGAAAAGTAGGTGCGGAAGGAGCACAAAGTTTTCGGGCGGGGTTCTGCGCAGGGCTATCCCAAATGGATCCTCGCCACGATGCTTGGGTGGAGGTCTGGGAAATCCCGCAATTCCTTCGCCCGAATATTGCAGAGCAAAGTGGCGCCGGATTGGGGAGAAGGTTGGAGCCGCCCCTTTCCCTGATGCCGGAGTCAACAATCAGATGGTCTGACGAAGATCCTCACCCAGCTCGCTCCCGCTGCCGCGGCTTGTCGCGGATGAGACATGCCAACGAGGAGGATGGCATCGGACTATCGGCTCGAAAGGATGCTGTCGTCACGGAGGAGATCATTCGGCCGTCACTGCTATCAGAAACGGGAACGCTTCCCGGCTTTCGGTGGCGAAGTCGAGCGAGCGGATCTCGATCTCCGGTGTTGGATTTTGCCAGGTGGTCTTGAACAACCGGAGCCAGCGGCCCTCCTCAGCGGTTCTTTTGTTGCCCCCGGTCCAGGCGATGGTGAAGGGCTTGCCCTCCTCGTTGGGTTGATTCCACCCGTCGGCGACCTCGATCCCGACGCGGATGGGTAGCTCCACCTTTCTTCCGTCAACGTAATCCTAAGGAGAGGGCGTCCCATCCCAGAGCCGCACCGCGCCGTCCGAGCTTCCGGCGGCTAGGAATCGTCCGTCGGGACTGAAGGCGACTCCTGTATCGCCTCCTTCCAGTGCCAGCATCTCGAGGCCGCTGACGGCATCAAATATACGTACAGTTCCCTCGGAGGTCGTCGCGATGCTTTGTCCGTCCGGACTGAAAGCAACACTCATCACTTTGCCAGCGAGGACCCTGATGGTCAGGATCTCCTCGCCGGACTCCGCGTCCCAAAGCAGTACTTTTCCGATGTTTGTGCATGTCGCAAGAACACGGCCATCTGGCCGGTAGGCTACGCAATGCACTCGCCCCTCGTGCTCGAGTACAAGGCGCTCCTGGCCTGATGTTGGGTGCCATACTCGAACCTTGCCGTCATATCCAGCGGAGGCGATCTCGCGGCCATTCGGGCTGAAGACAACTGTCGTTGCCATTGGCGGGCCACGTGTGCGTGATTTGTGACCAAGGAATTCGCATAGAACTTCCGCAGTATCCGCGTTCCACACCTTGATCGTGCCGTTCCCTCTCGCGGAGGCGAGGAGAGCGCCTTCAGAACTGAAGGCGACGGTGCCGGCCCAGCTATCATGATCGGAGATGTGGCGTAAGAGTGTGCCACTGCGGCAATCCCAGATTCGGAGTGTGCGGTCATTGCCCCCGGTGGCGACGCGGTGATCGGCCGGGTTAAAGGCTACTCTGTAAACGGCGCCCGTGTGCCCCTGCAGGGTGGCGGAGCGTTGCCGGCTCGCAATGTCCCACAGAGCGATCCCCCCTTGGTCGGCGCTACTAGCGAGAATCTTGGAATCGGGGCTGAAAGCTACAGTCCAAACGCTGCCTTGGTGGTGCCTTAGCTGCTGAACGCCCTGCGATGTATCGAGATCCCACACCAGGAACTGGCTGCGTTGCTTCTCGCTGCCCAGGAAACGGAATTGACCCAGTTGATGCTCTGGCCCGTCCCAGTTCAGAGAGGAGTGTGTCCGTTGTTGGGCACCCGTTCCATTTCCGACCACCAGTTGACGACTGTCCGGGGTGAAAGCGATCGCATCAATGGCCCATGGGTGGCGATATGCTTGCACCTCTTGCTGCGTGGTGGCGTCCCACACCCGCACAGTACCCGCGGTGTCCCCGCACGCGAACCACCAGCCGTCCCGGCTGAACGCCACCCCGGTCGTTCTCGCAGCGGCGCCGAAGAACGCTCGTGTCTCGTCGCCAGTATCGAGGTTGATGACGAGGACACCACGTCCATCGCGAGGTGGTACCGCGACGTCCCGGCCGTTTGGAGCGACCGCGAAGCCCACCGCTGCCGGCCGCCATGGCCCTGGATTGCCTGAACGGAATTCCACGGTTCGCAGATGGCTCCCGCTGGCGGCGTCCCAAACGTCCAAGCCACTTTGATGCAAGCCGACGATGCGTCTTCCGTCCGGCGTAAACGAGATCATATAGGCGCCTTTTGAGGGTATGGACACGGACTGCAAAAGTCTCCCGGATGCCGCTTCCCACCACATGATGCATCCGGCCGTCACCAACGACGGGTGCGAGACGCTGCCCCCCTCCAAAATGCTCAGTCCAGCCGCAAGGATCCCTCCGTCGGGGTTAACGGCGATGCTGTTGACGCTGTGAAGAGGTGGAACGGGAATCACCCTCCGCTTTCGACGCGACGCGAGGTCCCACAGTGTCACGCCTCCCTCTTCACTTCCAGCGACGTCCTGTCGGTCCGCGGCGGCTAGAAAACCACCTGTCGCGCTCAAGGATAGCGCTGACCAGTTCAAGTTCGTGGTACCCTCTGGGAAGCAAAAAACCTCCCGGCGAGTGGTTGCATCCACTACGCAGAGGGTGCCACCGCGCTGAGTGGTTGCCAAAACCATGGAATCTGTGGCGTTGCCCGGCGCAACCGTCATCGGGTTTTCAAGGTAGCCGTCAACGGCGTGCGCGCCTCTGCCCCGGAAGAGTCCCCGAAGGTAGTGCCACTCAAAGCCGCGCAACCCAACGGGTCCGGTTTCCTCCAGGACCTTGTCGGCACGGGTGACGTTGTTCGCGATCCATTCCTGGCGAGCGAGAGCAATGCCGCGGATGTAGGTGATCCGTTGTTCCTTGCGCAAGGCCTCCTCGGAAGCTTGATTCGCCCGCGTTGCCTCGGCGAGGGCGGTAGTCTCGCGCTCGAGAGCCGCTTCGGCCTCGAGACGCTGCCCGGTCTCCGAGAGCCGGGCTCTTTCGGCCGCCTCCCGAGCAAGCCTGGCTTCCCGGGCCTGCCAGAGCGCGACACCAAGACCGGCGACCATCGCGAGGGCGACTGCAGCACTGGCGGTGAAGGCGAGCTTGTTTCGGCGGAAGGCCTTCTGGAAACGGTACACGGCGGTGGGTGGCCGGGCCGCCACCGGCTCGTTGTGGAGGTGGCGATTCAAGTCTGCCGCCAGACCATTGGCCGTCTCGTAGCGCCGGGCTCGGTCCTTCTCCAGACACTTCATCACGATCCAGTCGAGGTCAGTGGCGAGTGGCGAGCGATGGGTGAGCGGTTGCCGAATGGCCGGGACAAGCTGCAGTTGTGACAGCCGCGTGCTCGGGTGGATGGGTTCCTTTTCGCGAATGGTCTTCCTCATCTCATCCAGGCCAGACGCCAGCAGTTCTTTCGTGTCGAACGGCGTCACCCCCGTCAGCAGCTCATACAAGAGTACCCCCAAGCTGTAGATGTCGCTGCGGGTGTCGATGTCCAGGGCGCTCATCTCCGCCTGCTCTGGGCTCATGTACGCCGGAGTGCCAATGAACTGATGCAACTGCGTGTACACCGTTGCGTCGGTGAGTCTTCCTTCCGTCGCTTTGGCGATTCCGAAGTCGATGACCTTCGGCACAGGGACGCCATCGTGGAGGGTCACTAGGCTGTAGATGTCGCTGCGGGTATCGATGTCCAGCCCGCTCATCTCCGCCTG
>CAYYSX010000406.1:0-4502 GCA_964474315.1 uncultured Verrucomicrobiota bacterium | reverse complement strand
CATCGCGGTTGCAATTCAGCGTTCTCGTGGGCCGGGTCGCTGAACTTGGGGCGTTAGGCGGCACCAGATCACAGGTTGTTACGAACGATTCGCACCAAGTAACACCCCGATAAGATGAAAGGACAACGAACATGAAGAAGAGCGCGAACACGGCACAGAGAGCAGAACAACGACAACTCGTCTGGCACAAATTGAATTCGTCCAGTGCGGAAAGCAGAGTCTTCAAGCTGGGCAATGTTTATCGTGCAAAGGTTCCTGGTGGTTGGCTTGTATTGGTGGCCGACAACGCCACTGGCCTCACATTCTACCCGGACCCCGAGCACAATTGGGATGGGGGGAGTCTAACCGCCTAACAAGGTCACTGGAGCGAACAGCCGCCCCGCTTCTCCGCTCGACGCTCGGCGGCAGTTCGGATGCGCCTCGTGCGCTCCACCGTCACTGTCGGCGGCTGTCGCTCAGTTCTGTCGTTCGCCAACTACAATCTACAATCGCTCTCTCATGAAGCCACCAATGATTCGGTTTGCGGTCACACTCCTTCTCATTTTAGCGTTCGCCAGCACTGCTGCAGTGGCTGAAAGGTATGCCGTGTTCAAATCCACGGATCGAGGCCGATCATGGGTCCGCTCCGATGCCGGGATGCCTGCGCAATCTCGCGTCAATGCGTTCGGATCTGGGGGCGAGGTTCTATTCGCCGGCACGGACTCCGGAATTTTCATCTCAGGAGATGAAGCCCGGGGTTGGCGACCCGCGGCGGGCGCGGCCATGTCCTCGGGCCGCATCATCAGCTTCGCCACCTTGGGACAAAAGGTGTTTGCCGGCGCCGATGGCGATGGAATTCTGGTGTCGGCGGACGAAGGCGAATCATGGGTTCGTGACGCCGCCTTCCCCTCCAAGAAGGTTCGTTGTCTGCTCGTTCACGAAAAGAGGCTCTATGCCGGCACGGATGCGGACGGCGTGTTCGTCTTGGACGGCGACGGGCAGGTTTGGACTGGTCTCCGGCAGGGGCTCCCCGCTCATGCGCAGGTCTTCGTTTTATCGGTGGTCGAAGGCAGGTTGTTCGCGGGCCTCTACAGCAAAGGGCTATACGCTTGGGACGAGCAGGAGGATCATTGGACCAAAGCAGGCTCCGTTTCGCCGCTGGTGCTGGCGACCGTCGGTGGCACGCTGATCGCGGGCCACAATCCCGGCGGTCTTTATTGGAGCGGAGATTTGGGTGCTTCTTGGTCGAAGGGTGTAGCCGCGGGTCATGCAGTCGGCCCGTTGGTGTCTTTGCATTCGGACGATTCGGGCGAGCTATCGTCCGAGGCCCCCGTCTGGGAGCTAGGGTCGAACGACGAGGGTCTGATATTAGCCGGAGCGGCTGCGGGCATTTACTACTCAGAGGACCGCGGTCGGACATGGGGGCGAGCACGCAAAGGACTGCCAGAAAAGAGTCCGGGCATCGCATTCCTGCTGAAACGGGATTTTGTCCTTGCAGGCACGCTGATCGCGGAGAGCAATGGCGAACCAGGCGGTGCAGCGAACGGGAGCCAGCCGGTTGGCTCAGAGACAGATCGAACGCCATCGGCGGCTGGCTCCCGTCGCTGACCTTTGCGTTAGGCCGCTTCACGCGCCATGCAACGCGAAGCCACAGACCACTCGATGCACCGCAAGCTTCTCGAAGCTGCGCTACCTGCCGACCGTGGCAGTTTCGACGTGGAGGATCAGTTTCAGTGCTACGCGTTCATGTGGCTCCAGTTTGAGTGTTGCACTTGTGGGCGCACTGAGATGTTTGAGGACGCCGATTATCCGGGCCTCCGCTGGATTATTTCCGCAGCCAGTCGCGCCCGTCGTGACGGCTGGCGCTTAGCGCCGTGGTCATCTGACGGTGTTCTTGACGGTCGCTTACGTTGTCCGGAGTGTTCGCAGAGAGTCTCATGAGCACGCGGCCTAACCAGATTAGATGAGAAGGCAGATCTCCCGTGCGGGACGCGTGGGGTAAAGTATCTGCCGTATGAAAACCAAATCTGTTGAGCCTGTTGCCTCCCCTGTCGCTCCTTCCGGGAGCGGATTCACCATCGGCCTCGATCTCGGAGACCAACGCCATTGGGTCGGTGTGCTCGATGCGGTGGGCACGCCGGTCCGCGAGGATTCTCTCCTCAACGAGCGCGCCTCGCTGAGGAAGCTTCTCCAAACGTATCCTCAGGCGCTGGTGGCCCTGGAAGCGGGCACCCACAGCCCTTGGATCAGTCGTTACCTCCGGGAACTGGGCGCCACCGTGCTGTGGCCAATCCCCGAAAGCTCCACGCCATCTCCCGATATTGAACGCAAGTGCGACCGGCGGGACGCGCCGAGGCTGGCGCGCCTGGCGCGAGCCGATCCCGCCCTCCTGAGTCCGATCCAACACGGCAGCGCTCAGGCCCAGCAGGATCTGCTGGGAATGAAGTTGCGGGACGCCCTGGTACGCACCCGAGTCAACTTGATCAACGCGGTGCGCTTCACCCTCAAGAGCTTGGGATATACGGTGCGCAATCCCTCCAGCGCCTCTTTCCACAAGAGCGTGCTGGAAGAGGCGCCGGCGGAGTGCCATGCGGTGATGCAACCGTTGGTGGCCGTGCTGGCCCAGATCAGTGAGCAGATCAAGACCCTGGAAGCGTCGTTGATGGCGCGCGCGCGGAGCGCCTACCCGGCGGGTCGCTGGCTGGAACCGATGGCCGGGGTGGGGCCGCTGACGGCGCTATGCTTTGGGCTGCGCATCGAGGATCCCGGGCGTTTTGGGCGGAGTCGAGAGGTGGGGCGTACCTGGGGTTGTGTCCGCGACGCGACCAGAGCGGGGGCGTGGATAAGCAACTGCGGATCAGCAAATGCGGGGACAGTTACCTGCGCCGGCTGCTGGTCAGCGCGGCGCATTACATTCTGGGACCCTTCGGGCCGCCGAGTACCCTGCGGGAATACGGCCAACGGCTGATGGGCCAGGGAAGTGCGCGGGAGAGGAAGCGGGCGGTGGTGGCGGTGGCGCGCAAGCTGGCAGTCTTGCTCTTGAGTCTATGGAAACATCAAAGCGTGTACGAACCGCGGCCGGCACGGGTGGCCACCCCGGCGGTGAAGGCAGGCGCGTAACCCGCGAAGGCTTTTAGGAAGGAGACGCTGATCTGGGAGTGAGGGCGGTGCAGCGCCGGGACCATGGGGAACCGCGAGTCCGGTAACCAGATGGCCCCGCTCCCGTGGGAAGATTGGATCGAATCATGAACCGTCCGCTTTGGATGAGTTCGTCTGGGAGCGTGATCCATTCCGGGCTGGCGTCGGAGGAAAGAAGGAGGAAGATGACGAAACATTGAACGGCCCCTTGACAGCCTTCTCATGGGAGAGCACTGCAGCGCCCCGCCGCCCCGCTGGGCAGGCGGACGGTTCAGATGATTTGGCAGCGATTGTTGCAGCCGACCGGGCGTTTCCGGCGGCGGTCGCTGAGCTTGGTCGTAGACCTCACGACGATGCGCGAACTTAATCACCCTCCTGAAATTGCCGGAGACGAAAAGGCGACGGAGATGGTTCGCGTCTGGCTCGCCCACAATCAGTTGCACGTCTCCATGCTTTTGGGCATGTGGCAAGACGCCGAGGAGTGCGAAGTTGATGAGCGGGATGCGTGGGGCGAGTTGTTGGCAGACCTGACGAAGCACATCGCGAACGGCATGATGAAAGAGTATGGATGGGATTACGATTCCACTCGCGATAGAATCAGAGCGGCGTTCCTGAAGAATTTTGACGACAAGTCACGGACGATTGAGGGAGATTTTCCAGAATGATGAGGTCTAACCATGCGCCGCAGCGGCCATCGCGCTCTGGTTGCAATTCACGCGTCTCGTGGGCCGGATCGCTGAGCTTGGGTCGTTAGGCCCAGGGTACCCGTGAGCATCCTGTCGCGCGAAACTCAGTACATCCGCAAGTGGCGCCTCAAGGCGCTGCGCGGTGATAGCACGGCGATGTCGAACGTGGCTGCGGCCTATCGCATCCTAAGGCGATTCTCGTGCGCTGCCCGCTGGTACAGGAAGGCCGCCGCCACCGGTGATGGCGATGCGATGACTGACTGGGCCTACTGCCTCCACTACGGCATGGGTGTAAGGAGAGACGAGAGGGCTGCTGAGGTGATGTATCGGTCAGCCGTACGGTCGAGGTTCATCACTGAGCTGAGCCGCGAGGAGTCTATGTATCAGTTGGCGGTGCTTCTACTTGCCAGGCAAACACCTGGCTCGCGTCGCAGCGCGATGCGGCTTTTGCGTCGGGCTGGTGCTGACGGAGACTACCCGCAAGCCGCGAGACTATTGCAGCAGGTCGCTGTCGGTGAGCGCGGGCCTCTTTGCGGATGTCGCCGCGCACTCCGCCCAGGCTTGGCGAAGACGCACTGTCCAGCCCATTGTAGTAGATCGCGTCGGAACTCCTGGGCCTAACCCGGAAGCGCTCCAGCGCCGACAAGCTCTACGATTTACGATGCCGGACAACTTGAACATTTTCACTGCGCGCCACGC
>CAYYSX010000405.1:0-4530 GCA_964474315.1 uncultured Verrucomicrobiota bacterium | reverse complement strand
CCCGCGGGACAACCCCAAGGGAAGCTCCAAAAGCCAAATCCCAAGCTCCAAAGAAATCCCAAGCTCCAAGCTCCCGGATCCCATCCGGACCGCGGCGAAACAAGCGTTGGGGCACAGATGCTTCGGTCGTCCCTGCCCGTTGAGCGGCATTCTCCAATTTGGGACTGACGGAGCGCTTGGACGTTGGTCCTTGGAGCTTCTTTGGAGCTTGGGATTTGGAACTTGGAGCTTCCCCCGGGCTGCGGGCGAGCCGCCCGCGCTCCTGCCGGTAAGGATCAATTTAAGACGCGCCCGCTCCCGTCCACCGCGACGCAGAAACGTTGAACGAAAACGACAGGTCGCCTATCCCAGCGCGGACTGCATGAGTGAAATCCTGGTCATCGGTCACCGTAACCCAGACACCGACGCCATCTGCGCCGCCCTCGGCTATGCGGAATTCAAACGTCGGACCGGCACCAAGGGCGTGGTCGCGGCACGCTGTGGCGAGGTTAGCGAGCGGACGGATTTCGTGCTCCGGCATTTTGGCATTCCTGCCCCCCAATTCGTCGCCGACGTCTCGCCGCGCGTCCGTGATGTCATGCAGTCCAACGTCATCGCCGTTCCACCTCGAACGAGCGTCGTCGAGGCGTTGGCCATGATGGACCAGCGTAACATCCGGGTCCTGCCGGTGCTGGATTCCGATCGCCGGTGCCTGGGCCTCCTGTCGGTGTTCAAGGCGAGCAAGTTCTTCTTCCCGGCTCCCAACCGCATCTTCGACTCCCGGCGTATCCTCTCCTCCGTTCGCGCCCTGGCCCGGACTCTGGGAGCGAAAATGATCTGTGCCTTCGAGCCAGACCAGGACGAGGACCTGGTGCTGATGGTGGCGGCGATGAAAGCCTCGTCCTTCGCCGCTCGCCTGCCTAATTACGCCCCGGAAAAGTTGGTGGTGGTTGTCGGTGACCGGGAGGATATCCAACGGCTGGCCATCGAAGGCCGGGTCCGGGTGGTGGTGGTGACAGGGGGGCTAGAAGTGAGCGATGAATTGCATCACCTCGCCCGGCAGAACGAGGTGACCCTGATGATTTCCCCGCACGATTCGGCCACCACCGCGATGCTCAGCCGCGCGTCGATCTCGGTGGATCGGCTCTTGCGGAATGATTTCCTCCGATTCCGTTTGGACGAACGGTTGGCGGACATCCAACCCATGGCGGCGGCGTCTCAGTTCCAGGCGTTCCCGGTCGAGGATGAAGAGGGACGGGTGGTGGGAATTCTATCCAAGTCCGATTTCCTGAAGCCGGTGGCCCGCAAGCTGATCCTGGTGGACCACAATGAGCTGACCCAGGCGGTGCAGGGGGCTGAGTTGGTGGAGATCCTGGAGGTGATTGACCACCACCGGTTGGGCTCCTTCAGCACGAATCAGCCGATCCTGTTCCGCAACGAGCCGGTCGGTTCCACCTGCACCATCGTGGCGGACTGCTTTCTGCGCTATGGGGTGGAATTGCCGGCCAACTATGCCGGCGTGCTGCTGGCGGGATTGGTCACCGATACCCTGAACCTCACGTCGCCGACCAGCACGCAGCGGGATGCCGAGATTCTCGCCTGGCTGGAGCAAAAAGCCGGAGTCAACGCGGCGGAATTTACTGACCAAGTTTTCAGTTCCGGATCGGTACTCGTGTCGCACCCCCCCGAGAAGGCGATCACGACGGACTGCAAGGAATACGTCGAGGAAGGCCGGCGGTTCAGTGTGGCGCAGATTGAGGAGCTGGGCTTCAGCCGGTTTTGGAAGCAGGCCGATGAAGTTCGCGCCGCGCTGGACCGGTTTCGGGAACAGCGCAAACTGGTTTTTTCCGCGCTGTTCATCACCGACGTGGTCCAACAGACCTCGTTGCTGCTGGTGGCCGGTCCGCCCCAGCTCATCGACGCCATCGAGTATCCGGCGGTGGTCCCGGGCGTGTTCGAGATGGAGGGGGTCGTTTCCCGGAAGAAGCAGTTGTTGCCGTATTTGACGGGAAAGCTAAGGCAGATGCGCGCGGGATGAAGGGGTCAAATCGCAACACCGTTCCTCGCTCCTCGGCCAGTATCGAACGTTGGTTTAGCACGGCACGATCGTTTCATTTCCCGGCCGCCGCCGTCACCAATTCCCGCGGCAGACGCGCTTTGTCCCCGATCTGCTGTAATTGTCGCCGGGTCTCGGCCAGCAGGAATTTCATGTCGGTAAACGGCTCGAACCCAAGGTCCTGCCAGCGGATTTGTCCCTGGCCGTCGATCAGGAACAGTCCATGCAGCGGGGTCTGCTCGAACCCATCGTAAGCCCGATAGCGTCGAAACACCTCCCGCGTGGGATCGGCTACCAGAGGAAAAGGAAACCCGCCGGCCACCTGGGATTGGGCCTGTGTCTTCTCCAGCGCCTCCACCGAATCGGCACTGACCGCGAGCAGTTCGACCCCCAGAGCCTGGAATTCCGTCGCCACGGGAGCCAGCGCATTCAACTGCTCCAGGCAATGCACACAACCGTGGCCCAAATAGAAGCACACCAGCACCGGCCGGCCCCGATAGTCGTCCAAGGTAATTGTCTTCCCGTCCGCAGTCGGCAAGGCCAACGCGGGAGCGGCGACCGGAGACCAAAGGAACGGCCCCAGCGAGGACAGCTCGGGTCGTTCACCGGAGTCATCCCGTGGGACCGCTGCGAGTCGCCAGTCGGGTGGAAGCCCCTCCGCCACGACCAGCGGTTTCAACCGGCGGAACACGGGTAGTTCCAAGTCGAGAAACGCCGAGCGTTCCCGCAGTTGTTCGAACGCCGCCCGGGCCTCATTCGTTTTGCTCAACCGCCACAGGATGTCCGCTTGATTGGCCAGCAGTTGCACCTGATTGGTTCCTGCCTCCACCGCCTCTCGGGCCAAGGTCTCCGCCTGATCGGTGGCGCCCAATTGCAGCCAAAGCTGAGAAAGCCGTTCCTTCGAAACGCTTTTCAACGCGGCCACGTCATTGGTCAGGCCTTCCAATGTTCCGTCCGGGAGCGCAGAGAGCACACGCAGCTCGGCGACCCAGTCCTCCAGTTCCCGGAGCGAACCGGCATAGCGATCCAGGACCTCGGTCATGGCCTTCTTTACGGCGTCGTTGTCCTTCTGTTCCGCCTTCGCCTTGGCTTCCGCGGCTTCCATCACCGCGGCCCGCTCGTTTCGCACCACCTGGGCGGCCGTGCCGAGGGCCTCGATTTGGGCGCGTCCTTGTTCCGGACGGCCTTGGGCAAAATAGGCCACCCCCAGCAGGCGGGCTCGCTCCGCCTGCTGGTAGCCCCGTTCCGTCGGCTCCAGATAGAAACTGTCAGCCAGGGACAGGGCGTCCTCCCATAATTCATATCTTAGCAGGGTTTCCAGGAGCCGGCGGCGGCCTTGATTCGCGGTGTCATAGGTCCGGGTTCCATAGGGAGTTCCGTTCGTGGTCAGGTTGATCGAATTGAACTTCGGGTGACGGGGCATCTCGATCATGTTCCGCGCCAGGACGACCGCGTCGCGTACCCGCCCCACATAATTCAGCGTCTGCACCAGCCATTCGCTGTTGTGCGCGTAGTTGTGGATCTGGTCGGGCAGGAGGCCGTCGCGCATGATCTGGGCATTGTCCACCCGCACGCTGGCCTCCTGTTGCCAGGCCATGTCGTCGTAACGTTTCAGTTTGTTGAAGGTATGTCCGGGCATATGCCACAGGTGAGCGATGCCAGGACCGCTCTGACCACACCGTGCGGCGGAGGGGAGTGCCCGAACCGAGACCGGGTCCTTCTCTCCGTCCCACAGATGAATGCGGTAGTGATGGGCCGGATGCATCGGCTGAACCGCGAAGATCTCCTTCAACAGGGACTCAACCGCCTGGGCGCTCGGGATGGGCCAGCCGCGGTGAGCGCTGTCCCAGAGGTGAACGGCCAGAAACGCCTTGGCCTCCACGTCATCCGGGAATTCCTGAATGATTTCCTCCAGGGCCAGGGTGTATTCTCGTCGCCGTTCCTTTTCCTCCTTTTCCGGGTCGGCGTGGTAAGCCGCCAGGGCATCGATCCACAGTTGCTCCCGTGGGCTGGCCGACTCGCGCCGTTGGACAGCTTCCTCAATGAAATCGGCGGCGCGCTGGGCGTTGTTGATGTTCGCCATGGCCATTCCCCAGTAAGCCATGGCGCAGTCCGGGTCGTGGACCGCCGCTTGGCGGAATGATCGCTCGGCCTCGAAATACCAGAATCCGTGCAGTTGCCCGACCCCCTGGGTGAAGAACTGCTGCGCTCGTTCTTCGGAGGTGGTTACTGGGAAATGGACTTCCGGCATGCCCTTCATCAGATACGCCGGTTGCCGGGGGCCTTCGTTGAATGCCTCCCCATGGAGCGAATGGCCGGGCGGGACCGGGTCATTAGTGCCGGCTTCGGCAGACGGTTCATCCGTGGCCGCGGCGAGGTGGGTGGACAACACCAGCCAGAGCGGCAACCCGCACCGGCGCAGGATCGGAGTCATGGTTTCACCCTCGGCAAGAGGCGCCGCTTCGCCAAGGGATTTCCGGGAACCCAACGCGACC
>CAYYSX010000404.1:0-4534 GCA_964474315.1 uncultured Verrucomicrobiota bacterium | reverse complement strand
CGATTCAGAGCCTGGGCCGGTCAGAATTCATTTTGTTACGGAAATTTTTGAATGCTTTCCGACGCGCCCGAATCAACCATGCCGCTAGCCAGACTGAAACTTTCGTCGGAACAAATCCCGCCGAGCTTGGTTTATTCAGGCTGATCCTTGGACCCGCCGTACCGGGACAACGACGCCGCTAACCTCGACCATGAACCTCAATGGCACCGAACCCGCGAAAAGCGTCGGCGATCCTTCGTCCACCGGGTTCAGTGTCGGGGCGGACTTAGCCCAATGGGAGGTTTCGCCGGAGGCGCTTCGGGCCTTGCCGGCTGATTTTGCCCAACGTCATCGCGTTATTCCTCTCTCGGCGCGGGACGGGGTCTTGGCGATTGCGACTGCCGCACCGGGAGACCAACGGTTGTTGGATGACATTCGGTTGCTGAGCGGCCTGGAAGTCGAAGAACACCTGACCCCCGCCGACCAGATCTCCGAAAAGATCTCCGAGTGTTATCAGGTCACGGTCGAGAAGATGATCGAGAATCTCGACTCGAGTTCGGAGGCGGGCGTCGAGGCGAAGAATCTCCACGACATCGAGGTGATGGCCAACGAGCCCACCGTGGTGAATTTGGTGAATCTCATCATCGCCACCGCGCTGCGCGAGCGGGCCAGCGACATTCATCTCCTGCCCTTCGAAAACAGCCTCCAACTGCGGTATCGCATCGATGGTTTGTTACAGGAAACCGCGCCGCCGCCCAAACCGTTGCATGCCGCTCTGGTCTCGCGCATCAAGATCATGGCAGACATGAACATCGCCGAGCGATTCATGCCGCAGGACGGACACATTCAGATCAACCATCGCGGAGCCCGGGTGGACATCCGGGTGGGCACCATGCCGAATATCCACGGAGAAAGCCTGGTGATGCGGTTGCTCGTTAAGGACGAAAAGCTCCAGCATCCCCGGGAACTCGGCTTGGGTGTGGAACGGGCCACGATTCTGGAACACCTGGTGCAAAAACCCCACGGATTGTTCCTGACCACCGGCCCGACCGGCAGCGGCAAGACCACCACGTTGTACTCGATTCTGCAGGGGCTGAATGCGCCGGAGAAGAAAGTGGTCACGATCGAGGATCCCGTTGAGTATGAGCTGCCCGGCGTCTCCCAAATCCCTGTGCGCCCCAGCCGCGGATTCACCTTCGCCCACGGACTGCGCGCCATCCTGCGTCAAGATCCGGACATCGTCATGGTGGGTGAGATTCGCGACGCGGAAACCGCCGAGATTGCCATTCGCGCGGCCCTGACCGGCCATCAGGTGTTCAGTACCCTGCACACCAACGATGCGCCCAGCGCCGTCACCCGCTTGATCGACATGGGCATCGAACCGTTTCTCATTTCGTCCTCGTTGGAGGGAGTTCTGGGACAGCGCCTGGTTCGCCGGATTTGCCCGACGTGCCGGCGTCCCGCGCCGATTTCACCCGTGGTGCGCGGCAAACTGGAATCGATGGGCGGTAAGCCGCTCGACGGCGTGTTCTATGAGGGCGCCGGATGCGACCAATGCCGGGGCGGCTATCGCGGCCGGATCGGCATCTTCGAGTTGCTCGCCATCACCCCCACGCTCCGGGAAATGATTCTCCAGAAACGCTCGGCCGCCCAACTGCAAGTTCATGCCCAACGCAGCATGATAACCATGCAGCAAGACGCGATGCGCAAGGCCACCGAGGGGTTGACGACGCTGGAAGAAATCGTCCGCGTCTGCGCCAGTGAAGCCCAAGAATGAGCGTTTTCCGGTACCAGGCGATTTCGGCGGAGGGCGCGACGGTCTCGGGAGAGATCGAGGCGGACGATCGCCGGACTGCACTGCGATCGTTAGGGCAACGAGGATTATTCCCGTCGCGTCTGGAATCGGCCGCCTCCTCCGCTGTTGAGACGGTCTCGACCCGCGCCGCGGTGGCTGCCGTTCCGCGTCCGGGCGCCACCCCGACCCGGTGGTCGCCCGGTCTCCGCGTTCGTCGCAAAGATGTCACGGCCTTTACGCGACAAATGGCGGCCTTGCTCGGCGCCGCGATTCCGATTCCGCAGGCGTTGGAAGGATTGGGTGAAGAAGAGGAGAATCCGGCGGTCCGGGCGGTCCTGTTGGAACTGGCCGCCGCTGTTCGCACGGGCGCTTCGTTTTCCGGAGCCCTGGCCAGGCATCCGCGCCTGTTCGGCAATCTCTATACCAGCATGGTGCGCGTCGGTGAAGAGGCGGGCGCCTTGCCGGCGGTGATGTCGGACCTCGCGACCCTGCTGGAGCACGAAGATGAAGTTCGCGGTGAAGTGGCCTCCGCCGTGGCTTATCCCTTGTTCGTTTTGGGGTTTGGCATCGTGACCGTGGCGCTGCTCCTCACTGTCGTGATGCCCCGGCTGTTCTCCATGCTTCAGGACATGATGAACGTGCTCCCGTGGCCAACGTTGGTTCTTTTGCGCGTCAGCGATTTTTTCGATCGCTACTGGTTCTGGGTCGCGGTCGCGTTGATCGGAGGGGTCGCCGGCCTGCGTTGGTATTTCCGTACCCCCGCGGGCGGCGAATTTCTCGATCTGGCCAAGCTGCGTGTGCCGGTGATGGGCGGAATGCTGCGGTCGGCGGCGCTCGGTCGATTCGCGCGAACTTTGGGCACGCTGGTCAAAAGCGGTGTCTCGCTACTGCCCGCGCTGCGGATCGTCGAATCCACCATTGGCAATCGCATCCTGGCCCGGCAGATCGCGCAGGTGGCCGAAGAAACTCAGGGTGGATCCTCCCTCGCCGCACCTCTGCGCCGGCTCGGACTGTTCCCGAAGAGCGTGGTGCAAATGATCGCGGTGGGAGAAGAAACCGGAAAGCTCGACGAAATGTTGCTTCGCGTCGCCACGATCGAAGAACGCCAAATGCGCGCGCGCACCAAGACGATGATTTCGCTCCTGGCCCCGGCCCTGATTCTCATCGTCGGCGCCCTGGTGGGCTTTATGGTGATTGCCCTGTTGCTTCCCATTTTCAAGATGAGCCGTGGCATTCAATAGTTTACCATCCATCTCAACCTTCTCCTCCTTCCCCTGTGAAAACCCACTTCCGCAAAGGCCGTTCCGCCGGTTTCACGCTCATTGAAATCATGGTGGTCGTCATCGTTCTGGCCGTTCTGGCCGCGACCGTGATTCCGCAGTTCATCGGCACGACCACCGACGCCAAGGTCAGCGCGGCCAAAGCCAATGTTTCCGAACTCGAATCCGCGTTGGAACGGTTCTACGTCCAGATGGACCGTTACCCCACGACCGCCGAAGGACTCCAAGTCTTGGTCGATCCCCCCGCGAGCGACGCCTCCCAATGGCGCGGCCCTTATGTAAAGCAAATTCGGCCCGATCCGTGGGGTCACCCTTATCAGTACAAACGCCCCGGAACGCGACATCCCAATAGCTACGATCTCTGGTCACGCGGCGCCGACAGCGCGGAAGGCGGAGAAGGTCCCGCGGCGGACATTGGCAATTGGTAAGACGATGTCGCTGCCGCAGCCACCTCACCGCCATTGCTCGGCCTTCACGCTCATGGAGCTGATGGTCGTCCTGGCGCTGATTGCCATTCTATCGGCGGCCATCGTCCCGGAGATGAAGGGCAGTTTTGCCGACGCCCTGCTCCGCGCTTCGGCGCGGAAAGTGGTGGACGTTTGCAGCCTGGCCAATAGTCGCGCGGTCTCGCTGGGGCAGACTCACCGGGTTCGGTTCGATCGCAGCTCAGGTCAATTTCTTCTCGAAGCGCAACCACGACGCAGCTCCCGCGCGGCGCCGTTTCAACCGGTGCGCGACCTGACCGGCAACGCGGGCAAGGTCGATCAGCGGATCAACCTCGAAATCCGCCCCAGCGATTCGGCGTCCGGGCTCGAGGTATCGTCCGCGCCTCTGCCCGCGGCTCCCGACACGATCGCGTTCTATCCGGACGGAACGGCTGATTCCGCCGAAATCCAGTTGTCGGACCGCTCGGGCGTGACCTTGGCGCTGCGGCTCAATCCGGTCACGGCGCGCCTTCGGGTTCTGGATCGTCCGAAACCATGAAGCCTCATCGTGCCCATGCCGCGTTCTCGCTGGTCGAGGTGATGGTTGCGCTGCTCGTGCTCGGGGTGGCGATCGTGGGTTTGGCGGAAGGCATTACGTCGGCCTTGCGCTCCATCAAAGATTCGGAGTGGCAGACGACGGCGGCCTTTTTGGCGGCGGGACAGATCGAACTCCTCCGCGCCGATGGATTTCTTAGCGAAGGCGTTTCCGAAGGCAAAGGCTCGGGGGCGTTGGCCCAGTACGAATGGACCGGGACCGTAACGGAGACCCCGATTTCCGGCTTGTTCGAAGTGGCGGTGGAAGTGCGGAGAGCGGCGAACCCCGCCGTGTTATACGAGCTTCGCACGCTCTTGTTCGAACCTCCGGCTGGATCTCTGACTAATCGCCCCGCCGATTCCCGCGACGCGCGCCGGAGGAGAGCGCAATGAAGCTGGGTCGCCGAGGGAGCCACTTTGGAGTGCGGCGGTTTCCGCCGCTTTGGATGGAACGCGGCAAG
>CAYYSX010000403.1:0-4560 GCA_964474315.1 uncultured Verrucomicrobiota bacterium | reverse complement strand
GCGGCGCGATGCGCTGGCGGTTGCGGCGACAGCACCGGCGGCTGGAGGCCAAGCGTCGCGGGGAGATCGAGCGGGAGCGAAACCGGATCGCGCGCGATCTCCATGACCACCTGGGGGCCAATCTGGCCATGGCCGCCTTGGGACCCCGGAGAAATGACGGGCCGAACGATCCCATTCATAAGTCCTTGCAGGAGCTGAACGACCTCATCTGGATGGTGCATCCGGAGAACGACACTTTGGAAAGCGTGGCTGGATTCATCGTCGATCATTGCACCCGCTGTCTGTCGGCCGCCGGCCTCGAGTTGAGCGTCGATCTACCCGCGATGTTTCCGGACGTCACGGTTTCGGGCGAAGTGCGCCGGGAGATGGCCGGCCTGCTCAAGGAGACGCTGCGGAACGTGGTCGAGCATTCCGGGGCCAGCCGGGTCCTGGTGCGAATCGGTCTTCAGGAAGGGAACCTGCTCTTGAGCGTAAAGGACAATGGCCGCGGCTTTGCCGCAGTCGCCACGGGCGAGGCCCGCGATCGAACGTCGGTGACCCGGGGCCATGGGTTGCGGGACCTGCGGGAGCGGTGTGAATGGCTTCGGGGGACCTGTCGCGTGGGCCCGGCTCCGGAGGGCGGCACCCAAGTGGAGTTCATTCTTCCCTTGCATCCGCTCCTCGACCTCAAGGAGTCCGTGCGATGAGCCGTGAAGTCCGGATTGCCCTGGTCGAGGACTCTGCCGGGGTGCGTCGCGAGATCGCGCGCACGCTTCGTGCCCGGCCGGGCTGGCAGGTGGTGGCCGAATGCGCGAACGGTAAAGACGCCTTGAAGGCCATTCCCCAGGCCCGGCCGGACCTGATCCTGCTGGACATCTGTCTGCAGGAGGAGAATGGGGGAGTGGAACTAATCAGGCCCTTGAAAGCGGCTTTGCCTAAGACGGTGGTGATCATGCTCACGGTAGTGGAGCGGCCCAAGGCCTTGTTCCGTGCCTTCCGGTTGGGGGCGTACGGCTACCTGGTGAAACGGGACAAGGTCAATCTCGTCGCCGCCCTCGAGGAGGTCCTGGTCGGCGGGCCTCCGCCGATGAGTCCCTCGGTGGCCCGGCTGCTCCAGGCCGAGCTGCAGAAAAATCTAAACGGCGCCGAGCCCGCGGACCATGGCCTGACGCCGCGGGAGTGGGAGGTACTCCGGTTGACCGCCAACGGGAAACAACAAGGTGAAATTGCCCTCGCCTTGGGCATTTCGGTCAACACGGTCAAAGTCCACCGGCGGAAGATCCACGAGAAGCTGGGCGCCGGCTCCGCCGTGGAAGCCTTGATCCGTCTCCGCAACGGAAGCGGGCTGCTGGACGAATAGCAGGCAGTGTGTAGCCGCCGAGGGCATGAGGCGCTGACTTTGGGGAGCGCGCCCGCCTCGGGTGCAGCCGTCGGAGCCCCGCCAAGAGGAGACCCACAGCGGGCAAGAAAACCGAAGATTCATACCCCGCTCATGACACCCCACCTTGCTGAATGAACCACGGAGGAACGGCCAACACGGAGCAGGAATTGGAGAAGAAAGCACCGAGGAGGGGAGGATACAGACGGACGCCGGCCGTCGGCTCGATCCGGAAAACGGGGGTAAATGGCCTATCCCTTGTCTCCCGCCACGTTGCGTTTCACGAGCTTGTTGCGCGGGCGGAAGCGCGGTAATGTCCCCGTCGGCATGAGTGCGACTTTGACCGTTCATCTGGACGCCGACACTCTCCGGCTGGCGGAGCACGAGGCCAGAGCGCGTCATACCACGCTTCCCGAAGTGGTCGCCCACCAGTTGCGCGTGATGGCCCGCAATTGGCAGGACAGCCGGACGGGCAAGACCCCGATCACGGATGCATTGCGTGGCGCGGTGACGTTGACGGTGGATTTCGATGAGCACACCGCGTTGACGGAGGAATTGCAGAAGGAGCATGGCGTCCAGGGATAAAATTTTCCTGGATACCAATGTGGCGCTGGATCATCTCGCTGACCGCCAGCCGTTCGCCGATTACGCGCACCGGATTCTCGCGTTGGCCGAGACCGGCGAACTCACCCTCTGCGTTTCGTCTCTCTCATTCAGCAACCTCTATTACCTTCTGCGAAAGCTGAAAGGACACGCGGATGCGTTCATGCTGCTCGGGAAGCTGAAGCGACTGGTTCGCGTTTCGGCGGTGACTGAGACGGAAATTCAGTCCGCACTTTCGTCCACCTTCAAAGATTTCGAAGATGCCATTCAGTATTTCGCCGCCCAAGCGGAAGGCAGCGTCAGCGCCATCGTCACCCGCAACAAAGGTGATTACTCGGCCAGCACCATCCCGATTCTCTCACCGGAGGAGTTTCTGAGGAACTTTGAACCCGCTGCCGAGTGAGGATCGAGTTCCCCGGCCCGAGGCGCCCCCGCCAAGAGCAACCCATCGTGGGACAGAAAGACCGAGAATCAATGCCCCGCTCCTGACACCCCACCCTGCTGAATAAACCACGGAGGAGCGGCAAACACGGAGGAGGGAAGCCGTAAGAATTCAGCATACCCGTGGTGACTGTCCTCCGTCCTCCGTCCTCCGTTCTCTGCCCTCCGTCCTCCATCCGGAAATCCGCTCTGGGCGCCTCCACCCTCCCTCCTGTCGCCGACACCGGGGTCACCCATAGTGATTATTCCAGAACTTCCTCAGCGGAGTAGATTGCGGGGATGAAAGACTGGACTCCCCTCCGCAACGAGGTTGCTCGATGCCTGCCCATCCGGACACGGATCGTCGCGTTTTCGTGGCAGGCCGTTCTGGAAGTCGTCTCGTGGACGGGCAGTCCGGTCCATGCTGATTCAATTCGACCACTCATTTCCCACATGCCGAGAGCTACTATCATGGAAATCATCCAAACTATCCGCCGTGTCTTCCATCCCATGATTCCCTTTCTGCTGACGATCTTGTGCGGCCCATTCCATCCCCGCGCGCAAGATACGCTGGCCAATGGCGACCTGCACTCCGGCGCGGTCAGGGGCGATGTCTATCTGTCTCTCATCCACCCCATGAACTCGTCAATCTACGAATGGAATTTTGCCAACGAAGATCTCACTCCTTCCCTTGGCAAGGGCGTGATGTCTTACGCAGACGGCGCGATAACCTCAAACCTAACCAGGTTCGGCCCGACTGACCTAGACGGGCATGCCAAAATACCGCCCAGCCGAAAGCAGAACTGACCTCTTAACGCTCACCCTTTTTGCCTAGAAATAATTCTTCGAACTCCATGAAAGCAAACCTCAATCTCACCATCGTTACATTACTCGCAGCCAGTGGACTCGTCTCCACATCTGACTGCCGCGCCTTTCCCATCGCGGAAGGTGGCGAAGGAATGTCCATCTATGCCGTCGGTGGCGCATCTGTGGTCGCCACATACCTTGGAAACAGTGCCCGCTACAGTAACGACCTCTATCTAGCTCTGGATGAGTTCGGTGTTCCCGGCCTGGATGGAAATGACGCCAACGACCTGTTCCTCTTTAACAACCATGACTTCCCAGTCAATTCCACGGTGGATCTGGGAGTATTTCCCGCCGGTACGGAACTCGTCTTCCGCATTTACGTCAACGACACCGGTTGGAGCTATTTCACCGGCGGTCCCAGCCGGAATCCGGATGGCCTGGCTCACGCCCGGGTCCAGGGAAACTGGCTGCCTGGTGAAACTCTGGTGTCATTTGAGGATCTCTTTGGCACGCCAGAGTATCCCGGCGGGTTCAACGATCTAAGCTTTTCCTTCTCCAACACCAGCGTGGTCCCCGAACCGTCCGCTTATCTCGGCGTGGTTGGCTTGGGACTGGTCGCCTTCGGAATAATCCGCAGAGGGCGACGCCGCAGACCCATCCCCTCTGGAACTTGTTGTTGATGGGCGAATGCCATCGGTCCACCCAACCGGGTTCCCTCCTTTTCCCCATGAGCGAGGCGGTGCTCTCCATGGCTAGCAGCCCTGTCGGGTTTGACCGCCAAACGATATCCGGTCGTCGCTCCACGAGTTCTGTCGGACTGATCCTACACGGATTCGTATTTTTCCAACGTGGACTAGACGGGCATGCCAAAATGCCGCCCAGCCAAGAAAACTGACCGCCGATCCTTCACCCTCTTTGCCCAAAAGACTGAGAAGATGGAAAACTGCACTCCCCCTTCGCCGCGAGGCTGCTTGATGCCTGTCCTTCGGAACACGCACGGTCGCGTTTTCAAGGCAGGCCGTTCGGGAAATCGTCTCGTGGAGGTGCGGTCCGGTCCGGGCTGATTCAACTCGACCACTCGTTTCCCATGCCGAGAGTAACCGATGAAGAGCCATTTCCAACGATCCTGCAATCCAGCACTCGCGTACAGGAGCGCAGCTAGCAAATCGATTCACCAGTTCAATACTATCAACAATGTTAATTTAATTACCATGGTCAAGCCACAGACAATCAATCGTTTCGTTTTTCAATCTTTAACATGTTTTATGCTCATTGCGGCATCTGCGCTTTGCAGTTTGTCAGATCTCCATGGACAGTCCACTCTGAAGTGGACCCCAAAATTCGGACCGGACGGTAAGTTATGGTTTTGCGGG
>CAYYSX010000402.1:0-4574 GCA_964474315.1 uncultured Verrucomicrobiota bacterium | reverse complement strand
TATCACCGCTTGGCCATGGATAATTAGTCTCAACTTGAACGCGAACTAGAATAAGCGCTTTTGTACGTTAAGTTAGCGCCTTGGGGGAGATGCCCTTGACGAGGCACCACCGACGGTGCCCAAGGCGGACCCGCTCATTAAGGGTGACGCACCTCAGGGTCATTGACCCCGCGCCGCGTCGTCCCCCACCGCCATCCGGGTTAGCGTTTCCGACAGGACATCCGCGACGCGAGGACCGTAGAAATTCATCACGCGCGGCTCGTAGCCGTCGAGGTGGTAGTACTTGGACGGGATGACGTAACCGATGTAGTCGCCGTTGAAGCTGGTGACCACGGCTTCCCGACCCGCCGCGCGGGCGGCGGCTTTCAATTGCAACGCCAGCTCACCGCTGTAGTCGCAGGGCGTGGATAGCCAGACCTCCGTCCCAAAGCGGAACGCCTGCAACAGGGTTGTTTCTTCCAGGGGCGGAAAAAGCTGACGCGTGGCCCAGGGCCGGAGGCGAAGGGAATCAGTCACGCGCACCTGCAGGTCGGGCAACGTTACCACCGCGAAGCTCACCGCGAAGTCCACTCGGTTGGTCAGGGTGATTCCCGCCAGACAATGGCTGGTTTGTTCCGCCAAGGTTCGTCCCATGGCCTCGACCCCGGCAAAACCGCCGGACGGCGCGCGCGGTCCCTGGCTTCCGACGCCCCCGGCAAAGAAGGCGGCCAGTTGCACCCCGGATTCTTCCACGGCTCGTTGCCAGGCGCCCGGATAGTCGCCGCTGAACTCCATGACCTCGGCGCCCAGCACAGTGGCGTGGGCGCTATAGCTGCCGAGCACAGCTCGATCTCCGTCGGCCTGTCGCACCACCAGCAGGCTGAATTCCGGGTCCACTTCGCCGCGTTCGCCGACGAGCCGGTTGCGGATGAACTGTGGGGCCGCGAAGGAGCCTCGGCCCAATTCCGCCGGCTGGAGATCATCCAGGGCGGCGAGAGTGGCCGCGGCCAATTGCCCGGCGAACCAAACCCGGACTCCCGGATTGAAGGGCCCGGCAAACGCTTCCCCCACGTAGCGCTGTCCCCAGCCTCCGAGACTGCAGTGGGTGTGGGTGGCGCTGAAGTAGATCTGGTCCCGTTCGAGTCCGCGCGTGCGGGCCAGTTCGTCTGCCGTTGCCTGAGCTACTTCGCGCGGAATGATCAGGGCATCGGCGGTTACCATGACTCCGGTGGAACCGCCCGAGGAAAAGGCCACGGCCTTCACCCACAGGTCATCATGCACCCCGACGGCGGGAACGCCTTGGCGTTGGCCATACCCGGCCAGGGGGATCGAGCGAAACTGGCCTTCCGCGGGATCCTCCTGAGGCGCGTTTCCGGTTGGGGTGAGACGGGCTCGTCCAAAACCTGCCCGGAACCGGGTCGATTCGGCGCCGCTCCGGGTCGTGACGGGCTCCGCCTGAGGTGTGGCGGAAGGATCCACCGGTGCCAAGGTGGTGACCAGCCCCAGCAGCACCAACCCGAGGAAGCCACTCAGACCCCAGAGAACCCGTCTCAGCCATCGTCGGTGGGAAGGTTTCATGGGGCGCATCTTGGATGGGTCCTGACCGCGACGTCGATGGAGCAGGAGGAGGGGAAAGCTGATGACATTTGCAAATCTTGGCGAGTTTTGCCCAGAGATTTGGCGAGGAGAGACACGACGAGGCAACTTTCCGGTGCCTCTCGTCGGTTGGCAAAGGGACTGCTAAGATGGGCTGCCTCGTCAAAACCCGATGGTGGGCCGATGAGCGTAAGTTGAGGTGAAACTTTTCCGAACATGCGGGGTCAAACTCATCCAGAAGCGCGGGAGTGAGGTCATAAAATCATGAAGTCAATTTCCGGCGGTTGAGTCGGAGCTGGTCTCCGACGATTCAGCCGGGGTTACGCATAGGTTGGGGGGTGGTGCTGGGGAGCACTGCCCCCCTTTTGCGTTTCGGTGGTTCGGCCATGATCTGCCGATCCCGACATTGACCCGAGTCCACTCTCCGGCGCAGCCTTGAAGCGTGAATCTCCCCTTCCTCGTTCGCCGTCTCCTTAGCGTTAGCCTCCTCCTGCTGCTCCCAGCCGCACAGGGAGCGGTGGATTTTTCGACGGAAGCGAACACGGCCCGCCAGCAATTGAAGGAACACGTCCTGCCCTATTGGTACGACACGGCGATCGACTGGGGCCGCGGTGGGTATGTTTTGTGCGATGATGCGCGCCGAGGTCGCTGCACGCCCAACGAGAAACAGATCGTTACTCAGGCACGGATGGTTTGGGGCTTCTCGGCCGCGCATCGGGCCGGACTCAGCACCCCCGAACGCGACTATCTCAAGGCGGCGGCGCACGGGGTGAAGTTTCTGCACGAACAGATGCGGGATGCGGAGCACGGCGGCTACTTCTGGTCGGTGACGTTGGACGGGAAGCCCCGGGACAGGCGGAAGCGGCTCTATGGTGAGGCGTTTGTCATCTACGCCTTGGTCGAGTATGCGCGGGCGTCGGGCGACCGGTCGGCACTGGACGAGGCGCGGCAGCTTTTCCGCGAGGTTCAGCGGCGGGCTCATGATGAGAAAAACGGCGGATGGAATGAACACTTCGAGCGGGACTGGACCCCGTTTCCGCCGAAGCATCCGGAAGCTTTGGTGGAAGTGGCGGGTTACAAGAGTGCCAACACGCACCTGCACCTCATGGAGGCCTTCGCTGAACTGTACGCCGAGACTAAAGATCCCGAGGTAAAGACGGCGCTCAAGGAATCCCTCGACCTGAACCGCCGATATTTTTATCCGGCGGACGCGGCCCGTTCGGCCTTCCACTTCCAGCCGGATTGGAAGCCGGTCACGGATCCGGGAAGCGCCGGCCTCAGCTATGGGCACAACGTCGAATTTGCCTGGCTGATGATCCGGGCGCAGGAAGCGTTGGGGCAGAGCCCCGATTGGACGCATTTTCACCAGCATCTCCAGCATACCCTGCGGAACGGCACCGACCTGGTTCGGGGTGGGGTGTACAACCGGGGTCGCGGCGAGGAACCCGCCAGCGACCGCGACAAGGTGTGGTGGGTCCAGGCGGAAATGTTGGCGGCCCTGACCTACGCCCTCCGCCAGCCGCCAGAGAATTCCGCTTACGCCGAGGCGCTGGCCAAACTCCTTCTTTGGATTCAGGCCCACCAGACCGACCCTCAATCCGGCATCTGGCTGGACACCGTGACCGAAACCGGCGCCCCCAAGGCCGCTGGTCTCGCCCACAACTGGAAGGCGAACTATCACGATGTTCGCGGCTTGCTGATCTTCGTGGACCAGTTTCGACGGTGACGGCAGAGGGAAGGGGGAAGGGGGGATTCTCTGGCGGCTTGGGCGTATCTTCATGGCAAGTCCTGCAGCGACCGGCCGAAGTTCCCAAGGCCAAAACCCAAGCTTCCAAGAAAGATCAAAGGTACGGAGTCCCGGCTTCAGCCGGTGGAGATGTCGCTCAGGACGACGCGTCTGAGAATAAACCATTCGCGGGAGCAGCGACCGCTCCGCCGCCTAAAGGCGGTACTCCGTACCTTCCGGCAGTGGGTTGCCCTACACGTTCCGCTTCTGCAATGACGCCGCGGGGGAACCAGGCGTTTCAGCATTGGAACTTCTTTGGAGCTTGGCGCTTGGGTTTTGGAGCGTTACCGAAGTTTTCCCTGCCGCCAGAACGTGGGTCGGCTGAGGACAGGCGACGCTACACGGATGCGCCCTGCGCCCTCCCGACCCTAATTCGCCTCTTTCGGACGCCTGACCGCTTTGATAAGATTCCAAAAAGATGAAAACCCCATACCGACTGATCAGCGCCTTGAGTTGCTTGGCGTTGTGGCTGTTGCTGTTCACCGGTTGTTCACCGGAGCCCAAGCCGGACCCGATGGCCGGAAACGAGCCCGGGCCCGATGCCGTGGATGAGGGACCCGACGAAACTACGCTGGCGCTGGAGGAAAAACTCGCGGCTCGAAAAAAGAATCCACCGCCAGCCAAAGGGGGCGCTGCCCGGAAACCGAACGTCACCCCGGCGGCAGCCCGCGAGCCCGGGTCGGAGGAGCAGTGGTGCTTCGGATGCAACGGAAAGGGCCAGGTGGGTTGTGGCGAACCGGGGTGTCGAAAGGGAGCGCGGGACTGTCCCGGTCCCTGCGTCACCCGCAGCGAAGGCACGTGGGTTCGGGATCCCAAACCGGGCGCTCCACCGGGAGCGATGGCGTTCGTCTTGCGGTTTCCCGGTGTCAGGTCTTCCTGGATTGTTTCGGAAGGTCACGCGGGCGAGATCTGGAAGCTGGAGAATGGGCAATTGGTCAGCGCGGGTTTTTGCCCCATTTGTCGCGGTTCCCGGGTGGTGGCCTGCAAGGCGTGCAAGGGAACCGGCGTTCGGGCCTGTCTGGTCTGCGAAGGCCAGACCGTGGTTCCGGCTTCTTGGAAAGCCACCGATAACCCCTGGTTCAACCGTCAGCCCGATGTCGTCCGTCTGAAGGACGGCCGGGTTTTCCTGGGCCGGGATGCGGGAGGCGATGACGTGGTGGTGTTGTTTCGTACCCACTCGGGGGAGACGATTTCAGTGCCCCGGGCGGAGGTC
>CAYYSX010000401.1:0-4580 GCA_964474315.1 uncultured Verrucomicrobiota bacterium | reverse complement strand
GGCGCCTACGTGTATTGACGGGCAGGGCCGAGTTTCATCCGCGACCCACTTTGATTCCGTTGGGTTTTTGGACCAACGGCGGACACGGAGGAGGTAAGAAAACTCACCTCATTGTCACACAAGAGTCAGAGGCTTGGCACGTGAGCTGGTTAATCGATCGACATGAACCCGCGCGAAGCCTTGATGGCGCTGTGTGTCTTTATTTTTGGCGTTGTTGGGCTTCGCGGCGCGGAACCTTACGGCCTGCAGGAACGTCCCTCGTTCAGCGCGTTTCTCGGCGACCGGTTGCCCGAGGTTGGCCCAACTCTCTCAGGCGACTGGTCCGCGGTCGTCGCCTTCCCGAACCTGACCTTCCTTAACCCGATGGGACTGTTGCCGATGCCGGGCACGTCCAACCTCGTCGTCTATGAACGCGAGGGCCGCATTCATCAATTCACCAACGACCGTAACACCTCGACCAAGACGCTCGTGTTGGACATCCATGACCAGGTGCAAGGTTGGGACGATTCCGGGCTGATGGGGATTGCGTTTCACCCGGGCTTCGAGACGAACCGCTACCTGTTCATTTATTATACCTACGTGGCGCCCGGCACGGTGCGGGGTAGTGCCACCGCGCGTCCGCCCACGGACACGCCCAACCGGGACCGACTCGAACGTTACACGCTCGACGCAAACGGGGTCGCCATTCCCAGCTCGGCAACCGTCTTCATTGACCAGTGGTCGGAGACCGTCTGGCATAACGGTGGGGGCATGTTTTTCCATCCGGACAACGGTTTCCTCTACCTGACCAACGGCGACGACGCGCGTGGTCAGAATAACCAGCGTATCAACACCAGCCTCCATTCCGGTGTACTCCGGATCGATGTGGACCAGCGCGGCGGCGACATCAGTCACCCGATTTCCAAGCAGCCGCTGCCCAGCGGGAGCCTGACGGCGAACTATTACATTCCCAACGACAACCCGTTCGTCGGCCAGCCCGAGGTGCTGGAGGAGTTTTTCGCCATCGGCTTGCGCAGCCCGCATCGCATGACGATCGACCCGCCCAGTGGACGCATTTTCATCGGCGACGTGGGTGAGGGTTCCCGGGAGGAACTCAACATCATCGAACCGACCGATCCGTTCGGCCTGAACTTCCAGTGGAACCGCATCGAGGGGCTGCAAGGCGACCTCACGCCGCCGTTCCTCGGGGTGAACCGCCGGCCGGTGCTCGACTATTCGCGCAGCGATGGGGCGGCCATCATTGGCGGCTACGTGTATCGCGGCCAGGAGTTCGCGAACGAACTCGGAGGCCGCTACCTCTTCGGCGACAACATCGCCAACGTCATCTGGGTGCTCGATGAATCCACCGTCCCGGCGAAGAAGATTTTTCTCTGCTCGATGCCGCGTGGCTCCGGGCCCAATGCGGGCAGCGACTATGTCGGCCTGTCCGGCTTCGGCTACGATCAGCAAAACGAACTTTATCTGTGCCAGCTTAGCAGTCAGGCGGGCCGGATTTATAAACTGCAACGCGGCGGAGTACCGCCGAAGCCCCTGCCGCCGTTGCTGTCCCAAACGGGTGCGTTCACCGATCTCGTTACGCTCACGCCGTCGTCTGGATTGGTTCATTACGAGGTCAATTCACCGCTGTGGTCCGATGGCGCGCATAAGACGCGCTGGATGGGCGTACCCGACGGGACGAAAATCGGTTTCGCTCCGGACGGCGAATGGACGTTCCCTGCCGGGTCGGTCTGGGTAAAGCACTTCGAGCTGTCCACCAATGAGAACCAGCCTGACCTCCGCCGCCGGCTGGAAACCCGCCTGCTGGTCCGCGACACCAATAACTATGTCTATGGCGCGAGCTACAAATGGCGGCCCGATTATTCGGATGCCGACATCGTTCCAGGGGCGGTCACCGAAGACATCGAGATTGTTGGTGCGCAGCAAATCGGCGACCTGACCAGCGTGGACATCGGCGGGCCGGTGGTTGGCTCGACCACCAAGGTGGCCGACGGCTGGGAGCTGGTGGCCGGCGGTGCGGATATCTGGGGCACGAGCGACCAGTTCCGCTTCGCTTATCAACAGCGTACGGGTGACTTCGACATCTTCGTAAAGATTTCCTCGGTGACGCTAACAGATCTCTACACGAAGGTCGGCCTGATGGTGCGTGATTCGTTGGACGCCAACGCCCGCCACATTTTCGCGTTGGTTTTTCCCAGCAACGCGGCCCGTAACAACAACGACGGCGGTTATGAGTTTCAGTCGCGCGACACCGTGGGAGGCAGCGCTTCAGCCATTTACCCGCCGGCACCGAATCCCCGCGTCGCTTTTCCCCACACCTGGCTGCGCCTGAAGCGCGCCGGCCACGTGTGGACCGCCTACAGCAGCGACGACGGTCGAAACTGGCGGCTCTACGCCACCAAGACGCTCGCCTTACCCGACCCGGTCTATTTCGGCCTCGCCCTGACGGCGCACACCGGCAGCGGCGCCCGGGCGACTGCGAAGTTCGATTTCCGCGAGCGTTGGCGGCAGCCGTGGTTTTTCCCCGGACGACAGGATTGCCTGAGTTGTCACAGCCACGCGGCCGGCGGTGTGCTTGGGGTGAAGACCCGCCAGAGCAACCTGGAACAGTTCTTCACCGAAACCGGAGTGACGGACAACCAGCTTCGCGCTTGGAACCACGTCGGCTACTTCGAGCCAGCGTTCGACGAAGCGCAGCTTCCTGATCTGACGCAGCTGGTGACGGTGACCAATGAAGCCGCGACACTGGAATTTCGGGTGCGCTCCTATCTCGATGCCAACTGCTCACACTGCCATCGCCCCGGCGGTCCGGCGGGACAGGCCAAATGGGATGCCCGCATCGAGACCCCGCTTGGCGCGGCGCAGATTCTCGGCGGCCCGGTGCTCGATACCCTTGGCGTCGCCGGTTCGCGCATCGTGGTTCCCCAGGACCTGGAGCATTCGGTCATGTTCAGACGTATGAACACCGCCACGGAGTCCTACCGCATGCCGCCGCTCGCGAGAAACCTCGTGGATCAAGACGCTGTGAACGTGCTGGCGGCCTGGATTGGAAATCTGTCCGGTCTGCCCGAGGTGACCTTGCACAGCCCGGCCACTGATGCGCTATTCCAGGCGCCCGCCAAAATCGTGCTGACGGCCCGGGCCAGCACGACCAACGGCTCGATCACCCAGGTCCAATTCTACACCGGGGACACCCAACTCGGTGAAGCCACGGAACCGCCCTATCAGGCGACCTGGAACGTCACCGCCGGCGGAATCTACGAAGTGCGCGCGCTGGCCACGGACTCGTCCGGCATCACGGGCGCGTCCACCCCTGTCACGGTGACCGTTCTGGGTCAGACCGGCGGTGGTCTGTTGGGCGAATACTTCGATAATATCAATCTAACATCCAAAAAGCTCACGCGGGTGGATCCGAGGGTGAACTTTGACTGGGGCGGTGGCTCGCCCGCGTCGGAACTGGGTGCGGACACTTTCTCCGTGCGGTGGACCGGTACCGTGACCCCGCGTTTCTCCCAACCCTACACCTTTATCGTCACCGTGGACGACGGGGTGCGCTTGTGGGTGAACAATCAACTCATCATTAACCAGTGGATTGACCAGTCTCCGACGACCCATATCGGGGTGATCGAGTTGCAGGCCGGACAACCTTATCCGATCCAGTTGGAGTTCTATGAAAATGGTGGCGGCGCAGTGGCCCAGTTGCGATGGCGAAGCGCCAGCCAGCCCGAGCAGGTGATACCGGCCTCGGTGCTGCGTCCACCCCTGCCAGTCAACCAAGCCCCGACGGTTAGTATCGTTTCCCCGACGGCGAATCACAGCTTCCTGCTGCCGGCAGCGATGATGCTCAACGCGGAGGTCAACGATCCCAATGGCAACCTCAGCAAAGTGGAGTTCTTTGCCAACGGGAACAAACTGGGCGAAACCACCGAAGCGCCGTTCCGCTTCCCCTGGGTGTTACCGCCGCCGGGCGATCACGTCATCATGGTGCAAGCCAGCGACCAGACCGGTGCCTCCGGCGCCGCAATGGTCCAGGTGCAGGTCATGCCCTTGGTGCTCCAGCCCTCGACGACAGACAGTACCTTCCGCATCCAGACCACGGCGTTAGACGGACAGCGTTACCGTCTGGAATCTTCCACTGATCTGTTGCTATGGACTGAGGTGTCGATTGCGACGGCGTCCGGTGGGCTCGTGGAATTCGTGCAGGAGATCGGGCCGAACCATCAATTCTTCCGACTGATCCCGGTCCCTTAGTTATAAGTTCGACCGGTCTATCATGGCGGCCCGACCGGGTGGTGAACCCTGTCCGCTGGTGTTTTTGGCCTACTGGCGGAGCGCACGCCTTGGGGGGAGAAACTCCCGGCGGCGTCTTGGGTCATTTCGGTTATCAATCGTTGCGAAAGTACGTGCGTGTAGCGTGCGGTGTCCGCACCGCACCGCACCGCACCACCCGCGCGGCTGCATCCATCTGCGTGAAGGTACTTTCGCAACGATTGATAGCGTCGGTCCAACGATTGGGTTGGCTTCAGGACCCGGCGGTTCAACTCTTCAGCAGTTCTTTGATCACCCGGCCCTCGCTGAGAGCA
>CAYYSX010000400.1:1406-4604 GCA_964474315.1 uncultured Verrucomicrobiota bacterium | reverse complement strand
GACGCCGCCCTGACGTGGTTCGGGGAGCTGGGCTATGCGGTCGGGCACGGGCCGCAGATGGCTCCGGGCGAACAAGCCGGTGACACCCTCACCCCGGCCCTCTCCCAACAGGAGAGGGAGTCTTATGGTGAGGTGGTGCTGGTGGGGCGGCTGCGTGAGGCCTTGCGGCGGTTGAATCCCATCCTCCCCGAGGAGGCGCGGGAGGAGGCCCTGAGAAAAGTGCTGCGCGTGACGACGCCGTCGCTGGTGCAGACGAACCTGTCCTTTCACCGGCACGCCCATCGAAAAGACGGACGCCAACACGCGGGCGGTCTTCGGCGATTATATCAGCATCTATGACATCCAGCGCGCCGTCGCCGACCAAGCCACGGTGCCAATCTACTACGAGAGCCGCATTTCCAAGCTGGGCCTCAACGCCAGCGAGCTGCCAAAGATTGACGCCGAGTTTGAGGAGATCACCGAGGGCGAGGAATGGTCGAAGAAGGAGCAGCTCAAGACCAAGTGGGCCGCGCTGGAGGCGCTGGTGGGCGATCCGAAGCGCATCGCGCTCATCGCTGCCGATCTGGTGGCGCATTTTGAAAAGCGCCTCGAAGCGATGGACGGCAAGGCGATGATCGTCTGCATGAGCCGCCGCATCTGCGTGGACCTCCACAATGCCATTGTGGCGCTCAGGCCCGACTGGGCCGGAGCGAAGGACGACGACACCGAAGCCGAGAAGGGCAAGGCCTGCGTGGTCAAGGTCATCATGACCGGCAGCGCCGCCGACGGTTCCCATTGGCAACCCCACATCCGCAACAACAACCGTGCCATCAGCACGATGGAGGTCATCGAGGAACTCATCCGCCTCGCCCAGGAACTCGACGCCGCCACCCAGCGCGGCGAGCAACTCGGGCTGACGGACGACGAGGTGGCGTTCTACGATGCCCTGGCGGCGAACGGATCGGCAGTGGAGGTCATGGGCGATGCCAAGCTCAAGGTCATCGCCACAGAATTGATCACCAAAGTCCGGCAGAGCGTGACGATTGACTGGACCCTCCGCGAAAGTTCCCGCGCCAAGATCCGCGTTCTCGTGAAACGTATCCTCAACAAATACGGTTATCCTCCGGATCTTCAGGAGGAGGCGGTGAAGACGGTTCTTCAGCAGGCTGAGCTGCTGTGCAACGACTGGGCGGGAGTTTAGTGGCCTAAGGATCGGAATTCTGGGGAGATGCCGCGCGTGAATCCATAGGGCAATGGTGGGGCGGGTCTGGCCACGGCAAGGATTCACCGGGGGCTATTGGAGCAACAGCCTTTGAAAACGAGCGCGCCGCTTTACGGTCTTTGCAGCCGGAAGAAGCGGCGCGGTGCCTCGAAGGGAATCGTCACTTCCAGTTGGTTGTCGTGGAGTTGGGGCGTGGGAATGTCGGCATTCCAGCCGGGTAAACTGAGGTCGTCCGTTGCCTGCAACTCGAAGCCTTCCACCGCCGGCCAGAACAGCCTCAAGGTGCCGGGCTGCACCTCGAAGGAAATGCCCGGTGCCGCCGCGGCGCAGGCGTTCATGAGTATCGCAACGACCTGCTTGCCGAAGACCGTGGCGGCAAGGTCCAATTTGCCGTCACCATTGAAGTCCGCCACCACCGACCGCTCCGAACTGCCGGGCAGGCCGTAACCCAACGAAGAGCGAAACGTGCCGTCGCCCTGGCCCAGCAGGAAGGACACCCGGGCAATCAATAGATCGGTCACCGCGAGATCGGGAATCCCGTCGCCGTTGAAATCCCCCGAGGTGAGGAACTCGGGTCGTGGGACGACCGGGTAATGAACCGGATCGAGGAAGGTCCCGTCGCCCACACCGAGGCGCACGGAGACGCCGCCGTCCGCCGCATCCGTGCCGCACGAATAGCAACCGAAGTTGGCTACCGCGACATCCGCGTGCCCGTCGCCGTTGAAGTCGGCGGTGGTGATGGCATAGACATTGGTGCCCATCTCGTAAGTCAGCGGGGCTTGGAAGGTGCCAGTGCCATTGCCCAGAAAGAGCGAGAACCGGTTCGTGCTCTGGTTGGCCATCACCACATCGGGGAACGTGTCGCCATTGAAATCCGCGACGACGAGCGGATCGCCCAAGCCACTTTCCGCATAACTGACGGGTGCCTGGAACGAGCCATTGCCGTTGCTACGGAAGACGGTGAGGCCAATCCCTGTCAGCGTGCCGCCGGCGATGAGGATGTCCGGGTGTCCGTTGCCATCCACGTCCGCCGCCACCACATCCCGCGCCGCCGAGGCGAAGAAGTCGTCCACCGGAACGATGTTGACCGGCGTCGCGAAAGTTCCATCCCCGTTTCCGAACGCCACGAACATCGCGAGCGTGCCCATGGCCGCTACATCGGCATGGCCGTCGCCGTTAAAATCCGCGGCGGTCACGGTCTGCGGATGGCTGGCAAAGGTGATGGTATCGCCCGGCAGAAAGCGGCCGTCGCCCTGGTTGAGCAGCACGGCCAGCGCGCTGGAGCCACCATTCATCACCACCAGGTCCGGTTGATCATCGCCGTTGAAATCCGCGACTGCCAAGGACTTCGCGCCGCCCCCCGTTGAATAGGTCGGTGGTCCGCCCCAGAAACGCCCGTCGCCCCGCCCACGCAGCAACCATAAGGTATAAGGATTCGCACCGGTAGTTGTTCCCACGACCAGATCCACGATGCCATCCAAATCATAGTCCTCCGTGTGCAGCACGACCGGATTCAGCACCTCATGCTGGATGACCTCGGTGAATGAGCCATCGCCTGCGCCGAGAATGATTGAAACGGCGCTTCCGGTGCTGTTGGCAACGGCGATGTCGGGGTGGCCATCGCCGTTGAAGTCTCCCACCACGGCCCGTTGGGGTGCGGTGGCGGTGGCAATGTTGGTAACGTTGTTGAACGTGCCCGGTCCATCGCCCAGCAGCACCGAGACATTACCCGCACCGTTATTCACCGACACTAAGTCTAGCTTGCCATCTTGGTTGAAATCTCCGATGGCCACCCCGACCGGGCTGCTGGGCACCGCCACGCTGGCCGGAGGCTGGAACGTGCCGTTGCCATTGCCCAAAATCACCCGCAGCACTCCGGAAAGGCCGCCATTGGCCGTGACCAGATCTTGGAAACCGTCCTGATTGACATCCGCTACGGCGACGAAGTTTCCGTCGGGATTGGCGGAATCGATGTTGGCGCTCACGGCAAATGTCCC